>NZ_JBEPPZ010000005.1:0-257199 GCF_040547565.1 Marinobacterium sp. MBR-109
CCTTTCTTCTCTCAGTGTTGGCGGAACGGACGGGACTCGAACCCGCGACCCCCTGCGTGACAGGCAGGTATTCTAACCAACTGAACTACCGCTCCACTCGCTTTCATTCACATCTCGGCGTGTCTAGACACACCCCGTGAATGAGGTGCGCATTTTAAGGAGTTGGCCTGCGTTGTCAATCGTTTATCGGAGATTTTTTTATTTTCCACCCGCCCATCTGCATGGCGATTCAACAGGGGGCCGGGCCGCTTGCAGCGTTGCCATGTATAAGACAGAGTGTGGCCGAATCAGAAACCAATCGAAAGCATAGCCATGACTTCAGTTGCCGACAACCACACTGCAAAGGCGTTGGACGCCTTCATGCAACGCCTGACCAATCTGCACCAGCCCGACAGCTGGCCGCTCACCCCGTACGACCCCGACTGGCCCAGCCCCTGTTACCAGCAAGAGGCCGCGACTGGCGTACAGGTACTCTGGCGCCCCGTGCTGAATACTGATGGCACAGAGCTGTTCGAGGGACTGAGCAACGCCTTTGAGCAACCGGTACACCCATCCGTTATCACCTTCTACAGCCGCTACTGGTCGGATCATATTCCGGCCCAGCTGCCCGACGGGCGAGAAGTCAGCCTGCTCCAGATCTGGAACCGGGAAGACTTCGAACGCTTGCGTGGAAACCTGATTGGCCATGCTCTGAGCAAACAGAAGCAGAAACGCCCCCTTACCCTGTTTTTTGCCACTCTGGAGCCGGATACCGACCGTTTCTTCAGCGTCGATAACACGGACGGCAGCATATGGCTGGAGCGAGCCGGCAAGGCGCCACTGGAACGGATCTCGGATTGCCTGGCCGATTTTCTTGATCGTCTGACACCGTTGAAACTGCCCGATATCGACAGCTGATCAACCAATACTGCATGCCAGCAAGCGGCTGATTTGGCACAGGGGACGACCCGACTGCTCTCGCAGCCGATTGAAAGCCTCCTGCACCTGCTCAAGATCACGCTGTGCGGCAGGCCGCTTGCTGACCACACCCTGCGCCTTCAACGCGACCACCACATCATCGGTCAGGATAAAGGTATCTTTGCCGAGCATGCGTAGAAAGTAGGCACCCGAATTGCCGCCCAGCTGCTTGCCACGCTTTTTGAACAACTGCCACAGGCCGACGATATTGTCTTCCGGCCACTGGGCGATCATGCCCGCGACACTGCCATATTCACGCGCCAGATCGGTCATCAGCACTGCATTGGCGCGGGTCGCCTTGATCTTGCCAAAATGACGGATCAGCTGAGGGTTATGCATCAGCTGCTCCAGCGCCTCATCACTCATTTCCTGCACGGCTTCCGGGTTAAAGCCGAAAAAGGCCTGCTCAAACGCCGGCCATTTGGCATCAACCAGAGAATGCTTGAGGCCGGCGCGAAAGATGCGCCGGGTCATTACGGAAAACACCCTGTCATCACTCAGTGCAGCCAGCACTGCCGAATCTGAAGGCAGTGACCCAAGCATCTCATCGAGTCTGCGCTCTGGATGCAGATTAAGCGCCTGTTCACACAGTTCCGGCCAGCTTTTCATGGGTATCCTCTCCTGTTGAAATCAGGTCTGAAAACAGATCAGTTTGTTGCTCAAGCGGGACCGGGCCGCCATTGTCACGACCAGTGCCGAGCGCGTATGATTGGTCACTTTAATTTTGCTGTCCAGTCAGTGCCACGCTCGGCCAGATGCATACGCCCGCCCGTCGCGCCTGGAGCTCAGGAACGAGAAGATGTCTGTCATTCGCAAATCGAACAAGCTGATCAACGTCTGCTACGATATTCGCGGCCCCGTCCTGCAGGAGGCCAAGCGCCTCGAAGAGGAAGGTCACCGCATCCTCAAGCTTAATATCGGCAACCCGGCCCCCTGGGGGTTTGAGGCACCGGAAGAGATCGTGCAGGACGTCATCCTGAACCTGCCCGCCTCACAGGGTTATTGCGACTCCAAGGGCCTGTTTTCGGCGCGCAAGGCGGTCATGCAGGAGTGTCAGCGCAAGAACATCCGCAATGTGGGCATTGACGACATCTACATCGGCAACGGCGTATCCGAGCTGATCGTCATGTCAATGCAGGGGCTGCTCAACGATAACGACGAAATGCTGATTCCGGCACCGGACTACCCGCTCTGGACAGCGGCGGTGAGTCTGGCCGGCGGCAACCCGGTACATTACATCTGTGATGAGCAGCAGGACTGGTACCCGGACATCGACGACATTCGCAGCAAGATCACCCCCAACACCCGTGGCATTGTCGTCATCAACCCGAACAACCCCACCGGAGCACTCTATCCGGAATCACTGCTGCTGGAGATTCTGGAGCTGGCCCGCGAGCACAAGCTGATCGTGTTTGCCGACGAGATCTACGACAAGATCCTCTACGATGGCGAGCAACACACCTCACTGGCCTCACTGGCTGATGACGTGCTGTGCATCACCTTCAACGGCCTGTCCAAAACCTACCGCGCAGCCGGGTTCCGGTCCGGCTGGATGATCATCAGCGGCCCGAAACACCGTGCCCGTGATCTGATCGAAGGATTTGAGATGCTGTCCAACATGCGCCTGTGTGCCAACGTGCCTTCGCAGCACGCCATCCAGACAGCACTGGGCGGCTACCAGAGCATCAATGAACTGATCGTGCCTGGCGGGCGCCTCTACGAGCAACGCACTCTGGCCTGGGAGATGTTGAACGACATTCCCGGTGTCTCCTGCGTCAAGCCCAAGGGCGCCATGTACCTGTTCCCGAAACTGGACCCGACGCGTTACCCGATTCGCAATGACGAGAAATTTGCACTTGATCTGCTGCAGCAGCAGAAGGTGCTGATCGTACAGGGCAGCGGCTTCAACTACCCTGACACCCAACATTTCAGGTTGGTATTCCTGCCCTCAAAAGACCTGCTCACCGATGCCATCGAACGCATCGCCAGTTTCCTGCGCACCTACGAGCAGTGATGCGACCGCTGACAACCCGCTCGGGTTGTCAGCAAAATGTCACCTGAATGACATATACTCAAGACAGTCCAACACCCATGACAGAGAGTCATCATGTTTATCAAGATCAAGAAAAACTGCGGTATCCAGATGGAACACAACGGTCTTGAGAAAGGCCGTCTGGTTCCGGTCACATCCAACTTCCTGCTCAACCTGAGCCAGGTTGCGGAAGCATCCTTCTATACCATCAAAGATCGCAAGGTACGTCAGGATCTGGAAGGTCACGATATCGAGCTTCCATTGCAGACGCGGGTCATCCACCTGCAGATGACCTACCTGTACGCGACCTATAAGGAAACCATCAACGGAAACAAGGGTCGACTGGTGGAGCGACAGTACTACAAGCTGTATTTCTCGCCCGAGAACGTGGACACCTACGAAGAGCTGCGCGGCGTGATCGACCAGCAAGTCGCCAACGCGTGAGCGCTAGGGGGATTCATGCAGCACCGTGCGAATGGCGCTGATCAGATCCTCCACATCTCGCATCGCCCGATGCCTGCGAAACTGGGTACGGGCGATAAACTGATACTGGATGCGCTGCTCGCCACTGAGTACGGCATCAAGTCCTACCAGCCGAAAAGCTGGCTGCATGCCAGTGGCTCGATACAGCCGACGCAGCCAGAAACCATCATAATCAAACGCATCACTGACCACCTGCTCACCCTCAAGCGCCTGATTCAGACGCTGACAGGCCTCATCGGCCCCGATCCCTTCCTGCAGCAGCAGTTCTGGTTCAATGCCGTGCAGCTCTTCTGCAAATTCATCCCAATAGGTCCAGCCCGGTACAGACTCGGGGTTGATCAGAAAGCTGTCACTGCGACCTGTTTCGGCACAGGCCCAGGCAATCTCGATCGGATAGGAGTCCGAGGCAAGACCACTGGCTTCAAGGTCGATACAGATCACGCGTTACTCCCAACTGCTTAAACTCTGAACGGCCGCCCATGATACCAATTTATGTGGCAATTCGGAGGCCGGAGCGGAAGCATAATTTTATTGTCCAACACAGCGCGCTGATTGAAACTAACGCACAGTACCCCCATCTAATGGGCAAACCCAACTTCAGGAACCTTTAACCACCATGATGAGAATTGCACTCTTTCTGGCCACCAACCTGGCTGTCATTCTGGTTGCCAGCGTCACGCTGAACCTGCTCGGGGTTGACCACTACCTCAGCGGTACGGGCCTTAACCTGACCTCACTGCTGATTTTCTGTGCCGTGTTCGGTTTTGCAGGCTCCATCATTTCGCTGCTGCTGTCCAAAATGATGGCCAAGATGTCGACCCGCACCCAGCTGATCGAACAGCCTCGCACCGAACAGGAGCGCTGGCTGCTGGATACCGTTGCAGAGCTGTCACAGAAAGCGGGCATCAAAATGCCGGATGTCGGCATCTTCCCCGCACAGCAGGCCAACGCCTTTGCGACCGGCTGGAACAAAAATGACGCGCTGGTTGCGGTCAGTGCCGGCCTGATGCAGCGCTTTCGCCCCGAAGAGATCCGTGCGGTGCTGGCCCACGAAATTGGGCATGTGGCCAACGGCGACATGGTAACACTGGCGCTGATACAGGGCGTCGTGAACACATTTGTGATGTTCTTTGCCCGCATTGTTGGCTATGCCGTGGATTCCTTCCTGCGCCGTGGTGAACAGGGCGGCGGGGTTGGGATCGGCTTCTACATCACCACCTTCGTATTCGAGATCATCTTCGGCATCATTGCTTCCACCATCGTGGCCTGGTTCTCTCGCCGCCGCGAGTACCGTGCCGATGAAGCAGGCGCCCAACTGGCGAGCCCCCATGCCATGATCGGTGCACTGCAGCGCCTGAAGGCCGAGTACGGCATGCCCGATCAGCTGGAAGGTCAGCTGACCGCCTTTGGCATCAGCAGCCACATGAAGCAGGGGTTCATGGCCCTGTTCGCCAGCCACCCACCGCTGGATGACCGAATTGCACACCTGAAGCAGTTCGGCCGCTAGACACAAAAACGAAAAGGCGCCTCGACAGGCGCCTTTTCAGCTTCAGAGAAGGTTGTCCGTGTGATTACTGATTTGCCGGTTCGGCAACGGGGTAAAGTACGGCATCGCGGTAGCCTGTATGCACCTGAACCAGCCCTGCCAGCGAGGCATCCAGCTCAGGGTCGCCACTGTCGACGATCAGTGGCCGTCCATCAAGTGCATTCAGCTTGGTTTTGGTCGCCACCACATAGAGACTGGCACGCCTGAGCAACTCTGGGCTCAGCTGCTGATTGCCACGGCCGATGATATGCCCCTGCCCTCCTATCAGGGTAATGACGATCTGAACGGGCTGATCTGCGGTCAACCGTTCCAGCTCCCGGGCACTGCAGTCCGATGCAAGCAGTTCGCCGTTACGCACAAGATCGACACCGAGCAGGGTATTCTCAAGCCCCAGCGCATCCATGATGGCCGCCACAGTGGTGCCGGAACCGATCAGATAATTTACGTCCGCTTCCATCTGCTCGATAAAGCCGGCGGCTATATCATCCAGCACCAGCTGTTCATCTTCCTGACCACCGCCGTTTTTGACATGCTGCAGATAGCGATGCTCGATCGGCACATTCATCTCACCAAAAAAACGCGCCTGCACCCGCCCGGCACGAAACGCATCCTCATCCAGGTCGCGTACCTCCTGCCCTCCCAGACTCACCAGCTCGCCACGCACCAGCATGGCCAAAAGCTCACCTGCGGCGGCAGGCGTTATCGCGTAGACACCGGAGTGAATCTTGACCCCGGCCGGTACACCCAGTACCGGGATCGTATCTTCCACCGCTTCGCAGATATTGCGCGCGGTCCCATCGCCACCTGCAAACAGGATAAGATCAGCACCGGACTGCTTCAGCGCTCGCGCCGCAGCCAAAGTATCATCAGCGGTGCTGGGATCGGTCTGTGGCGTACCGATAACCCGAGTGACGAAGCCTAGCTCACGCGC
This sequence comes from Marinobacterium sp. MBR-109, assembly GCF_040547565.1. Taxonomy (NCBI): domain Bacteria; kingdom Pseudomonadati; phylum Pseudomonadota; class Gammaproteobacteria; order Oceanospirillales; family Oceanospirillaceae; genus Marinobacterium; species Marinobacterium sp. MBR-109. Next base: position 5,950 of record NZ_JBEPPZ010000005.1, read on the forward strand.
CAGATCAGCCCCCATATCACCTTCCCAGGTCAGTATTTCGATCTCCATGCCCTGGACGGCCATCAGCGCGATACGCGTACGCTCAATGGCACGCGGGACCGCTCCCAGTTCAAGCGCGCGCGCAGCAACATCATCACTCCCCTTCAGCGCCACACTGCCGCCCAAACCGGCCAACGGATTAATGATCAGCCCCAACCTGAAGCTCATGCTTCCATCTCCTCCAGGTAGCCGGTATCCAGCAACTGCTGCTGGTAAATAAAACCCGCCAGAATCAGACGTGTTTCCTCTTCCAGGTCGATGAACTCAACACCATGACTGAAGGCATTGAGCAGACCAGCGGCAGACTGATACTGGTTACAGATGCGCGCCGGCAGCAACAGCATGTGATCCATACCGGCCACACTGACGCGTGCGGTAACATAGAGCGAGTCACCGGGCTGACCGAGAACGCGGGCAGCATCAATACGTGCACCCGACAGGCTGAGGTCACGACAGCAGGCCGTAATGGCCGGGCTTGAACCGGGCAGCGCAAACTCATCCGCTTCAATCCTGACCGCCAGATTCATCGGTACACGGCTATGCTGGCGCACCTTTCTCAATTCAACCTGCTGCGGGTAGGCCAGATGCCAGTAGTGAAATGGCTGTGACTGGACATGCAGCAGCCGAGTTTCGAAGGTACACAGATAGTTGCCGCTCATCAGCCGAGCGGTAAAACGCGTTCCGGCATGCACCAGCCCTGAGCCGGACGGCTTCGGACTCGTCACCAGCAGGCTCTGATTTTCCTTCAGCCCAATCAGTTGAACCGCAAAGCGCTGGCGAGGTGAGCGCACCTCCAGGCGTACCTTTTCCCCGATCACCGGATTCAGTTCGGCCAGCGTTTTCAGCGTTTTGCCTGGCAAGAAGGCGGACATATCGGTCATGCGTTACCCGTTGTCTGTTGCAATTGTCCCGAGCGGTGATCGGTGGCGAAGCCGAGCGCCTCCAGCTGACGCTCAAGTGCCCCATCGGCAGAAACGCGCAGGGTAGCGAATTCTCGGCGTTCAGGATACATGCGCCGCAGCTGATCGAAGGCTTTCCCTTGCTGCTCAGGTGACAGGGACAGCGTAGCACGCAGGGCACGATCATCCCGAAAGGGATCATACACCAGCCGCACCGGCGTCAGCAGATCGGCATCCGGTGACAGCGCCAGCGATTCCACCTCGGCGGCGGGCAATACCTGTTCCAGCTCGATTGTCGCTGCCCGGCCAAGATGCTCACACAGCGCACGATAGAGCATCCAGCTGCCGCGGATCTTTCCATCCAGCGCATAGCCAGCAATATGCGGGGTCGCGATGACACAAAGCGCCGCCAGCCCGGGGTCGACCTTGGGCTCATGCTCCCACACATCCAGTACCAGCGTCACATCAGGCCGCTGCCGCTTGAACGCCAGCAACGCTCGGTTATCGATCACCGGCCCACGACCGGTATTGAGCACAATCGCATCCGGTTTCAGCAATGCCAGTGTTTCAGCGTTCAACAGATGCAGGCTTGGCCAGGGGCCGGAACGGACCAGCGGTGTATGCAGAGAGACGATATCGGCCTGTTGCAACAGTGTGGCAAGATCGACAAAGCCCGCTTCACCTTCCTGCTCGGCCCTTGGCGGGTCACACAGCAACACCTGAAGCCCCATGACTTCCAGTCGCTGCTGCAAACGACGCCCCACATTGCCCACCCCGATGATGCCTACCACCTTGCCAAACAGATCGAATCCACGCTCACCGGCCAGATGCAGCAGGCTGCTGAGCACATATTCCACCACCGAGTCAGCGTTGGAGCCCGGTGCACTGCTGAAGCCGATACCCTGCCGCGCCAGCCAGGGCAGATCAACATGATCCGTGCCGATGGTGGCCGTGCCCACAAAGCGCACCGGCGTATCGGCCAAGAGTGCCTCATTCACCTGCGTCACAGAGCGCACCAGCAGTATGTCCGCAGTTGCCAGATCAGCACGGCACAGCTCACGACCGGAGCGGCGCACAAGACGACCCAAATCGCCAAACAGAGGTTCCAGCGCAGGCATGTTCTCATCGGCCACGATTGTCAGTTCAGCTGTATTCAAGTTCCTATCCTTATCAGGCCGGGGGCTTTACAAATGGCGGTGAATCAGGCTCAATCACGCGCCCCATTATAAGACTATCCCCCCTTCGGGTCATTGAACGGTAACGCTTCCTTGGTTGTGCGCTGGCAGAAAAATCATGATTTTCTTGTTGTCCGGATCTACCGCGATCTGGCTGGCGACTGGGTCGTGACCCAATGCGAGGGCAACCGGTTGACGCCGGAGTGCTATCACCAGACCCTGACCCCTTCCTATCAGGCAGCGCTGCAGTTGCTGCGCCAGATCAGCCGCGAACAGCGCCAGCGAGGCTATCGCCGCACAGCCGCCCATGAAGAGCAGCTGGGCTTTGATTTCAGTTGAGTTTTTATCACTTCAGCCTTGGCACCCTCACGCCTGCGTTTTATAGTCTCTGACCGCACCAATATGACTGATTGATGGCAGCCAGATGCCTCAGTGCATGGAGAGAGTATGAGCAGATTCGAGTTTTCCCAGATGCCAGACGCCAACGGCTACTTCGGTGAATACGGTGGCCAGCTGATTCCGCCCGAGCTGAAGCAGGTGATGGACGAGATTGACCAGGCCTACGAAGAGATCCGCCACCAGCCCGAGTTTCAGCAGGAGCTGGCTGATCTGTTCACCGATTATGTCGGACGTCCAAGCCCCGTATTCTATGCCCGCCGCCTGAGCGAGAAACTGGGTGGGGCTCGTATTTTCCTCAAGCGCGAAGACCTCAACCACACCGGTGCTCACAAGATCAATCACTGCCTGGGTGAAGCCCTGCTGGCCAAGTACATGGGCAAGACCAAGGTAATTGCCGAGACCGGCGCCGGCCAGCACGGCGTAGCCCTGGCAACCGCCTGCGCACTGGTGGGTATTCCCTGCGAAATTCACATGGGTCAGGTGGATATCGAAAAGGAACACCCCAACGTGGTCAAGATGAAAATTCTTGGCTGTACACTGATCCCGGTGACGCGCGGCACAGCCACCTTGAAAGATGCTGTCGACAGCGCCTTCGAGGAATATCTGAAGGATCCCGACAACTTCATTTATGCCATCGGCTCAGTGGTAGGCCCTCACCCCTTCCCGAAAATGGTGCGCGACTTCCAGAGCATCATCGGCAAGGAAGCGCGTGAGCAGTTCCAGCAGCGTGAAGGCCGTTTGCCGGATTTTGTCACGGCGTGCGTCGGCGGCGGTTCCAACGCCATCGGCATGTTTACGGCCTTCCTGGAAGACGAAAACGTCAACCTGGTCGGTGTAGAACCGGCCGGCTTTGGCCTGGATACCGACAAACACTCCGCCACCATGACTCTGGGCAAGCCCAGTGAAATTCATGGCATGCGCTGCTATGTGCTGGAGCAGGAAGATGGCACGCCTATGCCGGTGCACTCCATCGCCTCAGGCCTGGACTACCCGGGGGTCGGACCGCAGCACAGTTACCTGAAGGACCTTGGCCGAGTACAGTATGAGACCGCTACCGATGACGAATGCCTGGATGCCTTCATGACCCTGTCCCGTGTGGAGGGGATCATTCCGGCACTTGAAAGCTCACATGCCGTTGCCTGGGCCATGCGCAAGGCCCCGGAGCTGAGCCCGGAGCAGTGCATTCTGGTCAATCTGTCGGGCCGTGGTGATAAAGACGCGGATTACGTGGCGCAGAAACTGGGGCTGTAACGCCCCTTCAGAAGTAATAGACCCGCTCTTCAAGCATGATCGACCGGTGCAGCGCCTGTTCTGACCGGTCGATCAGCTCGTCTGCGGTAAGACCATCATCGGGACTGACCGCCACACCAATATTGATGCACAGCCCCGGCAGGTCCGCCTGTTGCATCTGCTCCAACGCCGCCGCCAGCTTGTTGATCACCCGCTCAATCGCTTCCGGACAGTCGATCTGCTCCAGCACCACCAGCCAGGCACCTGAGTCCAGCCGCGCCAGCGTATCGCCCTTGCGGATCTGTTCCTGCAACACCTGCGACATCCGTTTCAGACTGCTGTTATAGCGCTCCTGCCCCTGCTCCGGCTGCTGTCCGCTGAGCTGCAGCGACAGAAACACAACATACTCCTGAGCCCGCTGGGCGCGCTGCAGAGAATGCTCCAGACGCGCCCTCACTTTCATGTCTGCCACCGGCGGCAGATTGTCTTCACTCAGCGGTGCCAACGGATGCTGAAGGCGGTACAGTGGTGTCATGTCGCGCCCGGTAATCAGGACCGAATCGACCGCCTCATCGTCGCCGATCCCGGCGCTGACTTCGAATCGAATCAGACGCGGGCTGGAATCAGGCACCTCCAGCCAGCGCTCCAGATCCTTGCGCTCATCCGTCACCATCAGTTCACGCAACACCGGCAACGGATAGGCCTTGCCCAGCAACTCCTCGCGGGATTTACCGGTCAGGCGGGCAAAAGCAAGATTACACCAGCTGCAGGAGCCATCCAGACCCAGTACCAGAATCAGTTCCGGCAGCTGGTCCATAAGGGTATACAGGTGTTGCGGGTTTACGGCCGGTGCTTTTTTTTGTTCTGTGCTGCTGGCACTCATTTGGGGGCTTTCCTGCTCTGATTGTTACAAGGTCTGTCGGGCCTGACACGATAACCAATCCTGCGCCATCTGACCAGATTGTCTCGACCTCTCGGGGCATCAGGTGCGACAATTTGTCACCTTCCCGGCGACCACCTGCTCACCTAAACTGGAGCCCGAATGAATACGCGCACCGATACCGCCATGGACTGGCTGAAGCCACTGCTGATGGCCCTGTTGATGATCGGCCTGCTGGCCAGCTTCTGGCTGGGTGCACGCCTGATCCAGCAAAGTCTCAGCGGTGCCGCACATGCCCAAACGGTGGATTGTGACCTGCAGCAAGGGCCGTGCAAGTTCGAGCTGGACGGGGTTTTGATGCAGCTGGAAGCCACGCCGAGACCGCTGCGGTCACTGCTGCCGTTCGAGCTGTTCCTGCAGGTGCAGGGCCAAGGTGACATGGAGATTGTCCGGATTGATGCCGAGTTGCAGGGGGTAGACATGTATATGGGACAGAACCGTTTCAGCCTCACAGCCGAACCCGGCGAAAGCAACCTATGGCGCGGACGCAGCGAGCTTGCCATCTGTACCACCGGCGAGATGCGCTGGTACCTTCTGCTGATGCTTGAAACGGCCACCGGGCAGAAACAGGCCCGATTCGAGTTCAATGCCCGATGAATACACAACTGAAAACACTCAAGATACTGCTGTTGCTGACCGCTTTCCTGCTGGCAGGCCTGACGCTGGCATTTGTGTTGCGGCCACAGCCGGTCGAGACCCGCATTGCACAGGGTGACACTCGTCTTGGTGGCGATTTCACCCTGACCTCGGCCACTGGGCCGATATCCCTGTCCGACTTCAGGGGGCAGGTTGCGGTTGTATATATCGGCTATGCATCCTGCCCGGATGTGTGTCCCACTGCACTGGCCGTGCTGACCCAGGCACTTCGCAATCTGGATGACACTCAGCGCGAGCAGGTGCAGGGCATCTTCATAAGCGTTGACCCGGAGCGGGACACACCCGAGAAACTGGCACAGTACAGTGCTTTCTTCTCACCGCGACTGATCGGGGTTACCGGCAGCAAGGATGAAATCGACAGGGTGGTCAAACAGTATGGCGCCTTCTATCGGCGCGTGGAGATGCGTGATTCCGCGCTGGGTTATGCCGTGGATCACTCATCAAGGCTTTATCTGATCAATCGCGAAGGGCAGCTGGTGCATACACTGCTGCACAACAGCACCCCGGATGAACTGACGCTGCACCTTAAACAACTTCTGGCCGAACAAGGATAACCCCATGACCCGATTGTCGATTTTACTGACCACCCTCTGCCTGAGTATCTCCATGGCCTGTGCTGCCGAGATCAGCGTTGAACAGCCCTTTGCGCGCGCCACACCACCGGGCCAGCCCAACAGCGCCGCATTTATGCAACTGGTCAACAAGGGAGAGACAACCGCGCTGGTCGCGGCCAAGTCATCCGTGGCAGACGTGGTTGAATTGCACACGCACACCAATGACGAAGGTGTCATGCGCATGCGCAGAATCGAACAGATCGAATTGCCAGCGGGAGACACCACTGTACTGCAGCCGGGCGGCCTGCATGTGATGTTGATCGGCTTGAAGCAACCGTTGCAGGAAGGCAGTCAGATCGACCTCAGCCTTGAGTTCGCCGACGGTAGCCAGCAACAGATTGACCTTCCGGTACAGATGGCGATGCCGGCCGGCATGCAGATGCAACAGCACACACACGGCGGTCACTGAGCTCAGGTCAGACCGGGGCCAACAGGCTCCGGTTCAGCACATCTTGCAGCCTCGCAAGCGTGCATCAAAATGGCTGTAAATTGCCAGACAGGCTTCCTTCTCGCTTGCCACACCCAGAAACTGACTGTTGTAACCTTCTACGTAGTGCATGCTGCGCAGTTCAGGTTCCAGGCTGTCCGGCTCCACCCGATACGATTTGAACCCCACCCGATAAACGCCGGCATAATCCGCATAGACCAGCTTCCCGTCTTCCACGGTTACGGGCAGGCCTGACCGGGGCAGCTCCAATGCCGGCACATTCAGCGGATTGTCGGTATGCAAAGCTAGAAAAAAGTCTGCCTGCCCAGCGGTATCGAACACGCCCAGTACCCAGCTGGCGTCTTCATTCCAGGCATAAAGATACCAGAACACTTCAGCTCCACGGCTCAGCGCCAGGCGCTGGTAGTGAAACTGGTCAGAACGAGCACATTCCAGCGTCAATAACCGTTCCTGATCTGGCAGTTCACATGACTCATCCGGCAGGCAACTGACCCAGTCGGTTGCCTGAATTGTCAGGTTACGCATATTCACACTCGTCATGTTCGAGGCAGAACTGCTCCGGCTGAAGCGGCTCGGTGCCATATTCCTGCTGCAGCCCTTCCACCAGCATTCTGACCCGCGGCGGCAACCCCTGCTGCAGTATCATCTGCACCTCAGCCAGTACCGAGCGCCTGAAGCCATCGCTGGCACCAATACCGGCACTGAGATTATCGGCACTGAAGTGAAACTTGCGACCGGCGGCTCTGTTGAATATCCATTCGTAGGCCTGAGGACGCACTTCGACACGCTCGAACTCGGCCTGCTCATCGGCGGTGCGGCCATCCGGCTTGTACCAGTAACCGAAATCTTCCAGCAGACGGCGCTCGGGACCCGCCACACACCAGTGTGCAATCTCGTGCAACGCACTGGCATAAAAGCCATGCGCAAAGATAATCCGATGATGCGGATGGGCCTGATCGGCCGGCAGGTAGATCGGCTCATCGCTTCCCGCCACCAGTTCAGTATTATAGCTGAGCAGAAAAAGACGGTTGAACAGCCGAATCAGCGGCTGGTAATCCGGTTCAGTCACGGATGTACTCCTGCCAGCGGGTATCATTCAGCCACCAGCTGCGACCTGTGTTGCGATCGATCCTGACCCCTACATAGCCCTTGCGGTCCTGATCCGCTCGATGCAGCAGCACATCATAGTCACCCCGCGATGGCGTTTGCTGCTCCTGCAACGGGCGCCACTCACCACTGTCCGCCAGCCAGGTTGAACCGTTCAGGCGGTGATAACGCAGCAGAATCCAGTCACCACTGCGCGTATAAGTCGTGCTGAGCGCATACTCGCCGCCCGAAGAGCCGGTATTGTCGAGCGAGTTCAGCACCTGCATCAGCTGTCCGATCGCCATATCCAGCTGCTCACCGCCACCCTCGGCAGCAGTCCTCGATGCTTCAGCTTCCGCACCGTTTTCGGTCGCGACAGCGGCACTGCTTAGCAACTGCAGACGGTTAAGCACCATCTGATTTTGCTCCTGCAGGCGCTGGTTATCTGAACGCAGCTGCAACAACTGCTCCTGAATCAGCGTCAAACGCCCGCCAAGCTGATCAAACCGGGACTGTTCCGAGAGTGCCGGCGCTGCCGGCGTCTGCTGGACTGGCCGCGAACGGTCGTCACGGGCCGGCTGATCGGCAGAAGGCTCTGCCGCCTGGTTGTCATCTGTCTGCGGTGCTTGCGCCTCTTCAGCGGAGGCACTCTCGGGCTGCGTCTGATTGGTGGCGTTGCACCCCAGCAGCAGGGCACTCAACAACAGGGGGCTGAATTTGATGATGCGCACGTTAGGCCTCGGGTCGACAAAAGATGTGTGGGTATCTTATCCCATCTCGCTGCCGGCATCAGCACTCCTCGGCTTCGCTTCCTGGTCCGGTTGCAGACGCTGCAGCTTGCGATACAGTGTACGCTCACTGACCCCCAACCGCCGCGCCAGTTCGCGCCGTTCACCGCTGAAACGGGCGCTGACCTGCTCCAGGTAACGGTTTTCGAGCTGATCCAGTGGCATCAACGGCAACGCATCCAGCCCTGCCCCGGCTGTCTGCTGCGGTAGCGGCTGTGCCTCAATACACTCCCGTGGCAGGTGCTCCGGTTGTATGACACCATCATCGGCCAGCAAAATTCCGCGCTCCAGAATGTTGCGCAGTTCACGGATATTCCCCGGGAAGGCATATTGCTGCAACAAATCGAGCGTTTGCCCAGCCAGTGTCACCCCGATACCGCCCGGCAGGCGCTGCAGCAATGAGGCCGTCAACAATGGCAGATCCTCTATGCGTTCATGCAGCGCCGGCAGGGGCACCGGAAACGCTGAAATTCGATAGTAAAGATCCTGACGGAACAGTCCCTCCTTCACCCGCTGACGCAGGTTACGGTGGGTCGCACAGACCAGTCGGAAATCGGCATGCTGTGGTTCAACGCTGCCCACGGGCCGAAAACTGCCGGTTTCGATCAGGCGCAGCAGCTTTACCTGCAAGCTGAGCGGAATTTCGCCAATCTCATCCAGAAACAGGGTGCCGCCTCGTGCAGCCTCAACCAGCCCCTTCTTGCGACTGACCGCACCGGTAAACGCCCCACGCTCATGACCGAACAGCTCGCTCTCGAACAGCCCTTCGCTCAGGCCGGAACACTCCACCGTTACGAACGGCGCCCGCGCGCGCGGACTGCTCTCATGTAACGCACGCGCAACCAGCTCCTTGCCGGTACCGGATTCACCCAGCAGCAGCACGGTAATTTCACTGGGTGCCGCGCGATGGATCAGCGACAGCATGCGAGTAAACGCCGGCGCCCTTCCCACGAGCCCTTCCTGATCGCTGACCTGTGCCCGTGCTTCGCGTACTTGATGCATCACTTCCAGAAATCCGGTCAGACGTCCGCGTGCATCGGTCAGCGGCATCATCTCCACATCCACATGCTCATCACCGTACGGCGTGTTATGCAGATGCAGTACACGCTGACGCTGACCGCTGTGACGGCACTCTTTCAGTGGGCAGGACTCCCCCGCCTGATCACAGGGTACTGAGTAGCCGTGAGAAACCTCATAGCAGGTACGGCCGATCACCTCCTGCTCACCGGCATAAAGCGCACGGTAAGGCTGGTTGGTTGCCATAATCCGGTATTCTGTCGACAGCAGCGCTGCCGGCTCAGGTATTGCTTCCAGCATGGTTGCGGGATCAAACGGCCCTGTTTGTTGCATCGACTACCTCCAACGTTCACCTTCAACTCTGCCGCCATATATGGCAGCCCAGCCTTATAGATACTGACATTATTGACGCACCGCGACATTTTGTCACTTCCGAGAACACTGAATTGAGCGTAAAAATCCCGGCATGAATTTAAGCTAAGCTTCGTCACGGCTGGCTTATGCAAAAATGCTATTCATCAAAAACAAAAAGAAATATATGGCACAGAATCTGCATTATTGCTGGAAGACGCTTTACACACCCGGTTTTAACCTGAAACAGGAGACTGGTAATGATCACTGAGGACATCGTTGATCTTTCCCGGCTACAGTTCGCCATCACGGCGCTGTATCACTACCTATTCGTCCCGCTGACGCTGGGGCTGTCATTCATGCTTGCCATCATGGAGTCGGTCTACGTCATGACCGGCAAGCAGATCTACAAGGATATGACCAAATTCTGGGGCAAGCTGTTTGGTATCAACTTTGCGCTCGGGGTCACTACCGGTCTGACCATGGAGTTCGAGTTTGGCACCAACTGGGCCTATTACTCGCATTACGTGGGCGATGTATTTGGTGCACCACTTGCCATTGAAGGCCTGATGGCGTTCTTCCTTGAGTCCACCTTCGTGGGTCTGTTCTTCTTCGGCTGGGAGCGTCTGTCCAAGGTCAAGCACCTGATGGTGACCTGGCTGGTGGCGCTGGGCTCCAACCTGTCGGCGCTGTGGATTCTGGTGGCCAACGGCTGGATGCAGAACCCGGTCGGTTCCGAGTTCAACTATGAAACCATGCGCATGGAGATGACCAGCTTCGCCGAGGTGTTCCTCAACCCGGTGGCGCAGGTGAAATTTGTCCATACCGTTTCGGCTGGTTATGTGACGGCGGCCATGTTTGTACTGGGCATCAGTGCCTACTACCTGCTTAAAGGGCGCGACCTTGCTTTTGCGCGCCGCTCCTTTGCGATCGCATCCGCGTTCGGCCTGGCCTCCATTCTCTCGGTTATTCTGCTGGGTGACGAGTCCGGTTATGAGCTGGGTGACGTGCAGAAAACCAAGCTCGCCGCGATTGAAGCCGAATGGCACACCGAAGAAGCGCCTGCAGCCTTCACCCTGTTCGGCATGCCGAATAACGAAACCATGGAAACCGACTACGCCGTCAAGATCCCCTATGTGATGGGCATTATTGCGACTCGCTCACTTGATGAAGAGGTCACCGGCATCCGTGATTTGATTGTTGAGCATGAAGCTCGTATCCGCCGGGGTATCTACGCTTACGAGGTACTGCAGAAACTGCGCAACGGTGAAGTGACCGATGAGCTTGAGGCCGAGTTTGATCGCGTGAAGGTAGACCTGGGCTACGGCCTGCTGCTGAAGAAATACACTCAAAACGTAGTCGATGCCACCGAAGAGCAGATTCAGGCTGCTGCGAGAGATACCATCCCGAGCGTGGGCCCCATGTTCTGGGCCTTCCGCATCATGGTGGCGAGTGGCTTCTGGATGTTGCTGGTATTTGCCCTGGCATTCTACTTCACAGCCAAGCGTACCGCCTTTACCAAACGCTGGTTACTGAAGGCCGCGCTGTTCTCCATCCCGGCTCCGTGGATTGCCAACGAGATGGGCTGGTTTGTGGCCGAGTATGGCCGTCAGCCATGGGCGATCGGTGAGATTCTTCCCACCTTCGTTGCACCATCGGTGCTGACCAGAGCCGACCTGCTGGGCAGCCTGGCAGCCTTTATCGTGCTGTACACCCTGCTGGCGATTGTCGAGATCTACCTGATGGTCAGATTCTCGCGCATCGGCCCCAGCAGTCTGCAAACCGGCCGCTACCACCACGAGCAGGATGAGCAATCCGCTTCCGAGCCGGCAAAGGCCTGATCAGGCGAGAGGAGAGATACGATGCTATTCGATTATGAAACACTGAAACTGATCTGGTGGGTGCTGGTTGGCGTGTTGCTGGTCGGCTTCGCCATTACCGACGGCTTCGATATGGGGGCCTGTGCCCTGCTGCCATTCCTGGGCAAGACCGATGACGAACGTCGCGTGGTGATCAACACCGTCGGCCCGCATTGGGAAGGTAACCAGGTCTGGTTTGTCACCGCCGGTGGCGCACTGTTCGCGGCCTGGCCCGCCGTGTACGCCGCCGCTTTCTCGGGCTTCTACTGGGCGATGCTGCTGGTGCTGTTTGCCCTGTTTTTCCGCCCGGTCGGTTTTGACTACCGCTCCAAGCTGACCAATACCAAATGGCGCAAGGCCTGGGATATGGGGCTGATTGCCGGCGGCGTGGTGCCCTCACTGGTATTCGGTGTGGCCTTTGGCAATCTGTTGCTGGGTGTGCCCTTTCAGCATGACGAGTTTTTACGACCAAGCTACGCCGGCAACCTGTTCGGGTTGCTCAACCCCTTCGGCCTGCTCTGCGGTGTTGTGAGCCTCGCCATGCTTTCGATGCACGGTGCCGTCTGGGTACAGCTGCGCAGCCACGGCGAGGTAGAGCTGCGTGCTCAGCGTTATGCCCAGCTGCTGGCTGTGGTCACACTGGTAGCCTTTGCGCTGGCCGGCATCTGGCTCAGCATGGGCATCGATGGTTATCGCATCATCAGCCAACCAGCACTGGACGCACTGCCCAACCCGCTGGCCAAGGAAGTGGAGGTCGCGGCCGGCGCATGGTTGAGCAACTACAGTATTTACCCGATGACCATGCTGGCACCCATCACCGGTTTTATCGGTCTGATTGGTGTGTTCCTGATGGCGGGACGCGGTCACACCGGTTGGTCATTCCTGTTCAGCGCACTGGCACTGGCCGGCATCATCGCGACAGCAGGTGTTTCCATGTTCCCGTTCGTGATGCCGTCCAGCCTGAGCCCGAACTCCAGCCTGACCCTGTGGGATGCAGCATCCAGCCACCTGACCCTGAACGTGATGACCATTGCCGCCATCATCTTTGTACCGACCATTCTGGGCTACACCCTGTGGTGCTATCGCTCCCTGTGGGCCAAGATTTCGGTGGAATACATTCAGGACAACGATTACTCATCCTACTAAGAAGGAGATACAACCATGTGGTATTTCGCCTGGATTCTCGGTGTACTCCTGGCCTGCGCATTCGGCATCATCAACGTGATGTGGCTTGAGGCCGAGGACATCGACAGCGATTGAGTTCGCTGCCGAAATGATCATCTCTCCCCAAAGGCGCCCCGCACAGGCGCCTTTTTATCGCCCGCTCAGCGGTGCGTCCATTCCGGTTTGCGCTTGTTGATGAACGCATCAATGCCCTCCTGCGCATCTTCCGTCAGCATGTTTTCCACCATCACCTCACTGCAGGCGGCATAGGCATCGGCCAACGGCAACTCACGCTGGCGCTGGAATGCCTGCTTGCCAATCTGCAGCGTGCGGCGTGATTTGGACGCAATCTTGCCGGCCAGCTCAGCAACCGCCCGGTCCAGCTCCGCTTCCGGTGCCAGACGGTTAACCAGACCGATCTCATAGGCGCGTTGCGCACTGATCAGCTCACCGGTCAGCAGCAGCTCCATCGCATGCTTGGGCTGCACGGCACGGCTCAGCGCCACCATCGGGGTGGAGCAGAACAGGCCGATATTAACGCCAGGTGTGGCAAAACGGGCATTATCGGCCGCCACAGCCAGATCCGCCGTGGCGACCAGCTGACAGCCTGCGGCCGTGGCCACGCCGTGAATCTGGGCAATGACCGGTACAGGCAGACTGACGATGCGCTGCATCAGCCGAGCACAGGTGTTAAAGGTGCAGCGATAGTAGTCTTCTTCGCCCTCACCCAGCATCTGCTTGAGATCATGGCCGGCACAGAAGCCCTTGCCGGAACCCTTGATCACCACACAGCGAATGGTTTGATCATCCGCGATGGCATCAAGCTCGGCATGCAATGCCTGCATCAACTCCATGGAAAGGCTGTTGTAGGCGTCGGGACGGGAAAGCATCAAGGTGGCCACGCCTTCGTGGTCCTGACGCTGCAGTAATGAATGGGTCATGCGGTTACTCCCTTTTTGTTGTTATTCGGGTTTACCCGAATATCGGTCAAAAGGGAGCAGCAGGTCAAGCCGATTGTCAGACCGACAGAATATCGATCCTCTCCATCATCTGTACACCCGATCCACCGGCTGCAGCTTCATCGTCCTCACCCAGCGGCCCCGCCATGGCCTGCATCGCCGGGCCAATACCGTGCGGAAAGCCCTGCTGCAGACTCTTGAAATCAAACAGCTGCGGGTCGGCCAGATGGGATGGCACCACATTGCACAGGGCGCGAAACATGGTCTCAATCCTGCCAGGATGGGCTTTATCCCAGCTCTGCAGCATCTCCTTGATCACCTGACGCTGCAGGTTCTCCTGCGAGCCACACAGGTTGCACGGAATGATCGGGAATTCACGCAACTCGGCGTATTCCAGAATATCCTTCTCGCGAGCATAGGCCAGCGGGCGAATCACCATGTTCTTGCCGTCATCCGATACCAGTTTGGGAGGCATCGACTTCAGCTTGCCGCCGAAGAACATGTTGAGGAAAAAGGTTTCCAGAATGTCATCACGATGGTGCCCCAGCGCAATCTTGTTGGCCCCGATCTCGTCAGCAAAGCCATACAGCGTGCCGCGGCGCAAGCGCGAGCAAAGACCACAGGTGGTCTTGCCTTCCGGCACCACCGATTTGACGATGGAGTAGGTATCGCGCTCGACAATATGAAACGGTACACCCAGTGACTCCAGGTAGGCGGGCAGTATCTCTTCCGGGAAGCCAGGCTGTTTCTGATCAAGATTGACCGCCACCAGCTCGAACCGAATCGGCGCGCTTTTCTGCAGGTTCATCAGGATATCCAGCATGGCAAAGGAGTCCTTGCCACCTGACAGGCAGACCATCACCTTGTCACCATCTTCAATCATGTTGAAGGCTTCGATCGCCTGCCCCATCTCGCGGCGCAGCCGCTTCTGCAGCTTATTGAGGCGGGTTTTCTTCTGCTTGTCGAGGCTATCGGTCTGCATGGTTCGCTGCTACTACTGACTGGTTAAAAATTGAGCGCGAATTATACATGAATAGCGCTGCGGATAATAAACCCGATATTTTAATACAGCCCTGATCCATTAAATAAAAAACAGCTAATTTAATGGAACCTTCACGCTCCAAGGGCTATGCTGAAAAACAGTTATTTCCATAGACCCAGTCTTATATGAAACGGATTTTGCGGCCCGGCATTCAGTCAGGCCAACCTCTCGCACAGCCACATTGCGTCTGTTCCCTGTCAATGAACAGGCACTGTGTCTGTCCTCAAAATGATCCCCAGACTTACAAAAAAATCAACAAGATGGGTACACAAGGAGTACTGCATGGCACTTAGACTCACTCTCAAGGCGACTCTGCTTGCCGCGGCCGTTGCAACGGCGTCTGCCGGTGTACAGGCCAACGAACCGATACAGCCGATCGAGCCGGTCAAGAACGTTAATCTGGCACTGGCCGAACTGGGCAAAAAGCTCTACTTCGATCCGCGCCTGTCCAAGTCAGGTTTCATCTCCTGCAACTCCTGCCACAACCTGAGCATGGGCGGAACCGACAACCTCAAGACCTCCATCGGTCACGGCTGGGCCCAGGGCCCGATCAACTCGCCCACCGTGCTGAACTCCAGCCTCAACGTGGCGCAGTTCTGGGATGGCCGTGCAGCTGACCTGAAGGAACAGGCCGGCGGCCCGATAGAAAACCCGGCCGAGATGGGCTTTACCCACGTACTGGCGGTGGATGTGATCCGCAATATTCCGGGCTATGTGCGTGAATTCCGCCTGGTGTTCGGTGATGAAGAGGTGAACATCGACAAGATCACCGATGCCATCGCCGAATTCGAGAACACCCTGGTAACGCCAAATTCCCGTTTCGACCAGTGGCTGCTGGGTGATAAAAATGCCATCACCCCGTTCGAAGAGGAAGGCTATCAGCTGTTCAAGACCAGTGGCTGTGTTGCCTGTCACAACGGCGTGGCGGCAGGTGGCAACTCCTTCCAGAAGATGGGTCTGGTCGAGCCCTACCAGACCAACAACCCCGCTGAAGGCCGTGCCGCCGTCACCGGCAAGGACGCAGACCGCTTCACCTTCAAGGTGCCGACGCTGCGTAACGTGGAGCTGACCTACCCGTACTTCCATGACGGTGAAGCGGCCACTCTGACCGAAGCCACCGACATCATGGGTCGTCTGCAGCTGGGCCGCAAATTCACCGATGAAGAAAATGCCAAGATCGTGGCCTTCATGAAGACCCTGACCGGCGATCAGCCGCAGTTCCTGATGCCGATTCTGCCGCCATCAGTAGATGAAACACCCAAACCGCAGCCGTTTGACTGAGGTTTAGCCTCAGTGCGCAATAGGGACAATGCAATAAACTTTTACTATTGTCCCCATTGCCATGCTAAATTTCATTTAGTTATAAGCTTATAATATTGTGTTTTCAGTGACAGCGCATTAGCGCAAATTAGATGACAACTGGAGAAATAAAACATGGCACTTCGCATTAATGACACCGTACCCAACCTTGATCTGAAAACCGATCTGGGTGATTTCAAACTGCACGATTTCATCGGCGACAGCTGGGCAATCCTGTTCAGCCACCCGAAAGACTTCACGCCGGTCTGCACCACCGAATTCGGTGCAGTGGCTCAGCTGGCTGCCGAGTGGGAAAAGCGCGGCACCAAGGTGATCGGTCTGTCCGTAGACGGCGTGGACGAGCACGTTGAATGGAAAGCCGACATCGAGACATTCTGCGGCGCCCCGGCCAAGTTTCCGATCATTGCCGATGACGATCTGGCCGTTTCCAAGGCGTTGGACATGCTGCCGGCGGATGCCTACCTGCCGGATGGCCGTACCGCAGCCGACTCTGCCAGCGTGCGTGTGGTATTCATCTTCAGCCCGGACAAGAAGCTGCAGCTGTCCATGACCTATCCGATGTCCGTCGGTCGCAACTTTGCCGAAGTCCTGCGTGCATTGGATGCGCTCCAGGCGACCTACCAGGTGCCGATCGCTACGCCGGCCAACTGGGTCAGCGGTCAAGACGTGATTGTGGCCCTGTCGCTGAACGACGAAGAAGCCAAAGCCAAATTCGGTGAAATCGACGTGAAACTGCCTTACCTGCGTACTACCAAGCAGCCGTAATCCCCCCCCTACAGCTCTGATACCCATCGGTGCCATCCGGCCAGCTTCGGCAGGCCGGATGGCACGCTGCCGGCGGTTCTGGATCTACACCGTCGAAGACGGTGTCATTACCGACAAGACCCTGCTCGAGTTGAGCAAGGAAGAGTCTTTTCGGTAATGACAGCGACAGCAATGCACCTCATCCGCCGGATAGGGTTGATCTACTGCTGACCGGCGGCATGGGCCGTGGTCTGGCCCAGCGTCTGGCGTGCAAGGCGATAGTGGCACAGGTTACAACCCAGACCGAGCCTGATGAAGCCATCAAACATTTCCTTGATAGCCGAGCTGGACTGGAAGATGACAGATATCAAGACGTGATCCGGTTAGCTTTGGCCCGATCGTCCCCGTCATGGGCTTCAACGTACAGGTCAACTACAGTAATGGTCACAAGCAGGAGTTCTGTGCGTTGCGCGGAGATGACCGCACCCGGCCAAGGCTGGATTTACGACCATGAACCTCTCATCACCCGTTCGCAATCGACAAGGAGTTAACATGCGCAAGGTAACAGTTGCCGTTATTGGTGCCGGTACAGCCGGCCTTACCGCTTACCGGGCAGCTCGAAAGCATACGGATTCAGTACTGTTGATTGATCCCGGCCCGCTGGGCACCACCTGTGCCCGTGTCGGCTGCATGCCCAGCAAGCTGCTGATCGCGGCGGCCGATACCGCCTGGCATATGCAACATGCCCCGATGTTTGGCGTGAGCGCCGGGCAAATTGAGGTGGACGGTCAAAAAGTGATGCAGCGCGTGCGGCAGATGCGCGATCGCTTTGTCGGCAAGGTACTGCAGGGAATGGAGTCGATTCCGGATCAGGACATGCTGCATCAATCCGTGCGTTTCATCTCTGACCACCTGCTGGAAACGGCTGACGGACAACTCATTGAAGCCGCCAGAGTCGTGATCGCCACCGGCTCACGCCCTGCCGTACCCGGATTTCTGCAGCAAGCCGGCAAGCGGCTGTTGCTCAATGATGAGCTGTTTGAGCTGGACACCCTGCCGGAGTCCGTTGCCGTGTTCGGCCCCGGCGTAATTGGTCTTGAGTTGGGGCAGGCCCTGCACCGCCTCGGGGTACGGGTGCGCATGTTCGGCGTTGGTGGTGCGGTGGGACCCATTGCGGATGACGACATTCGCCAGACGGCTGTTGAATGTTTCAGCGCCGAATTCCCGCTTGACCCCGATGCCCAGGTAAAGGAGATCCGTGAAACGGAGAGGGCTGTCGAGGTCACTTTCATACATACCGATGAAAAGCCTCTGACCGAGCACTATGACTACCTGCTTGCGGCGACCGGGCGACGGCCCAACGTGGATCAGCTTGGGCTCGATCAGACTCATCTGTTACTGGATGACCGTGGCGTGCCTGTTTTCGATCCGCAAACGCTGCAGTGCTCGGTCGAACATATTTTCATCGCCGGTGATGCCAACAACCATCTGCCCCTGCTGCATGAGGCTGCGGATGAAGGTGGCATTGCAGGCCGTAATGCCGCCCTGCTGCCTGATGTGCAGCCGGGAGATCGCACGGTTCCGTTGGCCGTTGTGTTTTCCGATCCGCAGATTGCGACGATCGGCATGCGCCCTGCCGATATCCACGAGCAGTTTTCTGGCCACTTTGCAGAAGCCGCGTATGACTTCGCTGATCAGGCCCGCGCCAAGGTACTGGGCAGAGACAGAGGCCTGATGAAGGTATGGGCTGAAACCGGCAGCGGAACCCTGCTCGGGGCCGAGATTCTCGGGCCTGACGCGGAGCATCTGGCTCACCTGCTGGCCTGGTGCATGCAGCGCAAGCTCAGCGTCAACGACCTGCTGACAATGCCCTACTATCACCCGGTGCTTGAAGAAGGGTTGCGTAGCCTGTTGAGGGAGCTGCAAAAGCGTCTCTGAACAGCACTTCACAGTGACTGTATATATACTGTCGTTAATGGACTGACACTTTTCAGTATCATGGCGGGCAGGACCACCGGTTCTGCCCTCGCACATAGCTCTGGAGTCATCATCCAATATGTTCAGGTACCGTCTGCTGCTGTGCTGCACTCTTGCTTCGATGCTTGTCTTGCCATCAGACACAAGCGCTGCAGATGCACCTGATCAAGCAGTACAGCCGGTACGGCTTTGCGTTGACCCTGACTGGCCCCCCTATGAAATCCTGAACAGCAAAGGCGACTACCAGGGTATAGCGGCTGATCTGCTGCAACTGATTTTTGAGCGCGCTGAACTTGAGTATGAAGTCGTGCCTGTTCGTCACTGGGATGAAAGCCTGGCAAAGGCACGGGCCGGTGAGTGTGACGCACTCAGTCTGCTCAACCAGACGGACGAACGTGACCAGTGGCTGATTTTCACCCGCCCCTATTTCGTTGATCCCAATGTAATCATTGCCCGCGCTGATCACCCATATGTGCGCAACCTCAGCTCTCTGGCCGGCAGCCGTATCGCTCTGCCCACCGGAACGTCCGTTGCCGAGCGGATCCAACGCGATTTCCCGCAGTTGCAGATCATCCCGGTTGCCTCTGAAATCGAGGCGTTCGACCTTGTCGACAAACAGCAGGCCGAGCTGACCCTCCGCTCCCTTACCGTTGCAGCCTGGACAATTCGAGAAGAGGGCTGGTTTAACCTGCGTATTGCCGGTGAAGTTCCCGAGTATGAAAACCGTCTGCGAATCGGGATACTCAAGCATCGACCAGAACTGCGCAGCCAGCTGGATGCCGCCGTGGCCACCCTGACCGATGCCGAAGTCGACGCCATTATCAATCAGCATATTGCCATTGAGGTTAACCGCTACGATTACGGACTGATAATCCAGGTCTTGGCGGCCGCCATCGCCATCATTGGCCTGCTCGGCGCCCTCTGGTGGCGCCAGCGTCGCATCGGGCAGAAATTGCTGCACCTGAAGCATCAACTGGAGCGCAATATTGAAGATAAAACAGCTGCCGAGGCATTGCTTCGCGAAAGTGAATTCTTCTTTCGCTCTCTGATTGAAACCGCCCATGAAGGCATCGCCGTCATTCAGGAGGGGCGTGTCGTCTATGCGAATCCACGCTTTGCCGAGCTGACCGGCTATAGCCTTGAAGAGCTGAGGGCGCTGGACTCATTTATCATCCTGATAGCCCCCGAAGACCGGGACCAGACCCACGGCAACTATCGGCGCCGACTTGAAGGCCAGCCGGTTGAGCAGCACTACGAGATTGAACTGTTGCGCCGTGATGGTATTCGACTGCCGGTAGAGGTCAGTGGCGCTCGCATCAATTGGTATGGAAAAGCCGCAACGCTGAGCTTCATATCCGACATTACCCTGCGCAGAGAGGCTGAAGCACGCTTTCGCCATATGGCACACCACGACCCACTCACCAACCTGCCCAACCGCAACCTGCTGCTTGAGCGTTTGGAGCAGAACATTGCCCGCGCCGAGCGCTATCAGCAGCACCTTTCACTGCTCTACTTTGACCTTGACGGTTTCAAGCCGGTGAATGACAAATGGGGACACGAAACCGGGGATCATTTGCTGCAGGCAATTGCAGCACGCCTGCTGCCGCTGCTGCGCAGTGCAGATACACTGGCACGCATCGGGGGTGACGAATTCGTGGTGCTGTTGCCAGAGACCGTTGAGGCGGAAGATGTGCAGACGGTTTCCGCCAAGTTGATGGCAAAGCTGAATGAGCCGTTTGAACTGGGAAAGGCAACGGTTCAAATCAGCGCCAGCATCGGTACTGCACGCTTCCCGGAAGATGGCATCACCGCCTCGGAGCTGCTGCAGGTCGCTGACAGGGCAATGTATGAACAGAAGCGTAAAGTATAACCCTCAGACGCCCCCGCCGTTATCGTGACGCAGGGGGAATGGTTAACGGTGGTTCTGGCTGGTCACGCTGATCGGAGTGGACCAGTCTCAAGCGAGGAGCGACCGGCACGCCCTCAACCTTTTCCATATCATCCACTACAGCCGACACCCAGCCACCCACGCCATCCTGCAAACCGATCAATGCATCGGACATGCGGCCTGTGTTCTCAGCCAGCATATTCTGCAGCAGAATACAGGCATGTACCGGATTGCTGGAGCGCTTGAGAACACCGTTAATTCTGAACTGCATTCGCTGAAGTTTAAGCTTTTGGTCTACCGGAGAGCGCGCAATATGGGACTCGACCAGCTTGCGGCGCAGTGCCTCAAACGCATCCGGATCAGACCTTGCCAGCTCAACCAGCTCATCAAAAGGAGGCTTCTCAACAGTGGTGGGCACCTTATTCATATAGCTTCTCCCGCCTTGACGCTTGCAGGGCTTACAATTTCGTTGGGATCAAACGTGAAGTATCGGTTTTTGCCAGACAGTTTTGCCAGATACATCGCCTGATCGGCCTGCCGCAACAGCTGGTCGGCCTCTACGCCTTGTGACTGAGGGTAATAGGTCACGCCAAGGCTGGCGGACACATTCAGTTCAGAGTCCTGATAGAACACTGACTGACTGGCAGCATGCAGCAGTCGCCTGATCACTTCACCGGCACTGTTGGCCTCATCCAGATCAGACAAAATCACGACGAATTCGTCGCCACCAAAACGCGCCAGTGTATCGCAGCTGCGCAGCACCTCTTTCATCCTTGAAGCCAGCCCCTTGAGCAGCGCATCACCGGCATCATGGCCGTAGGTGTCGTTAACCGCCTTAAAGCCGTCAAGATCAAGAAAAGCGACCGCAATTATCTGTTTGCGCCGCTGCGCCTGCTTCATGGCCAGACCCAGGCGGTCAGCCAGCAATGTTCGATTCGGCAGACCAGTCAGGGAATCATAGTGCGCGATAAACTCCAGCTTCTGTTGCTGCTCTTTCATTTCGGTAATGTCCGAAAACAGGGCCACATAGTATTGCGTCCTGTTTCTGGCATCTTTCACCGCACTGATCGTGATCATTTCAGCATATACGTCGCCGGTTTTGCGTCGATTCCAGATTTCGCCTGCCCAGTAGCCGTGCACTTTCAGGCTCTGCCACATCAGATGATAGAAGTTCTGATCATGCCGACCGGAGTTCAGCATTGCCGGTGTATTGCCCCTGGCCTCATCAACTGAATAGCCGGTAATGCGGCAGAACGCCTGATTACAGTCGATGATGACACCGGCAGGATCTGTAATGAGAATGGCTTCTCGAGCATGGTTGAACACCGCTGACGACAGGGTTTGCTGGTCCTCCAGCTGTTTGCGTTTGGTAAAATCGGTACCCACGCACAACAGCCCCTCCTGCTTTCCTGCGCTATCCAGAATTGGTTTGTTGGACCAGGCGACCCAGACAAGGCTGCCATCCTTGTGCACGTTCTGGTTGATGCTGTAATTGTGTTCAAGAGGGTCGGCCAGTACTTTCTCAAACCAGTCGGTCAGATCATCCCCTGCCTCATCCTCTGTCGGCACAAGGGTTTCAGCCAGTGGCCGCCCAAGGAGTTCATCTTCCCGGTAGCCAAAAAACGTCAAGCCATATTCATTGATGAAAACCAGCTCACCCTTGTTATTGCAGCGCAAAATAATACTGCCCACGGTGTGGATCAGGTCACGGTACTTCTCTTCACTGCTTTGCAGCAAGGCCGACATGCGTGAGAGATGCCGCTCTCTTTGCCACAGCATGAAGAGCAACACCAGCACCGTAGAGGCCGATACCACACCCCACATAACCGGTTGCCGAAACCTGTTCCAGACATCAACGATATTAAAGTCGGGCGCCTGATCATAAGGTGAAACCCTGAGCCTGCGGGCCAACAACTCTATGACCTGATAATCACTGGACGGTGCAAACCCGGCAATCCCGGCACTGGTTGCTGCAGGATGATCCTGGTCTAGCGCCAGCAAGGCGGCGGCTACTCTACGGATTGTGGTCTGTTCAACGTGAGGCAGCGCAATAAAGGGCCACTCCGGGTATAGTCGCGTCGAAAGACGATACGGAAACCCGGCCAGCGTCTGTGAGTTGATGATTCGCAGGTGCTCCGGAAACACCATCCCTTCGGATATCATCCGTTCCAGTATTCCGGTTCTGACAAAGCCGGCGTCAGACTCACCCGACATCACTCTCAGTATCACCCTGTCCTGACTGCCAACAAACACCCAGTCCAGCTCGCGACGTTCAATCCCCGCCTCCAGCAGCTCAAGCACCTGCGTTTGATAGCCGCCAAGGTAGTGCATTCCCGCTACAGCCACCTGCTTACCGGCAAGATCTGACAGCGTATGGATGCTTGGATTATCAGACCTGGTGAAAATGACACCCCCCAGGCTGCTGGTGGCCTGACCCGATTCCACACTGACAACAGTGGCCAGGGCTCCCGTGAGGCTGTTGCGACTGCGCAATAACAGATAATGGCTGGGATTCGTCATTACAAAGTCAACCTGACGGCTGTATATCGCCGTTGCCAACTCATCCTGCTCAAGCGCCAGCAGCTTGACCCTTTGCCCTTCCAGTTGGTCTGACAGGTACTCTGCCAATGCCTTGTAACGCGCCTCCATCACTGGTTTCGGGCGATAAGCCAGCACCCCCAGCGTCAACACTTCAGCCGCAAACAGCTGACAGGAGATCAACATTCCTAAACACAGGCACAGCACGTGACCCAATCGAGCTATCAACTTCACAGATTCCCTTTAGTATCCATGTCCATTTGGCAGGTAGCGGACATCCAGTAATCCTTCCAGCTCCGGGGCAGCCCGCAACAACCCCGCCTGCATCATTACGCCAACCAACTGCTCCGCGGCTGCAACCAGCTCACCGTTCTGAACCAGATAGGAGTGGTTGGACTGCAGGTCCGGCAGATGCACACTGCCCAGAGAGCGCGAAACTTCATCAACAGAGAGTCCGCGCCAGGTCGCGATCCGATGCAAGGCGTCCTGACGGTTGACACGGATGTGCTCAAGCCCACGCATATGTGCCTGAATGGTGCTTCGGACAAGATCGGTTTTACGGTCGGGCAGCACCGCCAGCACATCAAAAATGGTGTTGGGCAATGCACGGCTGTCAAAAACCCTTTCTCCCCCCTGCCGCTCAAGACGTGAGGCAAGCGGCTCGTAGGTTATGGCAGCATCAATCATGCCTTGCTGCCAGGCCTCCAGCTGACTGTCAGGCGGAATGTCCAGTACCGATATTTCATGCTCCTGCAGACCTGAAGCCTGTAACAGTTTGGCCAGCATCAGTGCACCTACAGCCGTTTTTTCAACGGCGATGCGCTTGCCCTTCAGTTCTGACAACTGTCGGATGCCGGCACGGGCCAAGACCGCATCGGCACCCACTGAGTGGTTGAACACCATTACCACCTTGAGTGGTACCCCCTGCTCCCGTGCTGAAAGCACTTCATCCAGTGTCAGGGCCGCTGCATCCAGCTCACCATTACTCAATGCCGCCAGGCTGCTGCTGGCGTTCTTCTGTTTAATCAGCTCAACCGAGTCGGCCAGCCAACCAAAGTTTTCCGCAATGTAGAGAGTTTCATAGCCGATCCAGGGGTGTACCCCCACCTTCAACCGCCCTCCAAACGTACAGGCGGGCAACATGACTGTGCCCGCGAACAACAGCGCCATACTGCTTGTCAAGCTGCGCCTTTTCATCTTGAACCTACACTATCAGTGGTTCTGTTTTGCCCAGAACTGTTTCGCCAGATCCCTGAACCCGGTCGCTACCTGCAAGACGTGATCACTGGCCGAGCCACTTTGACCGGTAGCCTCAAGATTGCTTTCGGACATGTCACGAATGGTGACAACACTGCGGTTTATCTCATCAGCCACAGCGCTTTGCTGCTCGACTGCAGCGGCGATCTGCATACTCATGTCATTGATCTGACTGATCGACTGCCAGATAACTTCCAGCGAGCTGACCGTCGCGTTGCCCTGGTCAACACACTCTCCGGTCTGCCGCTGACCCACTTCCATGGCTTCAACCGCCATCCGTGAATTATTCTGCAGCAGCTTGATCATGTTGCGAATTTCGTCTGTGGAGTTGCTGGTGCGACTGGCGAGTGAGCGCACCTCATCGGCAACAACGGCGAAACCACGGCCAGCATCACCGGCTCGCGCAGCCTCTATGGCAGCATTCAGCGCCAACAGGTTGGTCTGCTCCGCAATATCATTGATCACATTCAGTACAGTCGAGATCTGGTTGCTGCTGCTCTGAACCTGGCTGATCACTTCAGCGGCACGGGTAATTTCATCCCTGAGCGAACCAATCATCCTGACCATGTCCGTCACCACAGCGCGCCCCTGCTCAACCTGGTTGCGACCTTCATTGGCGGCGGTTGAGGTGCTGTGGGCGTTGTCTGCCACTTCCTGAATGCTGGCCGACATTTCATTGACGGCCGCCGCAACCTGGTCTGTTTCCGAGAACTGACGCTGCACGCCCTGCTGCGATCTGCTAACTGCCTCACCCAAGGTTCCGGTGCTGGTCATCATGTCGTCGGCTGAATCAGCAATACGTCCGATCAGCCCTGCCGTTTCGGATTCCAGCGCCTTGAGTGCGAGCATTAACTGCCCCACATCATCACGACGTCCGGTGTAGATGAATCGAGCAACCGGGTTATTGATAACATTGCGGGCCTTTGCGACAGCCTGTTTCAACGGCTGCAATGTCAACGCCTGGCCAAAGGCGGCAAGCAGTACACCACTGCACGCAATCAGTGCCTGTAGCAGGCCCGGCTCGGAGACCAGAAGAAATGAGAGCAGGATGCTTGCCACGGGCAAGGTCAGCCAAAGCAGGTTTTTACTGCTTAACGAGAGCGTATTCTTGAGGGCCCGTGGCGTCTTGCCCTCCATCAACTGCGGGTAGATCTGTTCCGCTCGACGGACATGCTCCCGGGAGGGTTTGCGCCTGACCGACTGATACTCCTTAACCTCACCGTTTTTCTCAATCGGCGTGACGTAAGCATCAACCCAGTAGTGGTTGCCGTTCTTGCAACGGTTTTTCACCATACCCATCCAGGATTCACCGGACTTGACCGTGCTCCACAGTTCAGCAAAAGCCGCCGGAGGCATGTCCGGGTGACGCACCATGTTGTGATTTTGCCCCACCAGCTCGTCGCGGGTGAAACCGCTGATTTTTACAAAATCAGGGTTTACATAGGTAATGGCACCTTTGAGGTTGGTGGTGGAAAGTATATTCGCAGACGCGGGGAAGGTTTCTTCTACCTGCGTAACGGGCAAGTTCTTTTTCATAGAGTGGCATCACCTGCTTATCGAGAATTTAGACATTTCTCATACAATCAGTGTACGCCGCAGGAGTATTAGATACATCTAAAATGTATCAAAACTGTAACACCATCAACATATTGATTTTAATAGATTTATTCGTATAAAGTGAAACTGACCCGGGCCCCCGTCCCTGGGCCGGAAGAAGTGATGTGAATCTCGCCACGATAGCGTTCAACAATTTTTTTGCACAGCGCAAGCCCTATACCGCTGCCGGGATAGTCAGCCCGAGAATGCAGCCGCTGAAACATGTTGAACAGACGCCCCGCCTGTGCGGGATCGAAGCCCACACCGTTGTCGATTACCGTAAAACACCAACCGCCATCAACAGGGCTTACAGCCAGCTCAATCACTGGGTCAGTGTCAGGCCGCCTGTATTTTATGGCGTTGCTGATCAGATTCATGAACAGGCGCAGCAAGTCATCCCTGCACGCCTTGATCGTTACTGAACCCATCTCTGGCGGGCAGATGATTCTGGCGTGTGAGTGCTCAAACTCACTGTTGAGCAACTCACGTACATCCGTAATCACATCCAGGAGATGGATTGGTGCTTTGGGTCCATCATCCAGACCTGTACGGGCGTACTCAAGCAAACCACATAACATCTGATCCAGTCTTTGCGTGCCGCGCTCAGCAGCGACCACCATTTTCTCCGCGTCTTCGGTCAACCGATCTCCCAGATGAGCGCGCAGTAACTCCAGATAACCACTGACCGTCCTGATGGGCTGTCTCAAGTCATGTGATACCACACTGGCAAACTGTTCCAGTTCCTGGTTGTAACGCGCCAGCGATTCAAGCGATGCCTGCAGTCGCAGCTCCGCATTCTTTTTGTCCGTGATATCGATATGTGTCCCCATCATGATAACCGGGCTGCCATCGGCATCCCGCTGCATCACACAACCGCGACCCAGAACCCAGACCCACTCACCGGACTTGTGTCGTATCCGCGCTTCGCAATCGTAGTAGTCCAGCTCCCCGCTGAAATGCTGTTGCAGCATCTTGTCCGATTTGGCCAGGTCATCGGGATGTGCCAGGCTGTGCCAGGTTTCAATACTGACCGGTTGCAATTCATCCAGTGAATACCCGGCAATTCCCGCCCAGCGGTCATTGAACACAACTTGCCCGGTTTTGACGTGCCACTCCCATGTCCCAACATTGGTGGCTTCAAGAATACCGGCAAGACGCCGGCGCTCGGTGACAAGTGATGAGCTGAGTGCATTATTCAATGCCACCTGGGCACGAATGCGGCGCTGATACAGATACAGGAGTGCAACAGACGCCAATACGGTCAGCGCGTAAAACAGCAGTACCAGCCGGAGATCACGGCTCCAGAGGGCAAAAACGGCATCCAGCCTGCGACCGGTCCCCAGCACCAATGGCCAGTCCAGTTTCAAGGCTGGTGGGTTGATCGTCTGCAATGCCATGATCCGTTTGTCACCGGTCGCCAATACCTGACCCGTCATGATATTGGCATCATTACCGCTTTCCATGTGGCGCGTAAAGAAAGAGCCCGGCTTGGCAAGGTCAATGCCCGCCAACCCCTCATGTGCCGGTGTAATCATGAACTGGCGCCCTCTTCCATGAGCGATACCGGTCCACATGTCCGGTGCGTAATTCATTGATGACAGCATTGCCGAAAAGAAGCTTTCATCCAGCGCCGCGAATACAGCTCCTTCAAACTCCCCGCTGGAATCCAGTACCGCATGGCTCAGGCTGAGTGTCCATGCGGTACCCGTTCGTACACTGAAGGGGGTGCCAACATACATAGTGTCCACTGTAGCCGCGCGTTTTTTTTGGCAATGATTCGCGCATAATTTGGCACAACCACTAATGATGTCCTACCTTGGTATTTGCCAATCTAAACGGAACTATCTAGGAAGGAGAATAGTGATGGCAAAGTACGTAAGGGCAGCCGGTAGTGATACATGGCACTGGTGTACCAATTGTAGTAACTACCCATCAAACCCAGCGGACTCTCGAACCACAAAGCCGACATCTGGTGAGCTATGTAACCAGTGTCAATCCAAGGATCGGTCAGGGACTTGCAATAAGTAGTAGCTCCTGATTAACCAGCCTATTGCAGCCCCGTCAGTTCCCTTGCTAGGGAGAGGGTTGCAACATAATGAAATCGCAGCGTCATACCTTTCTACAGCTGCACCAGACTGCATGATCACTTCCCGACGTTAGAGACAGCTCAGTAAAATGTACCTCTAACGCTCTACACCTGCTTTCACAGTTTCATTTATACCTATACCAGCAAAACGGCTTGGTCTTTTTCGTAAAATGTTTGCGGAAAAGAAAATCGACTTGTTTTCGACGTGATCCCACAGGAAGATCTATGCATCGGCAAAGGTCGTGACAATAGACTTGGCTGATCGGCACATCTTACCCGTGCCGTAGGTAGGGAGGCAGCGCGCCATGGTCGGCACAACCATGGCGCGCCAGTTGGGCTATAACCCAAATTGTACAATTTTGAGTATCGCCCCGCATCCCTGAAACTTCAACCAATAGTTGAAGGAGGGAATATGGCAGATGTAGCAAACTATATCCTCCAGCTGCTATCGATCACGCTGAACAGTTCATCTGTAACTGAAATGAGCGGTATCCTGGTAGCTCTGCTGGTAGCCCGCCATAATTCCAAGTAGTCGCTTAACTCCAAGCGGCCTTCGGGCCGCTTTTTTCAATACAGAATCAAATCATGCCTCGGCAGTGCCTGGGTCTTCTGCAACACCTCCCCGCCTCTGATAAACACCATTTCCCCCGCCGCGACACCGACTCCCCCATCACGCACGTTTACCCTATCCCCGCTCAGCAGCTCCACGGTCACGTTGCTGGGGTTGATGCTGATCACCTCGGCCACCAGCGTTGCATCCCGCTCCAGCAGGTTTTCAAACTGCTTCCAGATGTTCGCCATCAGGTGATCCTCCGTTCTGCTGTGAGCTGCTGCCGTACTTTGATCTCGGTGTCGCTGCTGGTGGCGGTGATGCTGGTGCCGTCGATTACGACCGGGTAGGTGTCGTCGGTGTCTTGGATCTCTACCAGATGGCCGGGCAGCAGCAGGCCTGGGGCTTGTCCGGCTTGGGTCAGCATGGTGGTGATGTTCATCTCCTCCCAGGTGCCGCCTTCCGCGATCAGGCTGCGGCCTCGCTGGTATCCGGCGTCGCTATGGGTGATCAGGTCGTCGGTTGCCATCGGGGCGAGGATGTCGCCTGCGGTGCCGTCCCGGGTGATGGTGACGATCACGCCGCCGGCTGGTCCTCCGGTGACGATGGCGCGGTTGTAGGCCGGGGCTGTCCTGAATGTGGAGCCGTCTTGGGTGATCAGGTCAGCGGGCAGGATGGCGTCCAGCGCGGTGGTCGGCTCGGTCCACTTGTGCGGGTCGACGCGGTAACGCGGGCTGACGATCAGCTGCTTCAGCTCTGGGTGGCTCTGCAGCATGTACCCGGCGGCTTCGGCCAGTCGCTTGATTGCGGCGATGGGGTCGAGCTGGTCATAGCTGTAACTGCCTGCGGGGATCAGCCAGTCCTGGGCGTTCCACTGCAGGCTGAATCCGGTGTTGGCCAGTTCCTGTTCGGCCAGTGCGGCAGCGCTGTATGCGCTGGTCAGGGCTTTGCTGCGCTGGGGTGCGTAGGGGTCTGATAGCCAGGCGGTGCGGCTGCGGCCGGTGATGGTGTAGCGGGTGTTGCCGTGCTGGCGGGTACGGCCGTAGCTTTCGACCAGAGCGGTGAAGCTGTGGCCGTTGACCTCGCAGCCGATCTCGACCGGCCCGTTGCTGGTGGGCTTGATGATCGCCAGATCAGCGTCGCGCTTCAGGTTGGCTGTGAAGCGCCAGCCCCAGCTATCGCGGTCGGTGCTCCAGACGCACTGGGTGGCCTCAAATTCGGTGCCGTCAGGCAGCCGGTACAGGGTGATGTTCGGCATAAACAGGTAGACCTCGTGTATGATTGGCTGTTGGGGCCGCTCGGCGGGTTCGGGCTGTTCGTTGTCCCAGCCTCCATCCCATCCATAGTCTGGCGTCGGGCGGCTCCAGCTCCCTGCCCCCCAGGGGTGTTTGGTTTCAAGATCGTTGTGCTGCATCTGGTCGACCGGAGCTGCCCAGCTGCTGTCACTTGGCCGGTTGGCTTCAACAGGTTTTGGCGGCCAAGGTACAGGCGCGGCGATATCTTCTTCAGTCAGGTCACCAAAATTCAGATTCCGGTAGTGCCAGCGCTGCCACTGGCCACGGCTGGTCCATTTCAGGTAGCTGCTCGGCTGCGGCTGGCTGTATCCACTGGGGCAGTCCAGATCGGCGTCTGCGGCTGCTTGGGTGTACGTTCCCGGCTGTAGCGGCGGCCATTCCTTCGGTGGCGCTGGTACCCACCAAGTACGCGGCTGAAACAGCTCGGTGCTGAACCACGGCTGCTGCTGCCCCCTATCCTTCGCGGGCGGGTAGATGTACGGGTGTTGTGGCTCGGCGGCCGGGGTGCGTTCAAAGTCGCCCCAGGGCTTCACCTGCTGCTGATCAAGCACTGGTGGTTGGGTGTAGGGTTGCTGGTTATCCCTGTCGGCACTGTCGAATGTGCCCCACGGCAGTTGGTCGGTGCCGTCACGCTGCTGCATCTGGTTGTGCGGCAGGGCTGACTGGCTGTCACGGTACTGGGCGTCCTCCCATGCACTGTCGGTGGTCTGGTTCACGCGCTCTGCGTTCTGCCATTGGCCGTGGAACTGTTGCGGCTTGCTCGGTGCGTCATTCCAGCCCATGCGGGTGCCGAAGCCCCCGCCCTCGGTAGTCAGGGAGGCGCCGGGGACGCGCTGACCCCACTCTACGCGGATGCTGACGGTGGCGGCTTGACCGGTGGCGTTGATACTGACCGGGTAAACCGGCACCTCGGCATCAATGCGGATCTGGCTTTGACTGGTCGGCGCCTGCGCGTTGATGCTCAGGTGGGTTACTGGTGCGGCAGGGTTAATCTGCAGGTGCAGGCTGGCCGCTGGCCCGACTGCATTGATGCTCAGCGTGGTGCCGGGGTTGAGGACGCTCAGGTGGATCTGGGTGGTGCTGGCCGGGGCTATGGCGTTGATGCTCAGGCCGATGAACTCAGGCGGCAGTACCGGGAAGCCGAAATTGCAGGCGTCAGCGGCTGGTACCGCGTACCCGGCCGGGCAGTCCAGGTGGAGCTGGTCATGGGCTGGGGTCTGGTAATCAGCCGGGAAGGCGACAATGTACGCCGGGGGTGTTTCGTAACCGCTTGGGTTGTCCAGGTTCAGGGCGTTGGGCAGCGGCGTCCGGTACGGCAGATCAAACGCGGCGCTGTCGGCTCCCGGTGGGGTGTAGCTGCCCTCGGCGCTCAGATCGAGGGCAGTATGATCCGGCGTGTAGTAGGTCTGCATCGGTTATCCCCAGATGTTCAGGGTTTCCGCGCGCAGCTCCCCGCCTTCCACGACATTCAACGTGCCCATCTCAACAAACGCACCGCTGCCTACCGTGCCGCAGTCGCCCTGGTACACCAGTCCATCGGCCCCGTTGACGATCCGCGCCCATGTGGCGGTGCCGCTCTGGCTCGCGGTAGGTGTCCCGGCGATGGTCAGGCTGAGGGTGTGGCCACTGATGGTTCCGGCGGGCTGGGTGAATGACAAGATGCCCAGCAGCGCGGGGATTTCACCCATGTCCTGCCAGGTTATGTCGTTGTCGGTGACGGTGCCGCCATCGGTCGGCCAAGTCGGCGTGGCACCAGCACTGGTGCCGCTGTTCTCGGCGCGGTAGTAGTGGAGTCCTGCGGTCACGTAGTCGCCTTCGCTGTAGGCGGTGCCGGTGGCGTGGGCGGGTATCGGGTAAATGTCGCGGCCCAGGTCTGGCTCTCCCCCGCTCCAGATCTGCAAACCGCCTGGGTTGGCGTCGGCATCGATCAGGTTAAGGGTGGCGGCAGATCGAGCTGCCAGCAGTGCATCGCTTGGCTGGTGCATGGGTCAGCTCCTTATACCTGAGTATCTTCGGGTGGTGGGGTGATCGGCCCATGCGCCATCGGGCGATGCCCGGCTGGCGGGATCGACATGATGTAGCCGTTGTACCAGCGCGGCAGGTGCAGTGTGTACTGGCCATTGGCGTCGGATTGGGTTTCGAGTTGGAAGCGGCCAGTGGTTTCTTCGTAGGCGCGGACGGTCATGGGGGTGGGGGTGCCATCGAGGCTGGTGATGCCAGTGATGGGGTAGTATTGGCCCATGGAAAGTCCTGAAATGGTACCCTCATCGGACTGCCCGTAGTTGTTTTCTCCAGCGCCAACCAGTGTTCCGTCGGCTTTTAGTCCTATGCTGAAATACTGGCCACACGCGACCTCGATGACGCTGTGCCAACCGCTGACGGCTAATTGGTTTAAATTGTTTCGGCCGGTTGCAACCACGGTACCATCGGCCTTCAGCCCAAGCGTATGTGACTCGCCAGCCGCAATTTGGATAATATCGGTCCAGGCTCCTACATTGCATTGACCGTAGCCGTTGGTCCCTGTAGCTATGACGGTACCATCGGCCTTCAGGCCGACGTTGAAGTCGCTGCCGGATGCAACCTGAATAATATCAGTCCAAGTACCGACCTCTAGTTGGTTGTAGGCGGTTGAGCCTGCGGCTACTACGGTACCATCGGCCTTAATCCCCACAATACTTCTTGTTCCCATTCCTATCTGGGTGATACCTACCCATGCTAGGGCATCCTCTTGGCCGTAGTAATTCCATCCAGCCATGACTACAGTCCCGTTAGTCAGCAAGCCTGCAATTTCGTTATCTCGGATAGAGCCTGAAAGTTGAACGACCCCGCCCCACGAGGTTGCTTCCGTAAGCATTGAGTAGCTGTCGGACCCCGCTCCGACGACACTTCCATCGGCTCGTAGGCCAAATGATGTATTCCCAGTTGCCGCTATACTGACCAGCTCGGAAAATGACTCTGTGTTAAGCTGCCCACTGCTATTGTACCCTTGCCCGGCTGCAGTCCCGTCAGATTTAACGCCAATCATATATTTGGCGCTAGCCGCAATCAGCCCCTGCTCTCTTCCATTAACCAGAATCATCAGTCTGCATCCCCCCTGGCTTCAATCTTGAATGAGTCGTCATTGTGCGTGGCCGCGCCGCTGACGGTGGTGCGTGCTACCCAGATCGGCGCATGAGCCGCATCGGTGTTGAATCGCAGCACGTTGTTGGTAGCCCAGCCGCTACCCCAGCCGGCAGCCAGCACGATAAAGTACGGCTCCCCGGTGGTGGGGTTGATCGGGGTGCAGTCGGCGCTGGTGTTACCGGTACCGATCACGCCCGACACCTCGCCGACGATGTTGAAGCTGGTCGAGCTGGTGAAGATCAGCGCCCAGCGTTCGCGAATGCTGTTTTTGTTGTCCACCTGAATCGGGTACAGCAAATCGTTGTACTGGGCGGTTGTGTTGTCACCCACCCGCTCGTCAGCCCACTCGCCGGTCCATGTCGCCTGCGAAAACTGGTGGTGTACGCGGCTGCCCAGGTCGCCGAAGATCAGGGCGCTGGATACCCATGTATCGGCCGGGTCGTAAGCGCGGCTGATGCCGCCCACAAGGCTGATCTGGCCGTTGATCTGCGCCTCATTCACCAGCGCCATGTCCTCGACGCGGTGCTTCGCCTGCAGCGGCTGGGTGTAGGCACTCAGGTCCAACGGATCGGCCAGTGTGACGGTGCCGGTTTCGCGATTGGTGGTGTAGAGCGCGGCATCCAGTTTGGTGCCCTCGCTGTCCTCAAGGACCACGCTGGCGAGCTGGTCCCGGCTGAGGGTGATGGTCTGACCGGCGCTGACCGGGTTCGGCAGGGTGTCGGTCTGGGTGCTGTGCACCACCACTACATCGCCGGAGCGGATGATGGGGACGCGGCCGTCGACAGGCAGACGCACCGGGTCAAGGCCCAGAATGTTCGCGCTGAGGGGCATCTGGCTCAGTACGACCGCATTGAACTTCATGCTGTCTGGATCGACCTGTGCCGGCACCCAGATAGTGCCATCGGCCTGAATATTGGCTGCGCTGTACCAGCTTTGCTCCCGCTCCTCTGCTGTCAGCGTCGATTCTTGAACCCACGCACCGAAGTCGATATTGATAACGCCTGTGACGTAGTTAATGTCGCCCTGCATTTCTGGGGTGTCGATAACACCTTGTTCATTGGATATACCGCTGATCAGCGTGCCATCCGGCAGGTTGGCCCTGAAGTACAAGCTACCGACCCGGATCGGTGCGCCTGGAGTCCGAAAGTAGACGTTATTGGTGAATACTTTACCGTAGCGCGTAAGGGCCGATCGCAGCACCAGTGATGTACTGGCACCGGCATTCCAATCGGTCAGGGTGACTTTGCCTGTCAGGTAATCAATGCTGCCACTTTGCAAGCCACTACCTGTCGTGTAATCAATGTTGCTGTACAAAAGACCATCACGATCCACATAGGTACGACCCAGCAGAGACAGCACCACCGAACCCGGCACCAACGTATTCAAGGTGTAAGGTGTCAGATCAATCTCAAACCCCGATAGCGGCATGTCGTCAGTAGCACTACTGCCGGGGTCAACCTGTGCAAAGCTGGCAGCCAGGTCAAAGTCGGGCGGAGCGATCTGGGGTGCACTAACATACTGTATGCCGGTGAAAACCGGGATGCCGTCTTCACCTTGCTGGGTGTAAACCCGTGTCGGATATGGGACAACGGTATCAGGTGTGAAGGTCACGCTGCCGGTGCTGTAGTTCACGGTACCGATCTGGTCACCGCTATCGAGATAGAGTTTGCCATCCCCTTTGCTGTCCCGTGCGATCAAAATCGGGTCAACGTTGGCCGGTATAACCCTGATAATGTCGGGTGGAATGGTCAGGTCGGTATTCCATGCCAACCTGACGGTGCCGGGTTGCAGGTTGCTGGCCAACACAACCGTCACCTTTCCT
The DNA here is from genome assembly GCF_040547565.1 of Marinobacterium sp. MBR-109. NCBI lineage: Bacteria > Pseudomonadati > Pseudomonadota > Gammaproteobacteria > Oceanospirillales > Oceanospirillaceae > Marinobacterium > Marinobacterium sp. MBR-109. The sequence continues at coordinate 40,813 of NZ_JBEPPZ010000005.1, forward strand.
TCAGTGTCACGGGTTGGCATGTTGTAGATCGCGGCCTGCTTTTCGGCCGTGCTGTAACTGCACTGGATTACATTGTTGGGCGGCGGCGCCACATTGGGTACGATTCGCACTTCTCGGGTGCTGTAGATCACCTCGCCAGTGGCGTCACCCGTGATCAGCCCGTTACCGTTATCACTGGCTGTCTTGTTTCCACTATCCCATGTGAACGTTACTGTGCCCGGCACCAGCACACGGTCTTCGGTTTGCGCAGCCAACACCTTTCGAGCTGATGGCTCCTTAATATCCAACGATAGATTACTGAGCCGCTCATACGTTACTGGCGTTGCCCATGTATAAATCACCTGGCTATCGACATCAGGCAGAGCGCCCAGCGTTACCACCACTGTGCCAGTGGTGTAGTCAATCGTACCGGCGCCACCCTGGTTATCTGAAAGTTCCCCTTTGCCGTTATCCTGCATCCGGTACCAGTTGCCTTGCGACATGTAATCAACTGCCAGCGAGCCTGGCTGCGGTAGCGGCCTCAGGGTGCGAATATAGTTGTAGCCGCGATTACTCAATTTGATTGATTCGCGGTCGGTATTTGCGGCGTCATACAAGGCTGCAGCCGGTGTTGCCGTAAATGACACCGTACCGCTCAAGCCTGTCAGGCCGGAGATGGTGCCACTGGCATAGTCAATGCTACCGCGCTGGGCTCCAGTGCCATCACGCAGTACACCCGCTCGGTCATCGACATAGCTATTGACCTGCACGCTACCGGGCAGCACCGGATGCCCAAAGGTACGGCTGACGCCTTCGCTCACTGCTATCTGCACTGTGTAAGAACTGCCAGCTCTGACTATATTGGGCCGGTCTGAGCCAGCCTGTGCATCTGCCACAGCGCTTTCAGCCGTCGCACTGGGCACCAGCTGGCCAAAAATAGTGCTGCACCTCACGTTGTAATCACCGGGCTGGATGGGTTCTTGCAGTGGCACGATGCCGTAATAATTCGCTGCATCCGCCGTTACCGTGTTTCTGAACCGGGTCGGTGACTGGTTTTGAGTATGGACACGGTGAGGCGTGCTGCCACCCGGGAACCGGCGACGAAGCGGGTCTGAGATTTGAAGCTCAATGACGCGTTTGTAGTAGATCCCTTTTTCGTCTTCAAAGCTGTTGATTTCATGGGTTACGTCTGTCACACGCACATACTGTGTTTCGCCGATCGGCGCACTGACAGCATCCTCTTCACTGAGTAGATAAACCTCACCGATATCAGGTAAAGGTGCATCAAGGTTTGCATACAGTTTGACCGTGCGCTGCCCTTCTATCTGGTCACCATAAACGGTGTATTGGGTGTCGATCCCTCTCACTACGTAGCTTTCAATACGATCACGCGCCTGAATACGCTCGTCGGTGTAGCTGCCGGTGCTGAAGATCAGGGTGCTGACGCGGGGATCATCGGGCGGGTCGGTGACGATGGCGTGGCTGCCGTAGTAGATGTCCTGGTTGGCGGTACGCACGGCCAGGTAGAGCTTGCGCAGGTTTACGCGGCCGTAGGTGCGGTCGAGGCGCGAAATGTCCGGGAACAGGTTGTTGACCACGCCGTCCTGGATCTCGACGGCGCTCATCTGGCCGCCGCCGTCTTCGTTGTCGGTCAGGCGCTCGGAGGCCATGAGTTTGATATCGGTGCTGAGGATGGTCATGGATCAAACCTCGATTAAACGGAGGGTTAACAGGTAGTAATCGTTAGGGCCGGGATCGGCTAACGGCTTAATTGGCACTGCGCTGATCGGCTGCTCTCCATGGCGGAACATGACGGTGAAAACGCGGCCATCGATGTCCAGGGTGTGGGTTTGGTTGGGCTGGCTGGCCAATGCATAAAGTTGCTCGATGACAGCACGGGTGGCCCAGTCGCTTTCCAGCGTGATGGGGCGGCCCTTGATCAGCGAGGCTTCTTCGATCAGCATCTTGCCGGTCAAGCTGCGTTCGGATGAGTGGGCGATCGGGAGCCAGTCGAATTCGTCGAGCCAAAGGAGGTGGCTTGGCAGGGTGATGCCGTTCAATGTAATGCCCATCAGTGCAGCCTCCTCGCATTTGCAATCTCTCTAAGAACATCCTCTGCGGTGCGATCTGTTTCTCGCATGTCCTGTTCAGCGCGTTGCTTTGCCAGATAGCTTCTGGCCCTTTTCTCAAGCAGCTGGGCGTACTCGTTCGGATTCATCATGGTGCCGATCACATCCTTCATTTTTCCTTGATTGATCACGGCCCACACTGCTCGCTCCAGATCCTCATCCTCCCTGCCAAGTCGATGGGCAACGCTCTCGGCGGGAGAAACAGGTCTGCGGCCTTTGCCCTCACTATCATCCTCAGTGGAGCTGTCTTTGGCCGCTTTTTTAGCGGCCTCAGTCTTTTTTCGCAGTTCATCCGCCTCCTGCCCGGCCTCTCTGAATTCTTTGGCCAAGTCTCTAACGACCTGAATCAGCTCCCTGATCTCTTTCGCCAGCGACTCCATGCCGCCCTTGCCTTTTTTGGCACTGTCTTCCATGGCTTCGCCCAGCTCATCCAGATCGCTTTTGGCACCCTTCGCCTCCTTGCCTACATCACCAACCTTGTCAGCGGCGCCTTTGGCGTTACTTTCAAGTTGTTTCAGCTTTTGCCGTGCATCCTCCATTGATGACCTGAGCAGCTTGCCTGCCAGATCCCCCGACTTGCCCGCTTTATCCAGCACCTCGATAAGTGCTTCCACATCCGCCTTGGTACGGGCCTTGCCGAGAGCCGCATTGAAAGCTTCCTGAATCTGTTCGCTGGAGTACTTCCCACTCTCCACGATGGTTTCAAAAGCACTGACTGCAGCCTGGCCCTGCTCAGTGATCTGGCCGGTAACCTCTTCCATATTGAGGCCCAGCGCCTTGAAGGCATCCTGCTCTGCTGTCAGTTGCTCTTTGCGCTGCTCATTCAGCTGCTGCTGCAAGGCACCGATTTCACCAAGCTCGGCAATTTTGGTCTCAGTCTGCTGGGTGTGCTGCTGGGCACCGGCCACGCCCAGGCTCAGCTCCTGCGACTTGAGGGCGTTAACATCGGTGATTTGTTGTTTGAGGCGGGTTTCTGCTTCGATGTAGGTTTCCAGCTGGGCCTTGGCCTCTTCCATCTGCAGCTGACGCTGCCGACCCTGCTCGATCTCGGCCTGCTCTTCCGCCACGCGAGCCTGCCAGTAGGCCTGAGCGCCCTGCAGGCGCTGCAGGTAGGCTTCATAGCCCTGGCGGCTGATGCGGCCCAGCTCTTCCTCAGTTTTGAGCTGGGTGTTCATGAACTCCAACTGCTTGTGTTGCTCATTAACCGCATCAATAGAGCGCTGCTGCATGGCCGCGTGGGCCTTGTTGGCGGCCTGCTCGGACTCATGCCAGCGATCGGCAACCAGTTTGACGGCGGCCGCCAGCAGCCCGACACCGGTGAGCAGTCGGCCACCTGCTACGACCCAACCAGCAACTGCCTTGAGTCCTTTGGCGGCACCGGCCAACCAGCCCCAGCCCTTACCGGCAGCAGCAGCGGCGGTGCCCATGCCGCTGGTGGCAGTGGTCATGGCGGCAGTACCAAACGCTGCAGCCTTTGTTGCCTTGGCAACATCCCATACAGCCTTGCTGAAACTAACCAGCTTACCTACAGCCAATGCGGCTACCAGATACCCCAGCTGAGTGCCCCACTCGATTGTGAACTGGATAACGGATTTGAAGCCGTTGGCCACCTTGATCAGACCGTCAGAGATCTCTTTCGCCCAACGTTTAAGCGTGCCGTCTTCCGCCAATTTCTTGATTTGATCAAGCACTGCCTGCAGCTGCTCTTTCATGTAATCAAGGAAGCCAGACTCGCTGATGTCGTTGACGAAGTTGAGCCACATATCCTTGAGGTTACTGACCAGGCCGGTCCAAGTTTTCATTGCTTCAGCGGCTGCGCCCTTGGACTGTTCACCCATGGCCTTCATCAGCAGTTCGATCTCTTTGCGCCCCAGTTCGCCATTGCTGGCCATGTCCTGCAGCTCAACGGCAGCGCGGCCGGTAGCTTCAGCCAGCAGATCCCACACCGGCACGCCACGCTCGATCAGCTGCAGTGCTTCTTCGCCTTGCAGCTTCTGTTTGGTCCAGGCCTGTCCAAGCGCGAGGATGATCCCTTCCATCTTTTCCTGGCTGAAACCCAACTTGCTGGTCTGGTCGATGATCGCCTGGTAGCTGCCGTTCATCGGGTCGATGCCGAAGGCCTTCAGGCGGATAAAGCCTCGGGTAACGCCTTCAATGTCGGTGGGGGTGGTTTTGGCAAACTCCTTGATCCAGGCAATGGCCTTTTCACCCTCTTCGATGGAGCCCATCAGGGTGTTGATCTGGACCGACATATCCTCAAAACGGCTGCCGGTGTTGATCAGCCCCATGATGGCGTTCTTGATCGCGTTGATACCGAGGTAAGTCCCGCCCAGGGCGATCAGCTTTTTGGTCAGGCTACCGATGCCGCCTTCGGCGTTACGGGCAGCAGCGGGGATCTCATTGAGGTCTTGCTTAAACTTCTGGGTGTCGCGGCTAGCACCCTTACTACCTTTGCTCCAGCGCTGCCAGAACTTGCTGCCACGGGTGTCGCCGGTGAGGCGCTCGGTGGAGGTGCGGGCTTCATCGACCTTGGCGCGGAAGTCACGCGCCTCTTCGCCGGTTTTGCTGAACTCTTTACCGGTGGATTCGATGCCTCGGTTGGTCTGTTCCAGCGACTGGTCCAGCTCTTCCGCTGCCCGGCCGGAGTCTTCCACTTCCTTTTTGAAGGTGCGCACCACACCACTGGCCGTGTCCTTGGCTTTGATGAGGAGGTTAAGGGCAAGGTCTTTGGCACTCATGGCGGCACCCGGCGTGGATTAATGGAGGTTAAACGGCAGCGGAGGGCGGGTGCCCTCCGGGTGGATCAGGTCAGGTTCAGGCGTCTTCTTCGTCGAAGTAATACGGCGCCTTTTCACCATCCATCAGGATCACATCGCCTTCCAGCGTGGTGCTGACGAACTCGCTGGAGAACAGATCCACAGCTTCGGTCGGTGCAACCGATCCCTTTGGCACTTCCAGTTTGCAGGGCTTGCCCGTTGCGAGGTTTTTGCCATCCAGGTAGATCTTCATATCAATCTTGGAACGGGTGCCGGCGTTGATACGGGTGCCGTTGATGGCGTTGTAGGTGTACGAGATCTTTGCCTCTGATGCGGTATCGGACTCTTTCGCACCGCCCGGCGTGGTGCGAATCATCCCCAAGGCATAGTTAACCTCGTAGGCAGCCGGCGATACCAGGGTGGTGCCATCGCTTTCATACAGCTCCAGCCCTGCCTCAGCGAGGTTGCCGTGGGGCAGTTTCAGCCACTTGTTACCGGCCGGCAGAGAAATATCGGACAGCGTTACATCGCCACCGCCTTGATTGATTGCTTCGGTATCACCCAGCATGGCCAGCGCCAGCAGATCAGCCGGCTGATCATCAAACGCCAGGGAGATAGTGGTCGGCTGCGGAAGCGTCACGGAGTCCAGGGTCTGGCCATAGGTGGCTTTTCGCTTGGAGGGACGCTGCACCTTTTCAGAGGGGCTGTTCAGGGCCAACCGAGTAACGTTGATCGGGCCAATCAGCCCGGTGGATACGCCGGTATCAGTCAAACGATCGATGTATACATCGCCGGCAAGCAGTAATCCGCTCATTATCGTGCTCCTTGGGTTCGGAATTTGATTTCAAATGCCAGTGGGTAGTAGCCAAAGCCGGGCCGAAAGCTGGGCTGTGGCGCGTTAACGCGATTGAGGGGTCCTAACGGTGTCACAACACCTGATAGGGTTTTGACCAGACGGGCCAGCAGCACCCCAGCCTGTTCCTTTTGGCGTAGGTTGATGGCCAGCACCACTGCCCAGTTTTGGGTAACGTGGCCAACGGCTCCGCCTTGGGCCTGCAGCGGTATCCGGTCGCCCCGGTAGATCACATGCACCGCCGGGGTGATCTGGCTGCGCTCTTTCATCTCGGCAAGATCGGTGCTGCTGTATGCCTTGCGGATTCCTTCCACCTGCTCAAGCAGTTGAATCAACTCGCGCTCGGCGGCCAGATAGTCATCGGTGAGCGTCAGCATTAGAAGCCTCCCCCTGGCATTGCCCGCCCACCAGTGATGAACTGCACACTGCCGGCGGTCTCAGCTGTACCGGGGCTGGTCGTACTGATGCCCAGTAATACATCACCCTTGGCTACCGCACGCAGGAACTTGATCGCATCGTCGTAACGCTTGCTGACTTGCTCCAGGGCGGATTCGTCGTACAGCCGGTAGCGGGCAATATCGCAGGCATATGCCTTGATAATGCTGGGCACCGGGGTCAGCGGCACGGCGTAGCCACCCGCTGCAACGTAGCCATTGATCTCACCGCAGGCGTCTTCGATCGAACGATCAATCAGCTCGGTGCCAATCTCACCGCTACCGGTATCGGTCAGCGACAGGATCTCGTCCTCGCCAAAGCGCTGGGTCAGGTCAGTTAGGGTGATGTAAGGCATGAGTTAGGCCTCGCCTGCCTGTGCCAAGAACATTTCCCAAGCATTGGCACGATCCTCAGCAGAGGTACCTTTCGGGAAGTTAGCAGCCTTGGGACTGCGGTCCTGGTTCCACAACCCCGGATCGTTCGGGTCCAATTTGGCAATGATGTCCAGCAAAGGCTGTAGCAAGTTTTCGCCTTCACCAGGTTCTACATCGCTAGAAACATACTCCGGCTCCAGGGCCCCTTCCTGATCAATACCCGCACCTGCCGGATCGGCTGTTTCAAAGTCGCCAAACTCAACCGCCAGGCGTGGTTCCGCCTTGAGCTGTTTGATCTGGTCGTCAGAGAAAAAGCCGTCTGGATACACGGTCGGCTTACTCGGGTGAGCAACGCCAGCGCGTCGGAAACCATTGATTGCAGAACTAATACGAATCGGCATTTCATATATCCTCTCGCTTTGTCAGGTAGCGGGCTGTAGAGACAACCCGCTCCTACTCATTGGGCAGCAGCGCTACCGGCTTTTATCAGGCAGTTGCCAACCAGGGGTTCATGATCAGCTTGGAGGTGTCCATCCACTCGTTACTTTCGCCACCACTGGCCAGCTGGTTTTTCAGGATCTTGAGGGCAGCCCCTTCCAACGTACTTGGCACCATGGTGTGGGTGTGGCGCACCGCCAGCGGACGTTCGTAATCGCCTTTCATGGCCTGCAGGGCCTCACGAGCAGCTTTGTAGTTCTCGGGTGTCAGCGCCTGCTTGGAGCGAACAGCCAGCATCCAGAGGCCGGAGCCAGCGTTGACACGCGCATCGGTACCGAACAGGAACTTGTCCTTCATGAACACTTCGCTGTCGTTCAGGTTCGTGATAGCGCGGAATGTGTAGTCACGGCGGCGCTGGAACACCATCGGCTTGATGGCGCGGCTCAGATCCATGACGTACCAGGCCGGGCCAGTGCCGCCCATGTCGTTGGTTACCGAGATCACTTCGCCTTTCTTATCCAGTACCGGATGGTCGGCATCAAAGAACGGTTGCCCATCGAAGCACATGGGGTTTTTCTCCAGCGCTTCGACCGCCAACTCGTTCGGGTGCTCACGGCTGAGACGACCGAACTCATCGAAGACCGGGCCATACAGGCCATAGGTGTCGTCTTCAATGGCGTCGCGCTCGATGCCTTCGGTCAGCTCGAACTTGCGGTTCTTGATGCTGAAGTCAGCACCTTCCAGGGAGTTGATGACACGATCACCGAGCCACTCACGCATGCGCGGCAGGGATTTGAGCCAGGGGTAGACTTCAACGGCAGTAGTCGATGGCACAACGGTACAGAACATTTCGTACAGCGCACCTTGTTCACCCAGCGAGTTGAAACCCTGCTGGAAGTTGGTGTTATAGGCCTTGAAGAGGGCCTGCAGGTTGGCGGGTGTCATATCCATGTTGGTCGCTCCTGTAGCGTTAATCGGTTAAGACGCGTTTAGAGGTTCGCGCCACTGGTCGGATCGATCAGCACCCAGACGCCCAGATCATCAACATCGTCGATGATGCCGGCGATTGAGCGGGTGGATGTGCCATCGGTCAGGGCCACGGTCTGGTCATCAACCAGGTAGCAAAGGGAACCGATATCGGTTGCAGTGATTTCATCGGCGCCTGCAGAGTTGGCGAAGCGGAAGTAGCCGCGCTCAAACTCAGCGACCTGGTCACCGTTGGCACCGGCGGCGTTGTCCACCTGACTGGTAAAGACGCCCAAGGCGACCAGACCGGTGGCTGTGCTGGCAGGTTCGACATAACCGCTAGCGTTCATCACAGCGATGGTGCCGGCGTAGCACATGGTGGATGCAGCCACCGCGAGTGCGCGGCAAACACCTAAGCGGCTCGGGGTGTTACGGTTCTGGGTAGCAGCGGTCATATCTGCGCTCCTGATTTGACGTTAGAAACAGGCGATGCCTGACGGTTACTCGGCGGTTATTCGACCGGGTTGGCCTTGCGATAGGCTTCCGGTGTCAGGCCCATGGACTTGCAGACCGCCAGCTCTTCAGCGGAAAGACCATCCTTGCCCTGCCCCTTGTCCTTTTCGGTGTCCACGCGGCCCTTCTGTTGCTCCTGGAAGGCTGGCAGCGCCGGGGCGTCCTTCATGTGCGCCCGGCAGGCCGCAAGTCCCTGGGTGCGCAGCCAATCGGCGGTAGCTTTGCCTGCGATCCGACCATCCTGCAGACCGGTCTCGATCAAGGTGTCCAGCTCGGCGGTCTCGCTGCCGGCCTTCAGGGCTGCCAGCTGCTGGTTGGTTTCATCGAACACGGCGCGGGGTACGTACTGACTCATGTCCGGCTTGGTACCGGCCTTGAGTGCGGCAACAGCGGCCACCGGATCGGCGTCATCAGCCAGCTGCAGGGTTTCGCGCAGCTTATTTGTCTGAGCGGCACCGGCTTTCAGCGCAGCCAGGGCCTGTTCGATCTGCTTATCGGTGGTAACGGGCTCAAGGCCCAGCATCTGAATCAAGTCTTCTCGCTTCACGTCGGTATCCTCAGGCTTAGCGGTTGTGGTTGCGGAACGGGCAGCCGCCATACGCGCCGCTGCCAGAGTGGCTACAGCGGTATCAATGGCGGGGGTGTTCGTCAGTGCGACATGCAGCAGGTCCAGCACTTCGCCGGTCTCTGCGTCATAGGGAAAAACGGGGGACAGGTAGAGATATTCCGGGGGCTCTCCATCCGGCCCCGGCGTAATGGACTTTTTGGCAGCGGCGGTCCAGCGCACGCGGCCATACAAACCATCATCGCGCCACTCAAGACTACGTGGGTCTATCCAGCCTGATGCAGGGGCGGGCTTGCCGTTCTGCTCTGCCAGCAGGGTCTGGTGCTCATAGTCAATGACGATATCAGTACTGCGTGCAGATGCTCCGGCCATAATGGCGCGTGCATTGGACTCGGAAAGGAACCAAGGCCCTGCACCAGACAGCGCACCCCTGGGTGCCTCAAAGCGCCCAGCCGGAATCAGTCGGGTGAGATCATCGGTCAAGGCAACTCGCAGCGCACAGGCTGCGACATGAACCGCGCCGGGGTGGCTTGAGAGTGCTGCAATCTGTGTGGGGTTTGAAGTAGTCATGCCGCCATGATGGCGGCATGTCAGGAGGGCTTGGGATTAAAGGGTTTTATGCAATGAGGCATTACCTCTTGCTACTGCAAATACCCCAATGGGGTAATAACTCTGGATCGAAAAATAGACCTATCACGATTCATGCTTGTCAACTGACTCCACATCGACCGATCATAGCTGTCATACACTTCTCTTTCTGAAGCTGTTAGATCATCAGGTTGGTCGGTGTACAGCCATGAAATCAGTCCGTACAGGAAATCAATGATAGACGCATCACCGGGTAGATTTGATGTGTTAAAAAATTTCTGTACATCTTCAAGCGTCGCAAGCCCATTCAGCATTTTCATAAACAACTCTGGATCTAGCACTTTCACACAACATACAAAAGACTGAATCATGGCGATATTTTCCACCTTTCGTCCTGATTCAGGCTTCATAAGCTGATATGCGATGACGTATCCAACAATCCTTTCAACTTCGCGCAAACCTTGCTTCTTATGCGTGCAAATTGCCGACACTGCTTCCATATATTCATGTCTATTCGGAACAGTTTCACCTAAGCCATTAAATAGGTGTTTCACATACTTTTCTATATCACTGGGTTGATCATATGAATACTTTTTATTGATAGGCAACATCATCGAAAGGGTATAGAACTTATGGAGATATCTATTAGCATCAATTCCATTGCCATATGTCGCCCTGACAGACTCTTGCAGTTGCTCTGGGTTGTTTACAAGCACAAACGCAACCTTTGGCACTGAAAAAACATGCTTAATCTTTTCCAACAACTGTAACGCGAAGTCAGGCCTGCACCGGTCAAGCTCATCAATTATAAAAACCAACGGCTTTTCTGAAGCCTCCTCTTGGTGGTCACCTTTTTCATAAATATTTTCAACTACTGCAGACAATACATCCTGGAACTGAACCAACACATCATCCAGCTTAGCTTGCTCAGCAAAGGCTTCATCATACAAGCCATCCACGGCTTCGCTCAGCTGATTCTTAACTTCGCCGACAAGAGTACTCGCAGTTTCATTTGCCAATTCCCCCATTGGTACCAACTGTAAAGCAGTCTTCACCACGGACTTTGAAAGAATTTTGAAGAGCTTTATCGCACCTTCTTTGAATTCTTCAACATCGGAGTGGTCATCAGGCAGCACTTCCGCAGCAAATCTGTACAGCTCGGTAGCCAGTGTCATGAAAGCATCAGAGTGAAAGTCTGATCGAAAAGCATCAAAATAAATGCAGCGAACCCCTTTCTTTTTCTCCACGTGGTGCCGCCACTGGTGAATAAACGTTGTCTTCCCCTCACCCCACGGGGCCTCCAGCGAAACTACCAACGGCCCATCTGTTAGAGTTACAAGGTTTGCTAACGCGATACCAAAGCCTTCGCGTTGAAAAAGATCAGTTCCTTCAAAACCATTGATATTGTCATAGCCTATTGGCTCGGGTACGAGTCGCATAACATGCTCCCTATTGTGCGATTGGAAATCCCATACTGTTGGCACAGCAAGCATGGCGTCAATACCCTTAAAGCTGCCGACCTCCACAACTGTGCCCTGCTTGGCGTTAGAAGCACGTTAGAACCAGCGAACAGCTCAGCAAGGCAGAGTTCGGCGAGAGAAATTAATTCGCCTTGTAGACGTCCTTAGCGACTTATCGCACCCCAAGGATTTCATCCTCCAAAATATCCAGAATCTCCGTCTTGTCCTCCACACCAAACCCAAAATACGGTCTGGCTACCAATGTCCCCTGAAAACTATAGGTTCCAACGTTGACCCATATAGGGAATGGCAGCTCGTTGCCAAACACCTGCGTCATGAGCCTCTGATGTGCCGGAACCTGAATGTTCAAACCTTCGGTGCCGAACTGTTGCGCAGCAGCGTAAGCCTCTGTGCCTGGGCCTGTACTGACACCGGCTTCATTTTTGGACCAGAACGGAAAGATGGTGTCGCGCAGGTGCAGGCTTTGGCCATGCAGGATCTTATCGACCGGAACACCCTGAGCGGCCTTGCGTTTTTTTGTACTCTCGGCCAATGGTGCCCAGGGCGTACCATCGGGGGCAGTTTCGCTGTCGAAGTGGTCGCGGGTTCGCTCATGCAGGTATTCGGCAATTTCCATCATCACCGGCTCGGTATTTTCGGTGACATCGATCAGCCGCCCCAGTACGTCCAGGACCTGTTCGTCTTCGTAGTCAATCTGGATATTGGCTCCGGCCATGCTAATGCCCTATAGTTAGATGGTGGTGTGTAACCAGACCGGGGAAGGCCTCCGAGGGCTATCCAATGACCTGGTCGGTGGTGCAGGTGGCGGAGCGACTGTGCTGCACACCACTTACCCTTCTCCCCTTCGATACAACAGCACGCCTTCTCGTTGGTCTTCCAGGTATTTGATTTTCTCTGGGATGCGTTCTTTACCCCGCTTGCGGTGTGGCGTGAATACAGTGCTGCCAGTCCAAGTGCCTTGCCCATATTCAAATGCACTATAGCCATGCACCTCCTGACCGTTTTCGTCCAGCACCCAGCGTTTGATATAACGCCGTTTAACGCGGTACTTACCCAGGGTTTTGAAGTCTGGTTCCAGCAGCGCCCAAACTTCGTCTGGTTGAATCAAGCCCCGGGCCAGCAATCGCATATAGCGGTGACGGATCTTGTCCTTGCTCACCTTGAAGCTGCCATCGGCATCACGAAACAGATAGTCGTTGATCGCGATCGGCTCGCCAGTTACATCCTTAAATACCTGCTCGCCTCCGAACTCATCTAGGAAGGCTTGAACATACTGTTCATCCGGCAATCCATCTTCCAGCACAGCCGTAGCATTGACGGGTGTTGGCGCTGGCAGGTCGGGCTTGGCCACCGGGCCTATCGGAATAGGTTCAACCTGAGGCGTTTGCCCGGTCTGTTGTCGATGAGTCAGGCTACGCAACCAGCTTTGGCCGGGACGGTGCTCAAAACCCGGATCAATACCCACTGGGATCTGTTTGACCTCACCTGTGCGCTCATCGATAAAATCGCGGTATTCATCCGGCGGCGCGACATCTGGCTCTGTACGACCGTTACGCTGCATCCAGCGGCGAGAACGTGGGAATTTCTTGCACTTGCAGCCATAGCCATTGCTGGGACTATGCACTTTCCACCAAGGGTCATTGGCCAGCAGCACCATGCGGTCCCAAGCCTTGTGTTGTGGTCGGTAGTTCTCGGCACCGGAGTGACGATACTCCATATAGGGAAAGCGCTCCTGGAACTGAGGGTCAGCCATCTGCGCTTCACGCCCGGCGTTATAAGCCTGGCGGATATTGGTTTCGTATATCAGACGACTGCGCCAACCACGGCTACCCTTATAGTCCCAGCCATGCTTGGTAACGATCTCGTCAAAGCGTTTGCGGAAGTCGGCCAGGGTTTCACCGTTGGCGATCGCTGCCTGCAGTGCGCTGGAAAAGCCTTCCACGATAGCGACTTTATTGGCACCGGCCACCATGAAGGCATGATCATGCTGGGCCCCATAGACATCTCGCCAGCCGGTCGTAGGTAGAGGGGCCTTCTGGTTGAAGTAGTCGATGGCCTCCTTGAACGGGAGGCTACCATAGCGGGCCATTTACTCGGCCTCCTGCAGCAGCTCATATCGGCCCGCTAAAGCGGCGGCTTGCAGGGCTTCTGTCATCGCAGAGGCCAGCTGATCAGCGTTCAGATCCAGCGCCAGCAGGCCCTGCTGAATGGCATCAAGACTATCGGCCGTATCGACCAGGTAGCGGATCTGATCAATCATATCCGTCATCGGCTGCTCAGTTGCCTGCTGCAGCTGGTCAACGTACTGGTTGACTACATCGACAGTAGAATCTGTTGGGGCTGCAAGTGCAGCTACAGGCATCGCTGGTTGCCGTGTAACGCCAACTGGTGCCGGTGCCGTCTTGGGACGCAACACCTCTTCATCTTTGCCCGCTTTGGGGATGCCGCTCTTTTCGTGGAACCACCAAGCGGGGATTCGGGCCCCCATATCCACGAAGGTGGGCAAAGTCTCCGACAGGTACTTCAGGTCTTCTGTCTCACCGGTATCCAAATAGAACCGGGGCGCACGTTGCACCTTCTCGATACCGAAGTTCATGGCGGCCATCGGCCAGAGGATGTCGCGGCGAATAGTGCTGGCGTACTGACGCGCATCCGAGCGGATCAGGCTGAGCTGGCCGCGCTCATGTACGTTACCCAAGGCGTTGGTGTTAGTGCCCTCGCCGGTACCGCTGGTGAGGGTGCCTCCCAGGATCGCCTTGGCCTTGGCACGCTCACACCAGTCCATCATGATTTTGTAGATATCGGCACTGGCGCCCTTACCCGCAGCCTCCATGAATTCGATACTCATACCATCGGGAATGATGCCGGCCGCATCCTTGCCCATGCTGACCACGGCACGCAGCAGCGTGGCTTTCTCTTTGGGAGAGGCATTCTTAGGGAACTTACCCACCCGGGCGGGCAGACCGTATATCTCCAGCAGCTGGGCCAGATCACCCAAGGCATAGTTCTGGAACAGGTAGGGCCAAACCAGCATACGGTGCAGGCCCATGCGGGCCACATAACCACCCTTGGCACGATGCCGGTGTTGCACCCAGCCCAGTGGCCACAGCTCGGTACCTGTCGCACTGTGATCGCGCAGGGTGAGCTGGTTTTGGTCATCAGGGTGCAAGCGGAACCAACTGTGCGGGCACAATTCGGGCTGCTCGATGTAGCGCAGAGACCCATCACGGGACCAGGGCAGTGACAGGTTGCTCCAGCCATGGCCGATGCCTTCGCCCAAATCAAGGATCAGGTCTTCCACCTCCAGCCCACTGAACACTTCAATGGCATGGTCTGTCGCCTTGCGCTCTTCTGAGGTCGCGTTGTCTGGCGGGACAATCTGCCATTCACGCTCGGCAGCCAGCTGACGACGCTTGCCCAAGTCGGCACCGATCTGGGCGTCTTTCTCTTCCATGTCATCGAACAGCTCGTGCTGGGCCTTGATGTCACCCTGTTCAGCCGCTTCGAGGATCTCGTACAACTTGGCGGGGGTCAGCCCCTTGCTGGGATGGTCAGCAAATTCGCGCTTTAATTGGCCAATGGCACCACGCCCAGCACCGTCATCATCGGTTTGCTGTTCGTCCAGGGCTTGGGTGTCGGCGCGGAACAGGCGGCGCACCAGAGTGCGGACATTTACCATGCACCACCTCCAAAGTCAGTTGAGTAGTCGTCGTCATCGTCGATGCGGGCAGTGCCGCCACGGGGTACAGGAATAAAGTCGATCACGGTGGTATCGGAAAGGCTGGCGGCATGTGCCAAACAGAGCGCGATAGCGGCATCGCCATGGCGGTCCTTGCTGTTGCCGGTTTTGGTATCAGGTAATTTGGGAACGCCCTTGATCACCTGCAGGGCACCCAGATCTGAGGCCACATCCTTGTCTCGGGGGATAGCGATACCGTCATCTTCAAACGCCGCTTTGAAGCGGGGCATATTCTCCAGATACCAGCTCTGGGAAAGCATCACCGCTTCGATCCGGCCTGCGCCATACCTGTCCACCGCCTGCTCGGCCAGATATTGGCCATTGCCTCGGGCATCCAGCTTGCCGGCACTGAGACGCGGTAAGCGATCCACCACGTAGAAGAGCACCTGCTCCTGCTGCTTGAACGGTACATTGCGCAGTTCGACCAAGAAGGGAACGACTCGCCTGAGCTGCTGGGTGATAGCCATCGGTGTGATAACGGTGAGGTCGGCGGTACGCCCAAAGTCTTCACCGAAGCAGTGCTCCAGGGTCGGGTCCAACAGCTCCAGCAACGGCAGCAACTCACGATGGCACCAGTCGTTCATCTCGGCTGCACGCAGATGCTCCGGCCAGGCGTTGAAAGCAGCACTGCCTTCAAATCGGATGACAGGGACATCCACCATACGTGCCTCAATCAACGCTCGGGACAGGTACGCCCCGCCGCCCTGCTTGGGTACGCAGTAGTACTCCTCCAGCGCGTCCTCTTCGGTGGCGGTGTCTTTCAGCAGGCCCGCTTTCCACTCGTCCTCAGCGGCTTGCGTCCACTCCTTGCGGGTTATTTGGCATATGCGGCGGTACAGGCCTTCGGCACAGGCATCATCCAGCGTTATGGTGTGGACGCTATAACGCTTGCGGCCCGCAAGGCTGTCCTGAATTAGCTGGTTAAACAGGTTGTCGATGCCGTTATGGGTGCTGATCAGGCGCACCTTGGCGCCCCACATGGTAAGGGCCAGTGCGGCCTTGAGCACTTCGGCCAAGCGGTCTTGGAAGGCGGCTTCGTCGATGGTGACGTTGCCCTGCATACCACGCAGGTTGCTGGGGTTGGAGCTGAGTGCCTGCACCTTGAAGCCGGAAGCGAAATAGACAACAAAAGTTAATATGTCCTTGTCGTCATCCTCCAGCACTTCTTCCTGGATCTCGCCTGCGGCACGGTCGAAAGCCTTGGCCCACATAGCCACGGCTTCGATGAACTCCCGCGCCATCTCCTTGTTGCTGCCCACATAGAAGTGGTTGGTGCCGCCATCCCTTTTAGTGGTACTGGCACAGAGGCAAGCATCGGCCGCTTCCGCCCAAGTAAGCCCTGTTCGACGGCTTTTTTGACCGATTTTGAGCGGGGAGTCGTCGGCGATCCAGCGCTTTTGGTAGCCCAGCAGCACTTCATCGGCGCTGAACTGCTGGATGTCAGCAAGGCCTGCGGCTACGGCTTCAGCGATGGCGGATTGTTGGAGGTTCATACCAGCCCCTCAGCATCAACCGTTACACTGAAGTGTCCATCCCACTCATGGCGCTTGGTCTCTTCGTACCGCTCTTTCAGCTCCCGCGTAAAAGCATCCATCATCACATCAAATGTCGGGTAGTAGGTTTTGCCATCATCTGTTGTAACGATGAGACCATTATTGATTTTCTCGACCTGGTAGGTAGCCATCACGCCCCTCTCATTTCCCAAGCGCACCATACGGCATTAAACAAGGCCGCAACCGCGAACGGGTAATGGCCTGCAAAGGTACTGGTCAACACACACCACATCAGACCTGCGCCAACAGCGTGATAAAAGTAAGTCATCACGCAATCCCCAGTATCTGTGCCTTGATCTGCGCCACGCTGTCGGCGGTCAGGCCCTGCTGTTTGGCGGCTTCGTCCACGGCGGTGGCGGCCTCTTCGGCCATCTGGCGACGGATCTCGCGTTCGCGTTTCTCGTTGGTGCTGGCTGCCTCTTCCAGGTGCTTGATCGCCAGGGACAGCTCCTTCAGCAGCTTCGGGTGCGGCGGTTCGGCGTCTTCCGACATCTGCAGAGCGGTTTCAAATGCCATGGTGCGGGTGAATTCGTTGAGCAGCTTGCCCACCTGCCCCTGGGGCTGGTTGCCCAGTTTGCCGATCCACATATCAGCGATCTGGCGCGACTGGCGCATCTTCTCGCCGATGGCGTCCATGCGCTGGCTATAGCGGTTGACTGCGCTTTTGCTCAGGCGGATCTCGTGCGCTTCCGCTTCCAGCAAGGCGTTGACCTTCTGGGTGGCTTCCAGCTGGTTAACGGTCGGATCACGCAGCAGCTCATGCAGGGCGTCGCGGATCTCGGCGGGTAGCAGGTCTATTGAGGATTTACGCGCCATCTTCTTTCTCCATCGATTGCATGTACTCCTCACGAATACGCTGAACAGCCTTCTGGAATTCGCGGTCTGCTTGGGCGCTTTCGGGGTCTTTCTTCCGCATGTATTTCTGAAAGCCCTTCATCCCCTCAATGTTTGCCTCTATGTCGCCGTATACAAACCAGCGGGCAAACGCAGCGATCACTTTCTTCTGGGCGGCCGTTAAGGGTTTAAGTGCCATATCAAGCCCCCGGCCCCGGTCGTTTCACGCCGGGTACTTGGGCACGGCCGTTGGCCACATCCAGCCCGCGTTGGGTCAGGGTTACCACCAGCACGGAGTTCATTTCCTCCACTTTCACCAGATCCTGTTCGGCCAGCCAGACAAGGTCGGTATGCAGGCGGTCACGGCTGACGTTGTGTCCGTAGAGTTCAATGCCGCGCTGCAGGATGGAGGAGTTGGCGCGGTAGTCGGAGTCCTCGGCCAGCAGGCGCAGGATCACCAGGCGGCGGTCTTCCTGTTCAAATTGTGCGAATGCCATCTCAGGCCCCCTTGTTGTTCATCAGGTAATCGTGAACCCGGTCCACGGTGTTGGTAACGCGGTCGAGCTTGCTGTCCAGCCCGGCGAACTGGCTGCGCAGCTGGGCAATATCGTCGTGGGTCGGGCTGTGGCGCAGGTGTTCTTCTGCGGTGATCAAACGGCGTTCCAGCATCTCCTGACGGTCGGCCATCTGCTTGATCAGGTTGCGGTTGTCGCTGCGGCCGCGGTCGATCCAGACGAAGATCATCACGCCGATGGTGAAGATCCACTGGATCACGTCGAGCCAGAACTTCATTGCGTCGTAATCAGCCATGCCGCCCCCTGCGCTCGTGGATCTGCTGGCAACTGATACAGCGGGCGGCGTTAGGCTTGGCCTTCAGACGCGCAGGCTGTACCGGCTCGTCGCAGTCGATGCAGATCACCACCCCCGCCACCACCTGTTGCTCTGGCTCGGGGCGCAGGCCCGCCCGGTAGCGGGCTTCGGCCTCCTGCTGGTTTTGCAGCTCACGCGCCTGGGCGCGGTCGTAGATATCAGTCATGTCGCGTTCCTTGTGTCGCCTGCAGGTAATCAATCAGGCTGCTGAGCTGAGCTTCTATGGCCTGACAGCGGGCGCCGTATCCGGTGATGTGGTGGAGGATGTCGGGCTGTCGGATCGGGCTGAGCCCAAGGGGGTCAGCAGTGCCGGTGGTGCCGGCTTTTCCATCAGTTCCGGTGGCAGGATCAGATCGGGGCACTTGCACGGTTGGGGTGATGGCGGCGTTGTACAGCCCGACAAAGCCATGAGTGAAACGGCAATCAGGCAGAGGCTGCGCAGGCGCTTGGGGCTGTTCACGGTAGTGTGAGGTAACACGGTCGATCTCCTGCTCAAGTTCAGAGGCACGCTGGGTAATGCTGGCCTTCTCGGCACGCAGGCTGCGCACAGCGTCATCAGCTTCCGCCAGCTGGCGTTCGTACTCGGTGCGCAGCTGCTGTTCCTGATCGGCAAGCAGTTCGGCGGCGGCTTGGGTGCAGATCGCCTCTTCCCATGCCTGGCCGCGCTGCCAGCCAGACCAGTAACCAACACCCGCTGAAACCACGGCTGCCGTCAGGTACCAGGCAGCCGCTGTAGGCAAGTTAAAGTTCACGGCACACTTCCTCTCCCCAGCCAGCAGCGGCGTAACGCGGGGCCAGCTCCAGCAGGATGCGTTGGGGGTAGTGGCGGTTCTCGCGGAAGTTGGCTGCGGAACGGCCGGCATTGAAGCGCTCGGTATGCCCCCACCAGAGCCAACGGCTGTGGCCGTTCTCTGCCGCCAGTGTCTTGTCGCGCAGCACCCAGCCCAACCCGCCGTTATAGGCGGCCAGTGTCATGGCCCAGCGGTCGCAGTCGGTGTGGGCGCTCAGGCGGCTGTGCAGCCAGTGGTCATAACGCGCCAGTGCGCGAAAGGCCCAACGCGGGTTAAACGGCTGTGGGTTGCTGAGGCTGCGGTCGATATCCGGCATCCACTCGGCGGTGGCAGGCATGAACTGCGCCAGTCCTTGCGCCCCCACCGGGCTGATGGCGCGGGGGTTCCAGTAGCTTTCCTGATGTACCTGTGCGGCCATCACCGCCAGTGGTGCATCCAGCCCCCACACCTGACGCGCCTGCCGGGTGAGTTCCTGGCGGTATTGGCTGGCGGCATGAGGCAGTGGTGTGGCGTGCACCGCTGCAGCCCAAAGCCCCACCATCATCAGCGACAAGCGCAGGATCAGGACGCGTCCCATCTCAGGCTCCCAGCGAGATCGCAATGATGACGGCGGCCATGATAATGGCGCGGCGGATAGTGGCGACTGAGGCATTAGCGGAACAGTCATCGGCTGTGACTCGATCGCCTTGATGCCGAGCCAGATCTGACTGCTGCAGCAACTCATGCGGGCGCAGGTAGTGGTATACCGTTCGATCAATCCAGTACCCCAGCACGGCGGCCAGTGTGACCAGCGACAGCTTGTAGAGGGTGACACTCACCAGGTGCGGTGCCAGCAAGGCGATCGCAGCTGTGAGGATCAGGGTGATGACGGCAAATGAGGTAAGGCGTGGTGCGCGAAGTGTGGACATAAAAAATCCCCGGATTCTGTGGCTTGGGTGTTGTGCCTACAGAATGCCGGGGATGGGTTGGGGGCTGGGATTAAACTGTTTTATACAATTGCGCGGGTTATTTGTCTCCATCCACAATTTTCCGGTTCGCTTCATCCTGCATAGATTGACTGATTATTGCGCCGCCCCCTGCGAGAATGCCGAAAATCGCTCCAATCCAGAGCCAAGTAGGTGCGCCTTTGTAAGCCAGATATGCCAGCAAAATGGCACCAAAAACAAAAGTAAATTTCAGTGCGCCATTGATAACCATCTGTGACTGAGGAATATTTTCCGGGCTGTTTTTCTGCACACTCTCATCTGTAGCAGACTTGGCAGCTTGGACTTTATTCACAAGCAGTGCCCCGCATCCAGAACATCGAGTTGCCATCGGGGAGTTAGCAGCCCCACATTCGGCGCATAGTTTTTTACTCATCGCTTACACCTCATTGTGATCGATTAAGGTCCATTGACTCTTGATCCTAGCAAAACAAGCTCGGTTGTACCCGTGCACGTTCAATCTCCCCCTGCCGCTTCACGATTTCGTAAATACGTTGCACTGTCAGTCCGTAGCGTTTGCCCAGTTCATCATGGTTGCGACCGTTAAACTCACGGTAGATCTGACGGTCTCTAACGGCTTGCTTCAACCGATCACCTTTGGGCATGTAGTACATACGACCGCCACCATAGTTGGCCTGTGCCAGCAGCAGCGACAGGGCTATCCGGTGAGCGTCTTCGTCAGTAATGCCCAGCCGCTTCAGCTCGCTGTCGTAGATATCACACAGCGCAGCCAGATCCTTGGGCCACTTCTCGCGCACCTCAGCCGGTACGCTTTCGAGGTGGTCCAGCAGTTCTTCGCTGTAGCTGTCATCGCCCAGCAGATCTTGCTGTTGTTCAGTCGCCACGGTTCAGCTCCTCACGGTTGGTGCAGTAGTCTGCGTGGTTCTCGATCTGTAGCCGCTCTTCAAATTCGGGCCACCACATGATGCGGTGCTCCGCCAACAGCTGGCGGACCAGATCAGCTACATTGCGGCCTTCCTGCAGGGATCGAATCAGCGCAAAGTCTTCAGCCCGCCACTCGCGCTGGATGCGCTTGTTCCATTGCTTGAGATCTTCCAGCACCTGGCCGGCCAGTTTGTGATCACGCTCCAGCCATTCCAGAGAGTCGACGCCGATGCCGCCATTACGGCGGGAGCTGGCTCGCTTGGCCCAGTGGGTCAGAGCCAGCTCGGAGCCATCGCGCACGATGCCGGCCTTGTGCATTTCGATCCAGATGGCGCGCATGACGTCGATAATCTGGCCCTGTGATTTGGGGCTGTAGTAGCTGTTTCGAGTAGAGGACTGCGCCCCTTCAGGCTTACCACTTGCCGCATCATCTTTACCAAAACGAGCAGAATGTTTACCAATCTGACAAGAATGTTTACCACGGCGCTTGAAGCCCGCCTTTTCCAGTGCATGGATAACCTGGTAAAGCTCACCGATCGCCATATCTGAACAGCTGCGCTTGCCGGTCACATCGACCAGCATCTGGCGGTAGAGATCATCGTCCAGACCCAGCTGCTTTTTGGCGATGTGGATCTGGGCCAGAGCGGCTTTGCGGTTATCGTGCTTTTTCATGGTGTCTCCGGTTTATGGCTGCTCATCAGTACCCAGCCACCACGCTGGGTAGACCTGCCCGTGTGAACGGACAGGTTTCGCTTACTGCTTAGGGTTCAGGCTGTCTTTCAGTACCTTGGATGCTGAGAATCGCAGGCCCTTGTGGGCAGCAATTGTCATAGGCTCCCCCGTTGCGGGGTTGCGGCCTTCACGGGCCTTGCGATCGCTCACACTGAACTTGCCCACGCCGTGGAAGATGAATTCGCCATTCTCGGCCAAGCTCTTGCGGCACACCTGTGCAAAGGCATCCAGAAAGGCGTTTACATCGGCTTTGCTGACAGCTCGGTCGTATTCGATTTTCATAGCCTGGGTCATGGCGTCTACCTGGTCAGATTTGCGCATTAGGTTTCTCCTTGTTGGCTGCTCATCAGTACCGGGCAACCACGCCCGGTAGACCTGCTGAAGCCGATAGGCCCAGCAGGTTTCGCTTATGCTGTTTCAGCTACGTAGCCGATACTGACCAGCTCTATCTCCTTGTTTTTCTGCAGGACTCGGCGCATGGATGCAGACGTCTTGAAGTAGGGCATCCAGAAATGCAGCTTTTTGTCCATGTCTGGAAAGGTCTTCTTCACCAAGCGCTTACCCAAGTTTTTGATGATGCGTGCCTGCTCGCTGGGCTTGTACACAGACCTGGTGCTCTGACGCCACACACGCTTAACAAACGGCTCAAAATGATCGCTGCCTTCCCAGCCCCAACCAGGATTGATCGTGCCATCGATATACACCAAGATGGCGAGCTGGTTCTCAGTAATTAAGCGCTTTTCCAGGCTGAGCTGTCGGCCTTCAAGTTTCAGCACTACCCGCCCCATGGAGCCCTTCATCTCCTGTTCGATTGCGCTCCACTGTTCTTTTGTAATTGCCATATCACACCTCGTCTGGTCGTGAGTGAATCAGGCCCATCATCCAGCGGATGGCGTCGCAAACACCTTCTTCGTAGGTACCGCTTTCGTGGTCGGTGGTGCCGCCGTCCACATGCTCTTCACTCCAGGCAAGCAGTTCATGGACTTCGCTTTCAGTCACTGGCAGTTGAATGTTCATGGGTTCAGTGCCTCCCGCACGTTGTTGTGTTGACGAAACCGGATGCCGTTGCTGCCATCCTTACGCGGTGCCATGTCGAACAGGCCGAAGCCTTGCAGCTCGACAGCACGCCCCTGGCGTATTTCAACCAGGATGCTGCTGCCCATGGCTTGAATGGCCGAGTTGGCCTGTTGCTCTGTCAGTTGGGCCAAGAACGACACCTGCCGGGCTAACTGTTCAGTCGTGGTCATTTTCATGGCGGCACCTCAGAGCTTGGCCAGATCCAGTGGGATAGCGCGCCACTGGTCAGACTGACCCACACGCTCATACAGGCGGATGTAGGTCTGGCTGCCGGTAATCTGGATGCTGTCGGCAATGGCGGTCATGGCCTGATTCCATTGCTCATCGTCGATCGACAGGCGGCGCAGACCCAGCACACGGCCGGTGCTGATGTTGCCTTCCTTGTCGACCTGAAAGGCATGTTCCACCAGCGCACGGATTTCAGCGGCACTGCCCTGGGCCCAACGGTGAATGCACTGATCGATCAGGGCCTTGGCGGCCTGCAGGCGCTCGTCAAAGCTGATGCTTTCTTGAATGGCACGCTGCAGCTTGTAGCGGCCATCAAAGCTGACCAGAGTAACGTTGCCCTTCTTGCCCCCGATCTGGACGCCATACTTCTCGGCAGACAGGTCGATAAAGGCTTCCACATCGCCCAGGGTGTTCATCTTGAAGTCACGCATGGCCTGCTGCAGTTCCTGCGCTTTGCGGGCGATTTCATTCACCAGTTCATGGCGCACCATATCGATATCGCTGATGGTCTCAACTGGCACCCAACGGCCCTTACTATCCTTCATGCAACCCTCGGGAATGTGTTGCTGTACGGCATGGTTCATGCGGCATCTCCTGTCTGTTCCAATTCGTGTTCCGGTACCGGCCAGCCAACCAGCTCGCGCCAGTCGCCGGTATGGTTCTCAACAACGCGGGTTAATATGGCGCGGGTGGTGCGGCCGTTGTCGTAGCGTTCCAGGTTGCGGTTGAGGTACTCCTCGTTCACGATCAGGGCCCGGCGCGGGTCGGTGGTGTCCGGCTCGCTGCCTACGCCCCAAAACACCAGCTGCTGTTGCATGCGGGTCTGGGCCAGATTGATGATGTGGTAACTCACGTGCGTTCCTCCCATGTCACCAGGCAGCCGGATACGTCTGCCACGCGTTCGGTATAGCGGCGGCCATCGTTGACCAGCCGGCGGCGGTAGCCCGGATGCAGCTGGTTGCAGCCTGCTCCGGGGATAATCTGGATGCGGGGGCGTTCGCCGATCCCGCTGATGTTCAAAACGGTCAGGCCCAGTGCCTGCAGGGTGCGCATGGCAAGGCTGGCTTTGGCCATGTGCTCGCTAACGGTTTGGTTTTGCAGGTTCTTATCCATGACGGGACTTCCCACATTCAGGGTTACGGGGGCAGCTGCGGCAGGCGCGAAACAGACGAATCCGCATCTGATTGCTGCCGACAAAAGGTTTGTTGCGCTCTGTTTGGCACTGATCGCCGGTAATGGCACCCAACACCGGACACTCAACCAGCGAGGACCAGGCCATAATGGCCTGCGCCATTTTGTCGGTGCTGGCCGGGTACTTGTTGGCCAACAAGGTGCTGACGCTCGCCCGGTTAATCCCCAGGCGACGCGCTGCAGCAGCATTACTGCCTGATTCTTTCACCAGGTTGGCCAGCACTCGGATAAACTCGGGCGGGTTATCGCCCCAGGCGCTGATATCGACGGTATTCACAGCATTTCCTCCGGTTCATCAGCGTGCATGACTTTGTTCCAGTTGGGGTCGTACACCACCCCCACCCGTTGGATCTGGGGTGGGCGTGGGCCGCTGTTCATGTGGGGAATGAGTTGAATAACTTCCAACTTGCCCCGGTGGCGGTTACAGGGCTGTACCACTTGCAGGTAACCAGCTCGCTTCAGTGCTTTAACGTAACGGCGGGCGGTAGTCTCTTTGACTTCAAAGCCAGAGCTGGATGCGTGCATAGCCAGCTGTCGAGCATCCATCGCTCCTAACATGCGCAGGCAGCGCCACATGGACTCTTGCCCCATACCTTGGGTGACAGGTTGCCCATCGCGGGTCAGCCTTGGCGCCTCTATGCCGGTGTCACGGACCAGCTGATAATCAGCAAATTCGAACTTCTCGGCGGTCAACTTGACCACATAGCCGCCTTTCTCAAGGCACTGGAGGTAAGTCTTCACGGTTTCATCCTCCGCTTCGGCTCGTCGCGCAATGGTGTAGATCTGGAACCGCTCACGGTGCAGCCGGATCTGTTCCCAAACTCGTTGACGGGCAGGTTTGCCGCCTACGAGCTCCATTTGCACAGGCTTTCGGTGTGTTTTCTGCTGCGCTGCTGTCATGCGAGCCTCCGCTTCGGCGCTTCACCGGTATACAGCTCACGACGTCCCCAGGAGTGTCGATCGAAGTAGTCGACTCCGGCCTGACCTGCCGTGTCATGGATCAATTCCAAATTGACGGCTACTCGGCGAACACTTCCGCCCGAGATCTCCACCAGGTGCTGCAACAGGTCATCCGCCAGTTCCATTTCAGGGGCGTACAAGGGGGATAGTTTGCGCGCATCCTCCAGCGTGACCGGTTGCGCCGGTACCCAGCTCAATATGCGACCGTGGAAGCGCTCCCACTTTTTCAGTTTGTTGGGCAGCTGTTCCTCGCCAATCAGCAGGATCGCGGCCTGGCTGGTCTCGTAGAGGTCACGGATCAACTCGACCAGGTTCTTTTCCACCAGGTGGTCCATCTCATCGACGATCAGGGGGCGACCGCTAACGGCCAGCTCAGCCGCTGCTTGGTCCAGCATCTCCGGGATGGTCTTCGCCGGCTGCATCCCCATTTCATGCAGGATGGCCGTCAGCGTGTGCTTCTTGGTCCACACACTCTTGGCCTGGACGTAGTAGGCCCGGCGGCGGCAGGCCACATGGGTAGCAGCCACCGACTTGCCAAAGCCGCTGGGGCCAAACATGCAGACCATGCCAGGCAGGCTACCGGTGCGATCCAGTGCCCGCTCCAGGGCGATATCACACAAACCAAGGTTTGCGGTGTCGGCAACGCCGTTGACGGGTTGGGTGTTGTCATTCATCATTTCTCAGTCACTCCTCGTGATATCGGGGGTCAGCGGATTGCAGCCGCTGGTCCCCACTCCTCAAGTTCTTCTTCTCGACGTTTAAATGAGCGGTATTCAGCCGTTTTGGCGTAGGTTTTGAACCAGCGCTGATCACCTGCGGGGATCTCCCGTTTACCCTGTGCATAAGCAGAGTGAAGGGCATATCGCTCTGTTGGGCTCATGGCTTCAAATCGGCTCAAGGGCTCAGCACTGACAAGCTCTGGCTGGGCACGCTTCTTCAGCTGATGCTGGATCAGCTCTCCGTTTATGCTGCCCAAAGCGCCCAGGCTGATGCTCTCGTCATGCTCCAGCAGCGGACGGCCACGGCGCTCCTCTTCGATCTCCTGTCGTTTGCTCTCGATACGTTGCAGTCGGCCTTCGTAGCGTTTCTCTCGGGCCTGCTCGATAACGCTCATCGGCATGTAATCGGTGCGGTTGGCGTTCCACTCGGCACGGCAGATCAGGCGGTCATGTTCCAGATCGAATACCCAGATGTGTTCGGCGTTGTTGAGGTCGTAGGCCACAGCCACGTCTTCGCCGTGCCACTCGGTCAGCTCTTGGCTGAAATAGATGTTGTTGAACACTCGAATCTCGCCACGCAGCGCCTTGCGGATCACGCGCGGGCGGAAGATCTGAGCCGCTTCATCGCCGGTCAGTGTCATCGGTACCCACCCGTTATCCAGGTGCTGCTGCCACACTTCGTTCGGTGAGGCATGACGGCGTTTGCCGCTGGCATCCGTCAGCTTCGGCAGGCTGGAATGGGGCCGGTCGTTGTACCAGTCCATGCGAGCGTGTACCCAGTCCATGAAGTCTTCCCAAGGCATCAGGGTCTGACGACCACCTTTCATGGCTTGGCGACTCAGTTTGAACTGCTGGTGGCGGGCTTCCCGGTCCATGTCGGCTCCCATGTAACCGGCCAGACTCTTGGCGCCGTCGACCCACAACGTCTGGTGGATGCGTTCAATCGCACCGCGAGCCTGCGAGTTGTAGGGCAGCGAGTGGGTCATGGTGCTACCCAGACGTGCCATCACGCCGACTGCTTCATCCTTCAGCATGGCGTTGCAGTAACCGGAGCCGTTATCGACATAGATCACCGCCGGTACCGCTTTGCCGCAGGAGTCGATCAAGGCATCCAGTACCGCTATGCCGCTCTCGGCCAGCGCGACCGATACGCCCACAGCCTTGCGGGTTGCGATATCGATCCAGGTGGTGACCTCTGGCCGGAAAGGACGGCCATGCAGGGGGTGCTGCACCTCGGCATCGAAGGTGTGACCGTCTGCGCTGTAAATGTCCCCCGGCAGTAGCTGACTGAAGTCACGGCGGACAAAGGGCATGACGTTCTTCAGCTCTCGGGCACCCATACGACCGTGCTGTTGGGCAACCCGCCCCATCTTGCCGATGAAACGGCGCACTGCATGAATGCTGGGTGCGTCCTCTTCGCTATCCCATTTCGATAGGAACTCACGATAGGCATGCTGTACCGACGGCTTTTCAGGCCGTTGCCAGCACATCAGGAAGTCATTGGCCCAGGGCGGTGGTGCCATGTCCTTTTCCCGCTTCTTGGGCGCCAGCTCTTTCACATCCTTGCCCAGGTAGCGCTTAAGGCTGCGAACGCTGGGGTATGGTGTGCCGTTGCTGCGGCCACGGCTGTCCTTTGCCATCTGCAGGGCTTTGTCCAGCACTGGGTTCAACGCCTGCAGCTGGCCGGTTTCGGCCTGTGTCAAAAGAGTCGTGAGCGCGGCCGTTTGGGTAACACCTTGGCTGCACATCTCATTGATGGCGTTGATGATGGTGGCGCGGGCATCAGCAGCAGCACGCTGGCGGTGCGTCATCGGTACGTTCGATAGCGTTGCGGTCACAGGTGCCAGCTGGCGTGGCGACTCGCAGATACGCGTTAACATCTCGCCTGCAATCTGAGCCTCTAACGCCTTGCGCGCTTCATAGGGCAGGTTGCTGATGTGGTATTCATAGCCGCCGCCCTGCCCCATCCGCTGTTGAGCTTCCCAGTTCTCACGCTTGGCCAACTTGCTCAAGCCCTGAACTGTTGTTGGCAAGCCAGGCAGCTTGGCTACAGCAAGCCCTCTGAGGGTGAAGTACATCTTCATGCATCACCTCCCAGAAGCTCCGGCTGACGGAATTTTTCAACGTTACCGCGCTGATGTGCGAGGTCTTCAATCAAAGCCGTCAGGGCTGAAATGGTCTGTCCAGCTTCCACCTCGCCTTCATAGAACTTAAACAGCTCATTGATGGCTGTATTCGCAGCGACGTTCAGCTCATTGAGTTCACGGTGCTCCGGCTTTCGCCCCAGTGGCATTCTCACCAGCAGGTGTTCGTCACTGTGGGCCAAATAACGCGTTACGTAGTTGATTCCACATGCATGCTCAAACGCACGAATCTGAACTGCAGGCATGCGTCCGGTCGCCAACCACTTGTACAAGGTGTTGTGGCTGGCCTCTCCCATCAGTTCGGCGAGCTGCTCTACTGAGCGATTCAGCACATGCTGGGCATGATGGACACACAGCTCCATCGCATGAGTCATGCTGGTTGCCTGCAACTGTTTCCAATTTCGCCTACGGTTCTGTGCCATAACATTCATACCTTCTTCCAAACAAATACTGTCTCTGCCTCTGTTTGTTTCTTCACCTCAGCTCTAGGCTGAAATAAAAAAGGAGGCACGATATGAAGTCAGGCAGCGCGGGTCCGTTTGACAGGAGGAGTTCTGAAGTCCACCTTCTTCTTCTCATAGCGCGAGGGCCAGATATCCTCTGGGCGCAAACCGAGAAAATCTGCAATAATGCGCTCGATCTTTGGATAAGATGTCTTCATCGCATTAGAGAAGGGTGTAGCGCTGGCATAACCATGGTGGCGGGCAAGCTCAGCCATAGTTGTGCCTTTTTTGATGATGGCAGCCCGGATGTCAGCCGGGTGCCAGTCATGCTTCTTATGGGCAGCATTGTTGTTGCTCATTTTTTTGCTCCTGATATGTGAAGTCTTTCTGAGGTGCATATCTGCGCCATCCGTGAGAGCAATATAGCTCAGATATTCTTCACATTTCAAGAGTTTGTTCTAGTTTAAAGTTCATATTATCGGCCATTTGCCGCATATGCTCTTTAAGCCGTTGTTCTAAAAAGACTATTTGCGCGGTTAGAGATATGAATGAAAGAGTAAACTCTGTTGCAAGTTCTCAGGAAGAACTTGCAACCCGCATCAAGACAGTGGTGAACCTGTACGGATCAAGAAAATCTGCAGCAGAGGCTGCAGGGGTTTCAACAGACATGCTTTCACGCTACATGCGCGGAGAGAGCCAACCAGGCTTCGTAGTGATCTCTAATCTGTGTCGACCTGTGGGCGTTAGTTTGGCGTGGGTTGCTGATGGTCAAGGCACCATGCGTTTGAATGCCCTGAGTGATACAGAGAAGCAGCGAGAAGACATCTATCTGGAACGCACAGGTGACAATGAAGCTGCAGAACGTAATGAAGCGCGCTTCCAGGAGGTTGGGGAGCGGGTCAGGAACGCGGGATTAGTTGCACAAAGGGCTGCAAATAGTAATGGGCTGAATTCATTCGACCAAGAGTTGATACGCACTGTAGCCTTTGCAATGCCTGAGGATCAGGACTTCGTCGCGTCACTTATCGAGCGCCTTAGTTCTGATGGTGATGCATATGAACTGAGCCAAGAGTTTGCCTTGATCCCTGGCTACAGCATCCAAGTGGCGGCGGGTGTGGGTTATTTACCAGGGAATGAGAAACCATCCAGGAAGCTGGCATTCCGCCGCAAGTGGCTGCGGTTCCGGGGCCTAAACGAAAAGGACCTGGTTCTGGTATTTGCCAAGGGCGACTCCATGGAGCCGACGATCAGCGATAACAACACGCTGATGATCGACACCAGCCAGCGTGAACTGACAGACGGCTCTATCTATGTGATTCGTACGGATCATCACCTGATTGTGAAACGTGTGCAGACGCTCTGGAACAAAGGCATCCTGCTGCTCAGCGATAACAAAGAGTATAAGGAGCAGCTCGTCGAACCGAGCGAGGCGGACGACCTGGAAGTGATTGGGCGGGTTGTTTGGATCGGGAAGGACGTCTAACGGGCAGGATGCCCAAGAATCGCATTTCAATTGGTGGGGCGCACTTTACGCTTATATTATGCCAATAAACGCGCTACATCTGATCACTGGCGTTAGCGTTGCGCTAAATCGATCCACTCGCTAACATGTCACTGAAAATCCTCAGACCCTCCAAAGCCCCCGTTGCCTCTAGCCTGCGGCCCATAATCTCCCATAATTAATCGGAATATCCCGCTTACCCTTCCAGGGACAATTACCCCACTAGATCACATCCACGCCTTGATGGGCACGAGGCGCCTGGTAATAGTCGCGATCACTGTAATTTTCGCCAATAATGGCTGCTCGGCTGCTGGCAACCATCACTCCATCACGGTCGACAATGCCCAGGGTTCTGACACCCGGCATGATGCTCAGCTTGGCCACCAGGTTCTGAGTCGAAACATGTTGCACCCCGATACCTGACTTAACGCTCAAAACCTGGGGTGCCAAATTCTCGCGCATATCCATCAATACGTTATGAACAGCGGTGAGCTGATACTCGATATTGTGCCGCATGGCTTCGGCCTGATCGCTCAGGCGTTGTTGCTCATTGGCCCAGATGCGGGTATGGGTGGTGTAAAAATGGAACAGCAGAATCAACCCGATCAGCAGCAGCCCGCCAATCAGCAGCGCCCACTGCGGGTACGGGTTGAAACCTTGTGAAGCATAAGAGTTGGAAGACCGGCCGGCTGAATCCTGCGCGTACGTCATTCAGCCACTTTCTCAAACACATAGCCCTGACCGTAACGGCTGGATATTCTGGCAGGCGTTGGTTCCAGCGCCTGCAGTTTTTTTCGCAACCGGCTGATAATAAGGTCCAGCGCCCTGCCATCGTCCGCTCTGGAGGCATCACCCCAAAGGCTATCGGCAAGATCTTCCCGGTTAAGCAGCGTCCCTTCATTCTGAATAAACAGTTGCATGAGCTTGGCCTCGCTGCCGGTCAGGTTCTGCTTCTGCTCACCAAAACACAGCACGTTATCAAATGTGCTGATAATCAGGCTGGAAACAGGGTTAAGTGCCTTATCGTAGCGGCGCAGTACGGCCTGCACCCGTGCCAGAAGCACCGTTTCACTCACGGGTTTGGTGATAAAGTCATCGGCACCAGCATTCAGCGCCTGGGCAAGATCCTGATCCCGTTTTTTACCTGTCAGAAAAATTACGGGAATATCACTGCTGTTGGTGATCGCATGCATGGTTTCAAGGCCGTTTCGGCCAGGCAGCATCCAGTCCATCAATACCAGGTCAAAATGCTGGCGTCCTAGAATACGGGCTTCGATCAGCAGATCACCGGTGACAAATAACGTAACGTCATAGCCCTGCCGGCTCAGCCAAAGTGCAAACAGGCGGGCCTGATCCATATCATCTTCTACGATTGCAACCCTGAGCATTGTTCGACTACTGTACGTTATGTGTTGTTTCATCTCTTTACCACACTAGCACCAGGGGCATATTGGATACAACGAGCAGCCTATGGCAATTCCGGAGAGATTGATGCTCGACAATTTTGCACAGCTGCAGCAAGCCTTTCTAAGTGGACTACCCAACCGGCTGGAACGCATCAATGAGCTGACGGCTTCCTGTATCGATCACGGCGATGCCTTTCAGGCACACAACATGGAACTGCTGCACCGCGAGCTACATAAGCTTTCAGGCGCTGCTGCCTGTTATCAGTGTCATGACCTCCACAATGCAGCACAGGCGTGTGAGTCATGGCTTGAGACCCGAATAACTCATGATACCCCGTTGGCTGAACACACCTCCTTTCAGTTCCTGGAAAAGCTCGAAAACCTTAAAAAAATGTGTGTAGCGGCGTCTGCCTGATCTTCATTCGGCATCTGTTTCGATTGCAGCATCACAGGGCAGCGCGCCTTCAAATCGCTGCAGTTCATCTCTCAGACGCAACAGTTTCAGGCGGGTCGTACCACCCCAGGCACGACTGTATCCCAGCCTTTTTTCCACCCATTTGGCAAACGAGCGCCGCGGCGCTATGCCCAGTACACCGTCATGGTGCTCCACTGGCTTGTCTGGATTGCCTCCCCATGAAACATCTTCCACCTGCTCTGATCGCAGCAGGTAAAGCCGGGAAGCGGCAGTCTCTCCCTTACGTCGAAACCTCAAACCTGCAGCCCCGGCAATCGAGGTCAACACATCGGCAGAAAGCGTGTTCCTCAAGTGATCTTCGATGAATACCAGCTCCTGGCAGTGCCTGCTGAACCACTCATCGAGCTGCCTGATCAGCTCCTGTTCAACGGCCACGCCTGCGGCTGTAACCTGACCATTCTGGCACCACACCAGCGCGTCGGCTTCAAACTCGCGCAACAGCCAATGGCTCAGATACTGCCATGCTTCGGCATCGCCGGCCTGATGCTCCAGCTCACGCCGGATTGTCCGCGTAATCTCATCCACGAGGCGCACACGGGTACGTGACCTGAAATCACGCAGCAGCATGTTGTAGCTGCGCACCGCTTCATGAACGGCTTTCAGCCGTGCGAGGGGCAGGGCTCCGGGCAAAGAGCTGTGACAGGCGATCAACGCCTCCAGCTCCTGCCCCGTGGTGACGGGCAGGGAGAAGGACGCCCTGTCGCCCATATTCTGCATGTAGACCGCATGGACCGGCGACACACTGCGCAGATCACACCAGGTCAGGTTTGTACGGCCCTCACCCTGCAGCGGTACGGATTCGGCTGCTGCGTCCGAGATCACACGCCATGGGTTTTGAAGATAAATGCTGCGGGCTATTTGCGGGATATCACTGGCGGGAAAACGCAGTCCAAGGTAGCTGCCGTGACAACGTTCATCACAGGTTTCCGCGACCACCTCGCCATCACCACCTTCAAGAAACTGGTAGTACATCACCCGCTCAAAACCGGTTACCTCGGCCACCCAGGCGGTCAAATCCCTGCGCAGCTGCTGCAGCTGCTCCGTATCGACAATGGATTTCATTTCGGGAGGGGTTATCCAGGCGGGTGTGAACCGCGATGTGTCTGCCGGCAGGAACTCAAGCATGACCCGGTGATCTTCACCACGGCTGATCACCAGATCCAACAGCCCCGCTTCAGGTTCAATAGCCGCCTCAACATACAGTCGGCTGCCGGGTGTTTCAGACAGGCTCCTGATGGCGGGGATCTGTTTTTCCCGCTGCAACAGCCTTTGCATATCCGCCGGCGCCATCCCCGTCAGGTGTTTGAAGTTGGCTGACCAGTGGGTTGGTTCCAGGGCCGCATTCAACACCAGCAACGCACCGGAGCACTGTATGGCACCACTGGCGTGCAACTGCTCTTTTTCACAATCAGCCAGAAAACCTCGGTTGCTTTGCTCCATGGTTCACACCTCCCTCTCATCGGCTGCCGTTTCAGACTTCAGCAACACTTCGATAAACGCTTCTGGCAGTAACGGCCTGGACAGCAGGTAGCCCTGAATGTAGTTGCACCCCTCACGCTGCAGCCACGCCAGCTGCTGCTCAGTTTCAACCCCTTCGGCGACAGTCCTGAGCCCAAGTGCCTTGGCCATACCCAGAATGGCTCTGGCGATTGCTTCATCGTTTTCGTCTGTACCGAGCCCATCCACGAAGCTCTTGTCAATTTTCAGTTCAGCCAGGGGCAGA
This sequence comes from Marinobacterium sp. MBR-109, assembly GCF_040547565.1. NCBI lineage: Bacteria > Pseudomonadati > Pseudomonadota > Gammaproteobacteria > Oceanospirillales > Oceanospirillaceae > Marinobacterium > Marinobacterium sp. MBR-109. Next base: position 74,144 of record NZ_JBEPPZ010000005.1, read on the forward strand.
CGTTTCAGATAGCTCAATGACGAATAGCCGGTGCCGAAGTCATCAATCGACAGCTCTATACCCTGCTCTCTGAGGTGGTAGAGATCAGAAGTTTCTTCCGTGCCGGAGGTGATCAGAGAGCTTTCGGTAATTTCTACCTGAATGTCACGCGTGCTCAGACCGCTGCTCTCCAGCAGGAAATGCAGCCGCTTGGCAAAATCCTGCTCACGAAAACTTTGTGCACTGACATTCATCGCCACCGGTGGGCAGGCGATACCATCCAGCCGCCACTGCGCCAACTGACGTACCAGCAGACGCTCAACCAGCCGTCCCACTTCCAGTATCAAGCCGCTTTTTTCGGCCACAGGGATGAAGTCCGCCGGACTGACCGGCCCCAGGGTTTTGTCTTCCCAGCGCAGCAGGGCCTCAGCCCCCACCACGCGCGCTGGCTCTCGGGCATCAAATTTGGGTTGATAGACCAGATACAGCTCTTCATGCAGCAGCGCTTCATGCAGAGCGCTCTCGATTGCAGCCTGCTGCAGCAGGTGGACACGGTGCTCAGGCTTGAACAGCTGCAGGCGATTTCGACCACTTTCCTTGGCCCGGTACATGGCAGTATCCGCGGCCTTGAGCAAGCCTGCGCTGTCTTCAGCATCCTCCGGATAAAACGCCGCGCCAATACTGGCCGACACAAACACCTTGCGCTCCTGCACCATGAAACTGCGGCTCATTTCGTTGAGAATACGGATGGCAATAAACTCGGCATCTTCCACGCTGCATTCGGTCAGAATGACGGTGAACTCATCACCACCCAGTCGAGCAACGGTATCCACATCACGAATGACCGCCCGCAGACGATCCGCCGCCTCGATCAGCAGTTCGTCCCCGGCATGATGCCCCAGGGTATCGTTGACCGCCTTGAAGTTGTCCAGATCAAGGAACAGCAGCGCGAGGCTGCTCTGGTGCCGGCGGGACTGAGCGATCGAGTATTCAAGCCGGTCCTGAAACAGGTTTCGATTTGGCAGGTTGGTCAGCGTATCGTGGGTCGCGAGGAATTCGACCTTGCGCTGCGAGTCCTTGAGATTGGTAATATCCGAAAAAACCGCAACGAAGTATTCGGTTTCACCGGCCTCGTTGGACACCCGGTTAATGGTGAGCCATTCAGGAAAAACCTGCCCGTTCTTGCGCTGGTTCCAGATCTCGCCCTGCCAATAACCTTGCCGGTTGAGGTTTGACCACATCTGCTCGTAGAAGTCCTTGCTGTGGCGTCCTGACTTCAGCAGTCGACCCACCGACCGCCCGAGGGCATCTTCAGGCTCGTAGCCGGTTATGCGGGTAAACGCCTCGTTCAGCGATTGAATCATGCCACTCTCGTCCGTCACGACAATGGCCTCACCAGACTGCTCGAATACCCGGGCCGCTATGCGCAACTGGTTTTCGGCATGCTGGCGAGCCGTTACGTCCTCGGACTCGGTGATGATGACGCCGGGGTGCCCCGCACTGTTGCGCAACACCTGATGCACCGTGCGGAATACCCGCCTGCGCCCACCAAACTCCCAGATATGCTCCGCTTCGGCGATTTTCCCGCTGCGCATCGTTTCCAGGTCACAGGTCCAGACACTGCCGGCAAACAGCTCCGGAAACAGTTCGAAATCGCTCTTGCCCTGATAACCGTCGGGATCAAGTGCAAAGGCTTCAAGGAAGCGCCGATTGGCAAACTGATACCGTCCTGACAGGTCTTTCATCGCCATCAGCACGGTGCTGTTTTCCATCAGGGTGTTCAGCTGAGCCTGAGACTCCTTGAGTGCCGACTGCGTTTTGGCAATCTCGGTAATATCCACCAGCGTTACGACCAGCGACTGGATTCGGTCCTGTGTATCCAGCCCCGGCGTAACCGTGAGCTGCAACGACCGCCCTTCTGCAGTCAGCAGCTTTTCTTCACGGTCACCATGGCTGATGACATACTGCATCAGCTCTCGGACCGGCTGCAGAAATTCGGGCAGGCGGATGCGGTCGATATGCTGCATGACAGCGGTGGGACGCAGGTTGAAACGCCGCCCTGCCGGGGCATTAAAGCGTCGCAGACAGCCATCGTTGTCAAACACCAGAATGGGGAAGTCCAGTGAGTCGTACAGATGCGTGTACTCACTGTTGAGCTGACTCAGCTCGCTGGTTTTGACGTTCATCTCTTCATTCAGGCTGACCAGTTCTTCATTGGTCGCCTGAAGCTCTTCATTGGCGGCCTCGAGCTCCTCGTTGGTCGCCTGCAGTTCTTCATTCGAGGCTTGCGCCTCTTCATTGAGCGACTGCATCTCCTCGTTGGCTGTCGCCAGCTCTTCAATCAGCGCCTGCAGGTGCTCTCGCGTGGCGCTCAGCTCCTCAGCCATTTCGGCCTGGGGCAACAGTTCGGAAACATTTTTCAGAACCTCTGGCTGCCGCCCAATGAGTACATCACTGATCATCACCACACAGGCACTTTCCTGGTGCGGTGTTACGGCAATCACACTGACCTGGCATTGGCGCTCAGCAAAGGCGCGTGGTCTTCCCTGCTGCAGCTGTCGGTTTTTGCCGAAGCGATGCAACAGCGCCATCACCTCACCTCGAAAAGGCTCGACTACAACATCGGAAATGGTGGTTTCAGTACTGCCGGAGGGGAACCGGAAAAACAGCTCGACATCACCTGCGGTGTGCAGAATACGTCCATGACTGTCGCATAGTGCAAGCGTGGCGTTAAGGTGGCGGGTTAAAGCATCCAAAAGCAGTTGCAGGTGGTCATTGCGCTGACGTCCGGGCGGTGGTTGCACCTTTGGTCGAGTTGCCAGCACCGGCATGGGAATACTGGCTCCCTGCTTGCGAAACAAGCGCTCACGACGGTTTTCCGGACTGAACAGCTGCTCTGCCTGCGCCACGCTTTCTGACCGGCCCAAAAACAGGAAACCGGGGTCACGCAAGGCAAAGTGAAAGCGCTGCAGCACCCGTGACTGCAGCGAATTATCGAAATAAATCAGTACATTGCGGCACGTAATCAGGTCGAGGCGCAAGAAGGGCGGGTCATCCACCAGGTTATGGCGGGCAAACACAATCATGTCGCGCAGTCGTTTACTGACCTCATAATGCTTGTGCGCCGGGCGAAAGAACGTCTGCAGCACCTCAGGCGAGAGCGATGCCAGAGCAGCGGCCGGATAAAGGCCACGCCTTGCCGTGTTCAGCGCATCTTCGTCAATATCGGTCGCAAAAATCTGCAGCGGCTGAGATATCACCCGCTCACCCAGCACCTGTGCAAACACGATGGCGATGGAGTAAGCCTCTTCCCCGCTGGCGCAACCGGCCACCCAGACACGGATCTCCTCGTCATTCTGCCGCGCATCACAGATCGCCCCGATCTTCTCCTTCAGGGCAGCAAAGGCTTCCTTGTCGCGAAAGAAGGAGGTCACCGAAATCAGAATATCGCGGGAGAGCAGCTCCAGCTCCTCCGGATGAGCCTCCACCCACTGCAGATACTCGCGGGTCTCCTGATGGCCTGTTGCCACCACTCTTCTGCGGATGCGCCGTGCCAGGGTACCCGCCTTATAGCCGGAAAAATCAACCTGACAGCGCTGCTTCAGCAGTGTCAGTAACTGACTGACGGCTGATTCGGCCACGGGTTCTTCACTGCGCTCCGGCACCAGCCGGGGAAGACGCTCCGCGATCTGCTCCGGGGTCATGACGAAATCGGCAACACCGGCTTCAATGGCTGACTCAGGCATGCCCGGATATTTCGCCGAGTCCGGTGTTTGAGCAATGGTAATACCGCCGGCTGCCTGAATGGCCCTCAGTCCGGCAGTGCCATCAGAGCCGGTACCCGATAGTACGATGCCAACGGCCGATTCCCCCTTTTCAGCCGCCAGAGAGATGAAGAATTCATTGATCGAGGGTTTGGGCACCCTCTCAGGCTCGGCTGGATGAAGGTGCAAGCGGCCGTTGAGTATGCTGGCGTTGTAGCTGGAGGGTACCACATAGACAACACCGGCCTGCGGCTCGGTGGCATCTTCAAGGTCGATCACTTCAAGCGTGGTCTCACGCCCCAGAATTTCCGCCATCATGCTGCGATGAGACGGAGACAGGTGTTGCAGAATAACAAAGCTCAGATGCGCCTTCGGCGACATCTCGGACACCAGACGTGTGAGTGACTCCAGACCGCCAGCGGACGCACCGATTCCGACCAGTGCAATTGTGTTTGGTTTTCGCTGGGAGCCTGACATCAAGGTAGCCTTAAACTTGTCTTAGTTGAATGACAGCTTAATGAGCTTTCATGAAGGAATAAAGAGTATTTAAAACACTCGTTTCCCTCCCTGAGGTTAGTCAGCAATCTTGTCCAGGGAGCTGGCGAGCTGATCAATCCGGTCACGGGTAGCCGCGACCAGCTTGCCTACCTGATCAGCCGCCTCGGATGAACGCCCGGCCAGGTTGCGCACCTCGGATGCCACCACGGCAAAGCCTCTGCCGGCTTCACCCGCCCGTGCCGCTTCGATGGCCGCATTCAGTGCCAGCAGGTTGGTCTGGTCAGCCACACCGGAAATACTGCCGATGATGTTGCCGATCTCTTCACCGACAGACAGCAGCTCCTCCATCGCCTGATTGGTCTCTTTAACCGCGGCCTGACGGTCCGTAATGTCGACCCCGAACATGACATAGCGAGTCACCCGACCTTCAAAATCCTTCAGTTCACAGAGGCGAGCATCAAACGAGCGGGCTACGCCCTGGTGATCGTCAAAACCGACGATCATCTTGATCTGGCCGGCGTCGGTTTGCTGCTGACGCCGGTTGCCAATCTGTGACCAGATGCTGTTACAGGCACGCATGGCATCCTCACGACCACCGGCACGCTGGCAAAACAGCTCATTGAAGTGAACCGGTTTACCGTCCGGACTCCACTCAACCACCATCAGCGCTTCGTCCATCAATGCCAGGCGTTCCATCGAGTCCTTGGCCTCCTGCTTGGTTTTGGTGATATCAGCCTGAACCGACACGAACTTGCTGATGCGTCCGTTCTCACCCATCACCGGGTTGATCGACATCGCAATCCAGTAAGGCTTGCCACGGCTGTCGTAGTTCAGAATCTCTTCGTAAAAGGGCTCTGCATGAGAAAGCCTGTCACGAATGTGAGCAACCGTTTCAGGATTGGTATCAGGCCCCTGCAGGAAACTGCCCGGCACGCGTCCCCTGACCTGCTCCAGCTCATAGCCAGTCATACGGGTAAAGCCACGGTTGACGTATTCGATTCCGCCTTTGGCATCCGTAATCACAACAGCGTTACTGGTTTCATTGGCGACCAGCGACAACATGGCGATCTCATCGCGCCGTTTAACATCATCGGTCACATCCTTCACAAACGCGGTAAACAGTACACGGCCACCCGTAACAACTCGCGCCAGAGTGAAAAGTCCCCACTTCTGACGGCCATCCTTGCAGTGCACCGGCAGCTCGATCGGCTTGCCAATAATGCGGTTAACACCGGTCTCTCGATTGCGATTGACATAGCTGTCATGGTTACCGCGATGCTCCGGGCTGACCAGCATGCGCACGTTCTGCCCCAGCAGTTCATCACGGGCATATCCCCAGAGGTCGATGGCCGCCTGATTGCAGAAGATGATCTCGTTCTTGTCGTTGATGGTCACAACCGCATCATTGGCCTGCGCCAGTACCTGTTCGGTGGCCGAGCGCTCTTCCCGCTCACGTGAGCAGTCGCGGGCAAAGGCCGTGTAGAACTTGCGCTTGCCAACACTGACCTGAGAGAGGGTAATATTGATCCAGGTATTGGTGCCATCCTTGCGCTCAATCTCCAGCTCAACGGCCGAGCCGACGATGCGGTCATCTCCCTCGTTGCGGTGACGATTCACATAGCGGTCGTGGTTGTTCTGATGTTGCCGCGGCACCAGCATTTTTACATTCTGACCGATAACGCTGTTACGCGGGTGCCCCCAGAGTTGCTCGGCTGCATCGTTGTAAAAAATAACCCGATTCTGGTCATCAATGGTAATGACCGCTATGGTGGTTTGCTGCAGCGACTTCTGAGCGATTCGTGATGTGCTGTTGAACATTATTTACTCCTGGGAAGACCTGATACATCGCAGGCTCGGAGGAACCAGGTTAAATGTGCTTACTGGTGTACGGGTAAAACCATGACTTGGTTCTATACGCTGCCTTTTATTTGCATAAGGCCATGAACAGAATTTTAATTATTGATGATGACAGCGACTGTGCGCAGCTGGCTCAATTACAGCTGCAGCAACTGCTGGGTGATCAGGTTGAGACCTGCCTGGCCCCAACCCTTGAAGACAGCATTCAGCTCATGGCGCACGGATTTGAGCCGAATCTGGTAATGCTGGACCTGAATCTTCCTGACGGTGCTGGTGTTGAATGTGTAGCGCGCATCCGCGCCCGGTTGCCCAATACGCCCATTCTGATCATGACCGGGCGTGATCGAGACCATGTGGTTGCCGAGTGTCTCGCCGGCGGTGCCAATGGTTATCTGCAGAAGGGGTGCGGGCTTGAAAGACTCTCGGATGCCATTTCAATCGGTATCAGTCCCGAAGTGGTAACACCACACTGAAGCAACTGCCCTCACCCGGCGTACTCTCAACCTCTATCCGCCCTTGATGGGCGTTGATGATGCCGTAGGCAACTGCCAGCCCAAGTCCGGTGCCTTCACCCGGCTGCTTGGTGGTAAAGAAGGGTTCAAAGATATGGCTCAGGTTTTCCGGCGTGATGCCCGAGCCGGTATCGCAGACTTCCAGAATGACATCACCATCGGACTGACGGGTTGTGATGCGAATCACACCTTCGTTCTGGATCGCCTGAGCCGCATTTACGATCAGCGCCATAATCACCTGATTCAGCTGGGCCGGCACCGCCTGAATCAGCGGCAGCTCGGTGTCCAGATCCGTTTCAATCTGCGCCTTGTATTTGTATTCGTGGCGACAAATGACCAATGTGGTTTCAATACAGTGGTTCAGGTCACAATCCTGCCAGGCGGTGTCACCTGAGTGCGAGAATTCCAGCAGGCTTTCAGTGATGTGTCGAATACGCCGCACACCTTCGATGGAATCCGCCAGCAGGTCGCTGATACTGTCCGTTATCTCAGCGTAATGTTCCTGCTGTTCAACATCATTCAGGTGTCGGGTATCGGGCTCTGATACCAACTCTGCAGCCCGTTCATACAAACGCATGAGCGATGGCACATAGTCATTCAAAATGGTGACATTGGCACTGACAAACGCCAGTGGGTTGTTGATCTCGTGAGCCACTCCGGTCGCCAGCACACCGACTGATGCCATTTTTTCGGACTGGACCAGCTGCGCCTGAGTCGTCTTGAGCTCAGTGATCAGTCGATTCAGTTCTTCACGCTCATGTTGCAGGTCCACATTGGTTTTCCGCAACTCGCGCGTACGCTCTTCGACTCTGGCCTCCAGCACCTGGTTCAGTCGAGCCAGCCGGCGGTTCGCTTCGTCCAGCTCCGACCGACTTTGTTCAAGGGTTTTGCCCATTTCAAGCAGACCATCCGATACCGAACTCAGTTCGGTAATATCAGTGGCAACCGGTTCAGGCCGGTAACGGCCATCCCCTATGGCACGAATCATCCGCCTCAGGCCTCGCATCGGCTGTGACAGCCGCAGGCTGACCTGCAGGGATTTGCGGTACAGGTACAGCATGAAGAGCAGATAGAAGGCGAGCAGACCCACAATCATGCCGATGGCGATCTGATCAACCCTTGCCTTGAGTGCGTTGGCCTCGGCATACAGCCGAGCCTGATCGGCCACGACCAGCAGATGCCAGTCGGCACCCGGGATCAGTGACCAGGCCGCCAGCTTGGGCTCCCCCGCCAGATCCAGTGCGACCACGCCATCATTGGCACCGTTGATCCCCTCGGCCAGCAGCTGGCTGTCTTGTCGCTTGAACAGGTTAAAGGCTTCAGGCTTGAAGGTGTCCTGTTTGATCGCCGTGGCGTAGTCATGTTCGGTCAGCTCCTGCAGCTGCCAGTCATGCTCAGCCGCCTCAGGCATCGCCAGAATGGTGCCGCTGCTGTCCACCAGCAGGGCATAGCTGTCCCACGGCAGGTTTAACGCCAATACCTGACGGATGATTTCTGAAACACGGATATCGAGCCCGGCAACGCCTTCAAGAAAATCGGTATTGCGACGATAGACCGGTGCAATGGCCGATGCCATCCAGCCCTGTCCGGCGGGATCGATGTAAACATCGGTCCACGCCACCTTGCGCTCGGGGTTATGCTCGGCGTCGGCTTCGTAGTAGAAGTTGTAGTCACGCACATCGAGATCAAACGGATACTGCTCCAGCACGTCGAACGGCGGGTAGATGCGGTTCATGGAATCGTGTGTATTCATGTAGGCCTGAGTGACCAGCGAGCTGCTTTTAACAAGCTGCTTCATCAATGGATCGATCTGTACCAGCTGCCAGGCCTTGCGCTTTTCAGCCTCGCCCACCTGAGTAATGGAGGAGTAGAACATGGCCGCACCTTGCGTATCGGCCCGTGTATGCCAGACACCGTTGTCACTGAGGGTATAGCGAGACTTCTCCTCTTCAGAGGCATCGTGTGGAATATCGTAAGCCTGACCGATCAGGGCCGCGAACAGATCAGCCATTTCAGCAACACCGTTCAGCTGGCTGCTGATCACATCCGACTCGATTTTGGCGGTCTCCAGCAATGACTCCTGTGCACTGCGCTGCATCGTCGCGATGTTTTCTTCACGGATAATGTAGTTAGTAGCGAGATAGGCGGCGATCAGTGCCAGTTCGATGAAGATGATCGGAATAAGAGCATTGCGGATGTAGGTACTCCAGAGTACCCGAAATACGTTTTGATCACGCTGCCGTTCAGAGCTGCTCATCAGGCATCGTCTTCCTGTGAGACTGCCGAGTGACCATGTTGCATTTTGAGCGCTGTATTCAGCAACTCCACCGCCACATCACAGTCATCGGGCAAGTCATCATCCAGCTGGTGCTGAACCGCTTCAATCACCTCCGATTCAAACCCCCACAGCTCCAGCAGATAGGCGCCCACAAGCGGGTACTCGCGCGCGCCACCAACATGTACAAGTTGACCAATGTTATGAAGCAGTGCACTGATAACCGCCAGATTGCGCCCAGCCTTGCTGACACCTCTGCCATCACACAGAACACCAACCTGCTCGGCCAGCAAAAGAGCTTCGCGCATCAGTCGACTGCCGGTATCACCGTTTGAGCCCTGACCCGGCTGGTAGAGTTCAATAATCAGCACCAGGTTGTGGATGGTCTGCAGCCCCAGACGCATGACTGCCACATCGACGTCATGGGTGCGGGTTGTGAAACCGAAAAAGGGTGAGTTGACCAGCTGCAAAACACGGCTGAGCAACACCTGGTCATGCCGGATCAGTCCCGCCACTTCAGCCACATCAGGTTCGTCTTTTTCAAGCGCCTGGGTAATTTGCTGGTAGATACCGGGTAATACCGGCATGTCATCGAGCAACCCAAGACTCGCCCGTGCCTCTTCGCTCAGGGGCAACTGATGCAGTACCCGCGCGCGCGTCAGCAGGTCATCGATTACCTCTCGCTCAAAGGGCTTTCGCATCACCATATGAGCCGCAGCCGTTGCCTTGAGCGCACTCTCAACCTTAGCATCGCCGCTGAACAACACACGGACCGACTGAGGTGAAACAGCCGCTGCCTGTTGCAGGAAGTCGATGCCGTCCATCTCCTGCAAACAGCGATCGGCGACGATAACCCAAGGTAACAGATCAGCCAACTGCTCCAGTGCCTGAACGGGATCACTGAAAAAATGCATCTCCCAGTCACGATGACTTAAACGCAGCATCCGCTTGAGGGCATTCAGCACACTTGAGCTGTTGTCGACAAATACGATCACGGGTGCATTCATGCGCGACCCCTCTCCCTGTAGAGGCAGTTGAAACTCAAGCCAGTTCGGTGGTGGCAACCGGCAGCAGGCGTTCAACCACATCAGTCAGTGCCTGATTATCAAAGGGTTTGGACAGCACCGCATCCGCACCTTCGTCCAGTGCACGCTGCAGCGCCTGCTGGTCCAGTGCCGACAGCACCACCACCTTAATATGAGCGGTTTCAGGCGTTGAACGAATGAATTTAAGTACATCATAGCCACTGATGCCCGGCATACGCAGATCCAGTGTCACCAGCGCCGGCTGAAACTTGACCAGCATGCTGCCTCCCTGAAAGCCATCCATCGCGGCCTCAGTCTCGTAACCTGCAGATCTGAGGATTCGGGCGATGGAACGGGCCACTGCGGCTTCATCATCAATGATCAAAACACGTCGATTGTTTTCACCGGCCAGTTCCGCCGGAAGCGGCATGTCGTGTTCCTGCAGGAATGAGACAAAATCCTCAACCCTGACACGGTTGTTGCCACGTCCGGGGAGTTTGAATCCTTTCAATGCTCCACGGTCAATCCAGCGAATCACGGTTCGCAGATTAACGTCACACATTTTTGCAATATCACCAGTGGTGAGTGTTTTCATTTTCAACCTCGCTGCGCGGTGTCACGACACGTAACAGCATGCTTTGACAGATGCCATAAATATGACACTTGTGACACTTGAGCGCAAGCAAATCACTTACTCCCGGCAGCCACCTGCATCAATGCTGCCGCCCGCGCGAAATCAAAGCTTTCTGCCGCTTTTACGACCCCAGGATAATATTTGCCCAGCAGTCGGCGAAAACAGTCAGCTTCATCTGCCAGTAGACGACCCGCTCTGAAATCATCGGTCGACAGCAGTGTATTCAACTGCAGGAACAGTGCGGTGTCGGATTCCGACCATGCACCGTCAGATGTTACCGCTGCGGCCTGTTTTGCAATGGCAGGGGTAAAGAACTCCGTCAGCTGGTCCAGCAACACCTGCAGACCATCCGCCAGAGCCGGATTCAAGCCCGGCAGCGCGGTTTTTGATTCGTACGCCTGCCTGAGCTGCTGTTCATAGTCCTGCGCCAGCGCCGCCAATGTAGAGGCCCCCACTTGACCGGCACTGCCCTTGAGGGTGTGTACCAGACGTATCGCCTGTTCCGCTTCATCCTGCTGCAGGGCCGTTCCGAGTTGATCATTAAAGCCCCGGTGCCCATTGACAAAGCTTTGCAGCAGGCGACGATACAAATCCATGTCATCCAGAGCCAGCGTAAGTCCGGTCACCGTATCCAGGCCGTCAATATCCGGCAACACTGTTTCATCTACCTGCACTGTGTCATCTGGCACCCTGTTGATGCCGCTGTTCTGATCAGCCGAGGTGATCCAGCGTTGCAGGCAACGCCACAGTTGATCGGGCTCAATCGGCTTGGACAGATAGTCGTTCATTCCGGCCTCCATACAGGCCGCACGGTCTCCCGGCAATACACTGGCTGTCATGGCCAGAATCGGTAACTCCCTGAACTGCTCCTGCTTACGTAGCCTGCGAGTTGCGGTGAGACCATCCATCACCGGCATCTGCATATCCATTAAAATCAGGTCGTACTCTTTCCGTGCCAGAGCCTCCAGTGCTTCTGCTCCATTTGCGGCAATATCCACCTTTATGCCAACCTGCTCCAGCAGCGCCACGGCAACTTCCTGATTCAGATCGTTATCTTCCACCAGCAAGACCCTTGCGCCCTCTAATTGCTGCTTTAGTTCACGCACATGATGCCGAGCATCAGCTCTGGTTTTACGCGTTTCGGCACGTCCTGAGGCTTTAATTTCGGGCTGTACCGAGGCGGCCTCAAGCTCAACCACGAACCAGAAGGTAGAACCAACACCCTCATGGCTGACAACACCCACCTTGCCACCCATCATCTCGGCGAGACGACGTGAGATGGCGAGCCCAAGACCACTGCCGCCATACTTGCGTGTCGTCGAGCCGTCCGCCTGTTCAAAACTGCGAAACAGCTTGAGCTGTTGTGTCTGACTCAGTCCTATGCCGGTATCCTCAACGCTGAACTTGAGGCACAGCCTGCCACTGCTGTTTTCAACAGGCACAACCCTGATCGATATTTCACCACGCTCGGTAAACTTGACTGCATTATTGCCGAAATTCAGCAGTATCTGTTGCAGTCTAAGAGGGTCTCCAAGCAGTCGATCAGGCAGGCTTTCGTCAACCTGTACCTTGAGCTTCAGGCCTTTCTCCTCTGTTTTGGCCAGCAGAGAGTCAGACAGCTCGCCCAACAGGGCTTGAAGGCTGAATTCGACCTGCTCCAGCGACAGCTTGCCCGCCTCCATCTTGGAGAAGTCCAGTACGTCATTGATAATGCCAAGCAGATGTTTGCTTGAGCGCTGGATTTTCTGCAGGTAGTCACGCTGGCGTTCATTCAGCTCGGTCTGCAACACCAGATGAGTCATCCCCATGATCGCATTCATGGGGGTTCTGATTTCATGGCTCATGTTGGCCAGAAAATCCGCCTTGGTCCGAGCGGCTTCTTCAGCCAGCGCCCGGGCATGCTCCATCTGCGACATCGCCTCACGCTCGGCGGTGATGTCAATGACCATGCCAGCAACCCCTTTGCCCAGATCATTGGGGTCAATTGCCTGAGCCTGCATCCGGGCCCAGAACCGGCTGCCATCCTTTCGGACCAGCTGGCGCTCTTCACTGAAGAACCCCTGTTGGGCATGGGCCTCGATTACATGCTCGCCCACTTCAAAAAAGGTGTACTCATCCGGGTACCAGGCACGGGTCGTTTGCCCAAGCAGCTCGCCAGGCTCATAGCCGAACATCTGCTCAAGGTAGCGGTTGCAACTGAGGACCTTTCGGTCACGTACAAATACGATGCCGGCCATGGCTGCATCAAACAGAGCCTGCTGTTCGCTGCTGGCATCGCGCAACTCTTGCGCCAAGCGGCTCAATTCCTGCGTACGCGCATCCACCAGTTCTTCAAGATGGGTACGGTACTGTTGCAGTTCATGCTCGGCCTGTTTGCGAGCGGTAACATCATTCCACACCACATGCAGTATTTCGCGCTCATCACGCCGTATGGTTGTAAGCATGACCTCGGCGATAAACTGCTCGCCATCGGCCTTGGTATGCTGCCACTCGGCACGCACACTGCCCTCAGCTGCCGCCTTGCCCAACAGCGACAGAATCGCCACGGCTGAGCGCTCGCCACCGGGCTGTATTTCCGGCGAAATATCCAGCGGTGTCTGCCCTTCAAGCTCGGCAAAGCGCTGCATTTTCAGCATATCCAGGGTAGCTCGGTTGGCTGCTATAAAGTAACCGTTCTCGATCAGGGCAATCGGCTGCCGCGTATTCTCGAACAACATCCGAAAGCGTTCTTCACTTTCAGCCAGTGCATGCGTACGCTGCCCCACCAGGCGGCGTAGCATCCGCAGCCACACGAGAACAATCACCAGCAGCAAAAACAGTCCGAGTGCGCTGTACAGCAGCCAGCCGACCCAGGCCGGTGTGGCAGGTTCAAACAGCGGCTTGCCCAGCCACTTGTCATGCAATGCCTTGTCTTCTGCTGCACTGATCAAACCAAAACCCTGCTCCACCTCTTCAAGCAGGGCAGGCCTGTGTTTCAACACGGCCCAGTGACCGGGCGCTGAATACAGGGGGGCCGTATGACGATAGCGGTCAGCCTGACCACGCAGGCCCAGATAATAGTTTATCAGTAGCTGATGCCCGCAAAAGACGCTGACACCGCCCCGAACAGCGGCACCAACCAACTCCGGATAATCCGGGAAAAGAGCCAGATTATCGATTCCCTGTCGCTGCAGGAAATCGACACAGGCATCGCCCTTGACCGCACCAACCATAAAGCCGCGTGCAGACTCAAGGTCGCTGATACCACGCATGCTTTCGTGGTAATACAGCATGACGTCCAGTGTGATCCAGGGGGCTGAAAACAGGAGTTCCTGTTCCCGTTCCGGGGTCAGTGTAATCGCATCAATAACATCGAACCGACCGGCTCTGAATTCTGCCAACGCATCTGACCACTCCATCCCGGTCACCTCTACTCGACGGCCGGTTTTCTGCTGCCAAAGTGCCCAGCGCTCCGGAATCATGCCGCGAATCACGCCTCCGCTGCCGGTATAGATCAGGGGTGGAAAGTCGGCCATCACCACCACCTTGAGCGGTGGAAGATCAGAGGCACGGTTGGTGGCCGAGAGAGTAATGAGAACAAATGCCATCGTTACAAGCACTGCAAGGCCGAGCCATTTATTCCGCAACCGCAGTGTCATCAGTGATTGTCCTCAGGCCGTGCAGCTACCGGTTTCGCCAAGCTCATTGGCAGCTCGAACCAGAAGGTACTGCCTTCCCCAGGCTGACTTTCCACTCCGATATCCCCTTCCATCAACTGCACCATACGTTTACTGACCGCCAGCCCGAGCCCGCTGCCACCGTAACGCCGCGTAGTGGAGCTATCCACCTGCTCGAAGGCCTGAAACAGACGCCCCTTCTGTACATTATCGATACCGATTCCGGTATCGATCACCTTGAATCGCACTCTCAGTTTTTCCGCATCCCGAGCCACCGTTTCAACGCTAATCCTGACCTCCCCCTGCTCGGTGAACTTGACCGCGTTGGCCACCAGGTTAAACAGCACCTGCTCCAGCCGGATACTGTTTCCATGCAGGTTGTGAGGAACCTGACCAATATCGGCCATCATGCCCAGTCCTGCGTCATCGGCCTGTGGCTGTATTCGACTCATCACCCGTTGAACCAGCTCTTCGAGATCAAAGTCTTGCCGCTCCAATTCCAGCTGCCCCGTTTCCACTCGAGAAAGATCCAGCAAATTATTGATCATGCTCAGCAGGTGCCGCGCGGTACTGTCCACTTTTTCCAGTTTTTCCAGCTGCTGGGGCACTTCAGTGGAGCGACTGACAAGGTGCGTCAAGCCAATAATGGTATTCATCGGTGTCAGCAATTCATGACTGATATTGGCCAGAAACTCGCTTTTGCTGCGATTGGCCACTTCTGCCGCAACCTTGGCGCGTTGCAGCTCGCGAGTGCGTTCCGACACCAGCTGTTCCAGATGACTGTGGTAGCGGTCCAGCTCCTCCTGCATCTGCTTGTGTTTGGTAATGTCATGCTTGATGGCGACATAGTGAGTAATCTCACCGGATGGCTGATGCAGTGGCATGATGATCGCGCGCTCAATCAGCTCCCTGCCGTCACGTCGTCGGTTAATGAATTCACCCTGCCAGTTCTGGCCTTTGAGCAGTTGCTGCCACATTGACTGATACGTGGAATGGGGTGTCTTGCCTGAGCGCAGCAGCCGTGGATTGCGGCCAATCACCCAGTCTCGCTCATAGCCTGTCATCTCGACAAAGGCATCGTTGACATACTCGATACGACAGCCCAGATCAGTTATCAGTACTGCGTTGGGATTCTGCTCCACCACCAGTGACAGCTTGCGCAGCTCATGCTCTGCCTCCTGACGCGCCTTGACTGTATCCCGAAAAGCCAGCACTGAATTGGCCATGCCATGCATCAGGTTTGCGGGGCTCGAAGCAATTTTCTCAACGGCCGTCAGCCGCTCCGGCTCCGATTGAGGATCAGGCTGTGCCAGCTGCTGCAGGGCTCCGGTCAGCTGCAACAGATTACGACTGAGCCAGCCGATCAGGAACAGCCACAGCACTAACAGCACTGCAACGGTGAAAGCGCCCATGAGGATAGTGTTGCGGGTATGGGTTTCAAACTCCCGGTTATGTCGTTGCCAGGTAGTGAGCAGCTCATTGACCACCCTTTCAACAATGGTGTTGCTGGCCTGACTGAGAAGCTGCTGCTTGGCCGTTGCTGCTTCAATGTAGACTTTTGCCTGCTGAGGGTCAGTAGTCGCCGTTTCCACCGCCTGCAGCATCACCTGCCGATGAGCCTCGGCCGCATCCAGTGCCTGATAAATTTCTGAGGTAACACCGCTGCTGGTAAAACGGTTGCCGAATTCCCAGTCCAGTGCTGTCAGCCTGACACCGATCTCTCGGCCCACCTGCTCCAGTTCTGAACGACTAAGCGCGGTGGTGGCATGTCTGGCGAGAAGTTGTTCCATTTGCAACTGAACCTGTGCCAGCCGCTGGTTGAAGTCGGTAAGCGTAGAAGCTTCCTGTAATTGCTGAATGCGACTTTTATCATCTTCATGATAGGCAGCCTGAAGCTGATAGAAAGCGCCAAGGTTGATCATGCCAATCAACAGTGCAATCAATACAGCGGGAGAAAAGAACAGCAGCAATAGTCGCCACTTCCCTGCAGATGCCATCACCACACTCCTCTATTGGTGCTGAACGAGAGCTCTATTCAATCCATCTGGCTTCATTGTCAGCCATGTCTTTCGCTACGGCGATAAACTGCTCACGACAAGCCGTGAAGGCATCAACCACATCCGGGTCAAAGTGGGTTCCGCGCCCTTCCAGTATGATCCTTACGGTTTCATCCAGGCTGTAGGGTTTCTTGTACACACGACTGCAACTAAGCGCGTCAAACACATCCGCCAGCGCCATCAGGCGGGCCGATACCGGTATTGCATCACCTTCGAGCCCCACCGGGTAGCCGGTGCCATCCCACTTTTCATGGTGATAGTAGGCAATTTCGCTGGCCACATTGAGAAAACTGAAGGCACCATCCGTATCCTCTTCGCCAGCAGCCAACAATACCTGTTCGATAGCACTTTTAATCGCGGCCCCTCCTATGGCGGAGTGGGTTTTCATCACCTCAAACTCTTCGTCAGTCAGAGAGGCGGGCTTAAGCAGAATGGCATCAGGAATGCCAATCTTGCCGATGTCATGCAGGGGGGCTGCTCGGATAATCTCCTCCAGTCGGCCATCGGCGAGCGCCGCGGCAAAGCGCGGATGATGGCGAAGCTCAAACGCCAGAATTTCAACGTAGGACTGGGTACGTGCAATATGCAGCCCGGTCTCCTTGTCTCGTACTTCAGCCAGGCAGGCCAGAGCCTTAACACTCAGATCACGGATACGCTGATTCTCCGCCACACGCCGCTCAACTTCATGTTCAAGCCACTGGTTCTGGTCGGCCAGCCGGTCACGTGCAGTTTTAAGCTCCAGCTGAGCCCGAACCCGTGCCTGTACGATTGCAGGGCTGAACGGTTTGGTGATGTAATCCAACGCTCCCAGAGCAAGGCCTCGCTCTTCGTCAGCGGCGGCTGTCATGGCCGTAATGAATATCACCGGAATATCGCGGGTTTGCTCCTGTTGTTTCAACCGCCGAATGACTTCATAACCATCCATCTCCGGCATCATCACATCCAGTAATACCAGATCGGGGCGAGGATCACTGGCCAAGACCTGCAGTGCACGTGCACCCGAATTGGCGGCGCGGACCCGGTATTCCGCCTGCAGCAATTCACCAAGCAGCATAAGATTTTCCGGCGCATCATCCACTATCAAAATGGTTTTACGGTCAAATTCAGAGGGCAAAGTATGCAGATCCTGTTCTGTCATAAACGGGGTTACCTCGCACGGCGGTGTGGATGGTGTTGCCGCCAGCAATTATTAGCCATCATGGCAATGGAACCTATTTTATAGACAATCGAATAAAATGCGACAGTTGCGACATCCATCGAGACGATCTTTCATCCCAGCATGAGCCCCGTCAGGATTAACACAAACAACCAGGCTATCTGTGTTTGCAGCCACGGTTCATGTTGCTGCAATCTGGACCCAATACCCGCTACTCCCCTCGGCAGGCGGCTTTTGTTTTCAGTATAGGAGCGACTTCGAGCCCTGCCCGGGTGGGTGGGCAATTTCTGCACCCACGCCTCCAGTATCACCACCAGATCGCCCGGTGGCAGTACTGGCGCCTTCGTGCCAGCTTTCAGCACGCCTCCTGCCAACAGAACAGCCAACAGCATCGGCCATAACAGTGCGGGCAATGCATTGAATTGGTCGACCGGCGCTGACTCGATTGCCGGCGGCAGACCGGGGGCAAGCCAGGGGAACAGTACCAGGCTGGTCACCAGCGTCAGCAGCCAGCCCACTGCCCTGCGCGGATCAGTTCCATCCTTGTTTGTGTGCTGCCATTGCAGCCAGAGGAACCTCAACACCAGCACCATTGTTGCAACGGCGCCGGCACTGAGCAAGGTACTCAGCCAGGGCGCCAGCCACAGGGACAACCCTTCTGGTGCCAGCGCCTGCTTCATGGCCAGCTTGGCATGGGCTCCACTGGTAAAGGGCAAACCCGCCAGTGACAGCCCCGGCAGTGCCAGCAGCAGCCAATACAGCCCTCGCGGTACAGAACCACATGGCGATGATATGCCCACCGACAGAAACATCGCCCCTTTGGCCAGGCCATGATGCAGTGCGTACAGGCCGATCAGCGGCAGCAACCAATGGGCACGCTCGGGCTCAGCCAGCGCAATACCCAGCATCAGCGTCATCAACCCCATCTGGCTGATGCTTGAATAGGCCAGAACCGCTTTGGCCTGCTGCTGACAGACACCGATCAGGGCAGCACCGAGCGATGCCACTACACCGGTCAGTGCCAGTACGGTACCCGGAAGCTCATAGCTCGCCAGCCCCAGCGGCAGGGTCAGCAGCCATCCCAGCAAGCCCGCCTTGATCATGGCACCGCTGAGCACGGCACTGGCCGGCGTCGGCGCAACGGGGTGAGCCAGTGGCAGCCACATGTGTAACAGTGGAAGCCCGGCCTTTACACCAAAGCCACACAACAGCAGCACCATGATCAGCACAGCATCGGCTGATGCCGCGATCGCGCCGGGCAGGTCGGCCAGCAGCAGGCTGTCAGCGGCACCGGCCGCCAGAATCAACCCTGCCAGCAGCGCCATCTCACCGAACACCGCCATGATCAGGTATAGCCGTCCTGCCCTGAAGGCATCAGGCTTGCGCTCATGTACAACCAGCCCATAGCCGGCAAAAGTCATCAGCGCAAAAAAGGTATAGAAACTGACCAGATCCCCTGCCAGTACCAACCCCAGGTTACCGCTGAGGGTCAGCCCCCAGTACAGGGCAAAACTGGTTCGCCGCGCCGTTATATAGCCGGATGCAAACAGTCCCGCAAAGCTCCACAGTAATGCCGTCAATAAAAGAAATGGCTGGCGCAGCTCATCAAGTTGCCAGCGGGCCCCCAGCAGCAGCCCGGGCAGTTCCAGTTGCCAATTTCCGGGCCCCATCAGTGCCAGCCCCAGCGCAGGCAGTGGCAACAAGGGAAGCAAGCGCCACAGCAGTGGCTGTGTTGCTCGGCTCGGTACCAACAGCAACGCGCACAGCGGCAATACAACAGCACTCAGAATCCAGAAGGTCATGGCAGGTACTCCCGCACGGCAATCAGTTCGGCCCAGCTCAATGGACTGAACGGCAGCGCTGCAAACAGACCCGCCAGGAGCGTCAGACTCGCCGTGATCAAGGGTGGCCAAAGCAGCCAGGCGTGCGTTTCCAGACGGCCCCAGCGTCGCTGCTCTGACCAGTCATATTCCGGCTGAAACCAGAGGCGGTGGATCACCGGCAAAAAGTAGGCGGCATTAAGCAGACTGCTGAGCAGTAACACTGCGATGATCCATTCCATTTGCACATTGAGAGCACCTGTTCCCAACGTCCATTTGGTGACAAAGCCCGCCAATGGGGGCACGCCGATCATGCCCAGAGCGGCCAGTGTGAAAGCGGTCGAGGTCAGCGGCATGCGCCTTCCGGTTCCATTCAGCTCATGCACCTTGTGGATGCCAAGTGTTTCGGCATAGTTACCGGCACAGAAAAACAGTGTGATCTTCATGATGCCCTGATGCAGCAGATGGACCAGTCCACCCACCGTTCCTACCGGGCCGAACACCGCAGTGCCCAGCACGATGTAGGACACCTGACTGATGGTGGAAAAGGCCAGCCGCTTCTTCAGATCGGTCTGTGACAGCGCTTTTACCGAGCCGTAAACAATCGTGAACGCTGCCAGCCAGCCCAGCGGTTGAAGCACTCCAAGCAGCTGAGCAAACTCAATACCGTAGAGATCGTAGACTACTCGTACGATGCCAAACGCCCCGGCTTTCACAACCGCTACCGCATGCAGCAAAGCACTGACCGGCGCCGGTGCCACCATCGCCTGTGGCAGCCAGCCGTGTAACGGGAAAAGTGCCGTTTTTACGCCAAGCCCCGCCACCAGCAGCATGAAAATCAGGGTCAGCTGCAGGTGAAGTTCTGCATCAACATTACCCAGCTGACCGGTTTCCTGAAACGAGAGATCACCTGCCAGCCCCTGCAGCCAGATCATGCCCAGCAGCAACGCGGCGCCACCACTGAGGGTGTAGATGATGTAATTGCGTCCTGCCTGTAACGCTTTCTCCGTCCCACGGTGGACTACCAGCGGGTAAGTGGACAGCGTCAGCATTTCGTAAAACAGGAAAAAAGTGAAAAGGTTGCCCGCCAGTGCAATCCCCATGGTACTGGCGACACACAAGCTGAAGAACCCGAAAAAACGGCTGCGGTTCGGCGAATTTTCGAGGTAGCCCACCGCATAAATGGTAGTCAGCAGCCAGAGGACCGCTGACAGACCTGCAAACATCATTGCAAGCGCATCGGCCTGCAGCTCGAAGCTGACGCCGGGCAGGATTTCATAACTGAAACCATACTCCAGCTGGTGAATCACCCCCCAGGTCATCACCCCTACCAGCAGCACCTTGATCAGGGCGGCCAGCAGGTTGATACCGGTACGCAGACGGTGGCGTTGCTCCGGCAGGGCAAAGATGATCACCGCTGCCAGCATGGAACTGAGCAGCGCTAGTATCGGGATCAGAACCTGTTGGGTCATTGCACCTCCTCAAACGGCAGCGCCATCACCGACAACACCTGACTGCCCGCCAGGCCCAGCCCCAGGGAGGCCACGGCCAGCAGCATCGCAACCACTTCAAGGCGGCGATCAGGGTGGTAGAAGTGATCCTTTTCATCCCGCTCCAGAAACGATGCGCGATAGATGCGAAATACATAGGCCGCCGACAGTAGCCCTCCCACTACCAGCACCAATATCCACCACCACTGACCAGAAGCCATGCTGGCCTGCAGCAGCATCCATTTGGCCGCAAAGCCGCCCGAAGGCGGCAGTCCCATCAGGGAAACGCCCGCCAGACCAAATGAAAACAGCGAAAACGGCAGAAAGTGGCTGACACCTGCCAGCGCATCCACACGATTGCTGCCCACCGCCAGAATCAGGTTACCTGCCGCCAGAAACATGGCCGACTTGGCCAGAGCATGACTGATAACCTGCAAGGTAATGCCCTGCTGTGCCTGCAGCGATGTGGATGCATCAACCCCGAACGTCAGAGGAAACAGCAGGAACAGATAGCCGATCTGGGCAACCGATGAATAGGCCACTACCTGTTTCAACCGCGGCTGACGCCAGGCGAGCCAACTCCCCCAGACAACCGCCGCGGCCCCCAGCGCCCCGAGCAGTTGAGCCATCCACTGGGTAGCGACAGCCCCGCCCGCTTCCAGCCAGATCCGTGCTGCAATATAGAATGATGCTTTGACTACCAGCGCTGATAACAGCGCACTGACTGGCGATTTGGCAATGCCGTGCGCCGGTGGCAACCAGCCGTGCAGGGGGAACAGCGCCGTCTTGAGTGCCAGCCCCACCAGCATCAGCACCAGAGCGGGCCGCATCAGCTCGGCCTGATCCATTAGTCTGACCTGCTGCGCCACTTCGGCCAGCGAAAGCGTACCGAACTGGCCATATACCAGTGCTACACCCAGCAAATAGGCCATGGAACCCAGCAATGCCGCCAGCAAATAGCGCAGTGCTGCTCGCAGCGCCTGTGCTTGCCCACCCAATGCTACCAGTCCAACCGCTGCCAGACTGATCAATTCCAGCCCGACATAGAGGTTGAACAGGTCACCGCCGATCCAAACCGTATTCAGACCGGCCCACAGAAACCAGTACAGCGGCCAGAAATAGCGCTGCCAGGGCTTGTCAGGATTCAGATAGAGACCGGCATGAATACCGCAGCCACTGGCCACCAGCGTGGTCAACAGCAGGAAGGTCACAGCCAGTCCATCCACGCGCAGTTCAATCCCGAGGGGGGCCTCCCAGCCGGCCAGGCTGTAGTAGAAGCCTCCCTCCTGCTTCACCAGACTCCAGAGCCCGATCGACACCAGCAGCTGTAACACCATACCCAGCCAGGCCAGAGCACGCCCCTGCCTGAAATCCAGCAGCAGCGAAGCGGTTGCCAGTGCCAGCGGTGTAAACAGCAGCCCTGCCATCAGCCAGTTACTCATGGAGTAGTGTCCTCCACCGAGTCTTTAACGTCGCCTGTCGCAGGCTCCTGCCCCCCTGAAACACCCAGCTCAGTGCAACCGGTCAGATGAAAATAGCGCCGTATCAGCACCACCCCAAGCGCTGTGGCCGCTATCGACACGACAATACCGGTCAGCACCAAGGCCTGAGGCACAGGGTCAGGCCCGTTATGATGCTGTGCCAACCCCACCAGAATCAGAAAGGTGGCTGAGCCGATCAGGTTCAGTGCCAACAGCTTGCGCAACAGGTGACGCAGACAGACCAATCCCAGCAGGCCGATCCCCCAAAGCAGGACACCTGTCAGGGCGTACAGCAAGGGCGTACTCATTGCTCGCCCTCCTCCGGCTCACTGGCGTTATTCGCCGGAGCCGAGACGAACAGTGCCAGCAGAATCATGCCGATCGACAGTGTCAATACGGCTTCAATTGACAGAATCAGTGCCTTGCTGAGGCCCGGCGGGTAGGCCAGAAATGCCTCACCCGCGATGGCGCTGGCCAGCCCCACCAACAGAAAAAGAGCAAAACCAAGTACCAGCCCGATCCGAAGCAATAGCCCCGGACGCAAAAAATCGAGCGGCATGCCAGTCAGTCGCATCAGCACCCCGGTTGCCGCCAGCATCGCACCCGCCTGAAATGCCCCGCCCGGTCGGTCCGCTCCGGCCCAAAGCAGGTAGGCGGCCAGTAACAGCATCAGCGGTACCAGCCAGCGCAGCAGTGCTCTGAGCAGCGTATCCGCCGTGCGCAATTCCGGATCTTCCAGCGACCGGGTACGCGCCATGGAAGTGCCGACCATTGCCGCTATCACCAGCACTGCAATTTCCAGCAGGGTATCGTAGCTGCGAAAATTCAGCAGTACGGCTGTCACCGGATGCTCCACCCCGCTGGCAGAGAGGTTACTCCTCAGCAACCGTGGCAGCTCGGAACCGGTTTCAAACTCTGCCAATTGCCAGACAGACTGACCCAGCAGTGCCGTCAGCATAATGACCAGCAACAGGATCGACACACGTGCAGTGGGTGAGCGCATCAAGTTTCCTCCTCGGACGGGCTGTCCGTACCATGGCCATTGCCACGCCGGAAATGGCTCACCGCATCCAGCAGCAGTACGCCGGTGAGACCGGCACCGATGGCCGCTTCAGCCAGTGCAAGATCCGGTGCCTGCAGTCGTACCCAGCAAACTGCCATCAACAGACCAAAGGCGATAAACACGACCACTGCCCGGAACAGGTCACGCGACAGCAGTGCCGCGGCGGCGGTCAATACCAGTGCCAACGCCAGCAGCAGGTCCAGCAGCCATTCAATCATCACACCGCTCCCGTTGCTGCAGCGGGCGTTCATGCATGCGCACGGCCCGTGCCACCAGGTGAGCAGAGGTCGCACTGGCCGCAAGCGCAACCCACCAGATCAGCAGGATTTTCAAACCACTGGCCAATGATGGCGCCATTGTCAGCAGAGCCAGAGTGATCAATCCCAGTCCCAGGTTGTCGATCTTGGTCAAGGCATGAATACGGCACAGGGTATCGTTGAACCGAAACAGCCCCAGCGTTCCCAAAGCAAAGAAAATACAGCCGCTGACCAACAGCAGCACCTGCACGACAGGCAACAGCCACTCAATCATCTCCATTCCCCTTGACGGCATGTCGATCCGATCGGGTACTTTCGATCCGCACAACACGCGTCACAAAAGCGGCAACCGAGAACACGGCCAATACCGCCAGGATCAGCGCCACATCCCTCAGGGACGGCATCTGCTGTGCCTCGGCCAGCACCAACAGCAGTGCAACACCGGTGGTGCCAAAAAGCTGCGAGGCCAGCATACGGTCGGCTGCCGTTGGTCCGCGCCAGATGCGGACAAAACCCAGCATCAGCGTCAGCAGCAAAAAAAGGGCCACAAGGTGCAATACCAGTGTCATCCGCCCACCTCCCGCTGGTCTGGCGTAACCCCAAACAGTGCTGCAACCCGGACTTGCGTGTACTCAAAATCCTGCCTGACGGGCTGAGTGAGGTCCAGGCAGTGCAGTTCAATTTCGTCACCCTGCAGGGTGACGCTCAGGGTGCCCGGCAACAGTGACAGGGTATTGGCCAGCAGCCAGCGCGGAACCCCCTCGGGAAGGGACAGCTCGGCACGCAGATAGCCGGGGGTCACCGGCAGAGAGGGTGAAAGCAGACGTCGAGAGACATCGATTGCAGCAAGCAGTGAACGGCTCAGGAAAAACAGCACAAACCCGGGCAGTGCCCGCAAACGGATGACATGAAGCGACGGGGGAAACAGCACCAGCGAGATCCAGGCGACCAGCAGACCAGCAGCGGCACCGAACACAAGGCCGGACGCATCACCATCGGTCAATGACCACCAGACCAGCGACAACAGTAGCCACCGCAGTACTAGCGTCGGGAGTCGGGACATGGGGCCTCCTGCTTGTTAGCATCAATGTCTGAACTGACCACGAATCAAGCGGTTAGGTTCAGCCTAACACAGAACAAGGAAGGCCGCGCAGCCCCTTGGATCAATCCAGTACGCGGAAGGTTTCAAGCAGGGCCGGAAGGCCCGGAAACATGCCGATACCGGCCATCACCGTACACAAGATCGCAAACGTGATGCCCGGAATGATCCAGCGTCCGGTATGGCCCAGGCTGCGGCCACGATCCTTGCAACCGATCAGGCCAAGATTGTCCAGCAGCACCGTCAGGGACCAGCCAAACACCGGGTTGACCAGTGCAGAGGAAAAGATGACCACCGCCGCAGACTGGGTGGTCTTGCCTTCGCGGGTCATCTGCATGCCGGCTTCCAGCAGCGGCAGAAACACACCGACCATCAGCGCCACACTCAGCACCGGTGGCCAGATGGCCAGGTCCATCGGGTAACCCCAGAGGGCGGCCACCACACAGAGCAAACCGGTCAGAATGGCACCACCGGCGATTGGACGTTTGGCGATGGCGGCCGGTACGATATAGGTCCCCCAGGATGAGGCAATGTTGCCACCACCCAGAACGCTGCCAACCGCCTGACGCGCCGAGGCCGAAACCATGGTGTCATCGATGTTCATCAGCACTTTTTCTGTCCGGGGCGGATAGTTGAGCTGCTGGAACACACGGTGCCCCAGAAAGTCCGGCGACCACATCGCCACGGCCAATACAGCAAAGGGGGCCACCGCTATGAAATGCTCAATACCTGGCAAGCCCAGCTGCCAGCCGGTGTCTTCACCCCACCAGTAGGCCGGATTCAGGTTGGGAATGCCGGGCTCGGTGGTGAACTCGAAGGGCGCCCCAAGTGCAAACGCCAGCAGGGCCGCGAGCCCTGACCCCAGTGGAATGGCCAGCCAGCGCATCTGAATATGCTCCAGCCACGCATACATGATGATGGTGCAGATCACCACGACAAAAGCGATATGGGCCATATCGAAACTCTCGGCCCAGCTGAACAGTTTGCCGATCTGGGCCGTGATGCCGATGAAACCCAGGTAGAGCAGCAACCCACCACAGACACCATTGCTGGTCAGCTTGGCAAGCAGACTGCCGCCTTTGGTAATCCCCAGAATGAACCCCAACACCCCCACCATGATCCCGAGTGCCATGGGATGACCACCGGAGGCCACAATCAGTGGAATAAGGGGAATCAGGGGGCCGTGAGTACCGGCCAGGTTACTGGTCGGATTGAGAAAGCCTGAGATCAGCACCACAAACAGCACGGCGGCGATCAGCATCTCAAACCGAACATTCTCAATGACAAACTCACTGGACAACCCAAGCGGAGCGGCAAATGCGGCAACAATGGCAGCAACCATAACGATCTTGCCGATCGTCGCCGCCATGGCCGGCACCCAGTCCTCGAACTCGAAGCGATAGTCGCGAAACGGAAGGTTGGGGCGCCAGCGTTTGGGCGCCATCACCTGAAGTTCATGTTCCAGGTAATCGGCACGGGTGGCAAAATCTGCCCGGGGCTTGCGCCGGACACTATAGCTGGCACGATTTTCGTCAGTCATAGGCACTCGCAGTCAATCCAAAAGGCGTGGATTCTAGGGAGCGCTCAACGGAGCCACAATCGGGCCTTAGGCTAACACACAGAAAAGAAAGGGTTTTTATGGTGATCAGCGGTGCAATTCCCGCCCCTGCAGATCCTGCCAGCTGAACGTCAGATCATGACTATTGTTCAACCAGATACTGACATAGGGATTGGCGGCCGTTCCGGCGTGGAATTGCACCATCACCAGCGGTGATGAGGCTCGGGAAATGCTCAGCGTCTGCACTCTGTTCGGTGCGATTGCATGATTACGCACCCCGTTGCGGAAACCGTTCTCCATCGGGTGGCGAACCTGAGCCCTGACCTCCCCCGCTTGGCCTGCGCCCGGTATGGCAACACGGGGGGTGTGCATCGTCATTCCCTTGTCTGACGGGGCCGGCCCCGTCAGACAGCCACTCAGCGCAACCCGGACCTGGACCTCTGTCTGCCACTGCCGCCCTGTACTGCTCTGCGCACGGATGGTGACCGGCTGTGACTCGCTCAACCGTATCCGGGTCGCCAGCCTGATCGGGGTTACAGCCTGCAGGAATTCAAAACTGATCACATCCGGCTCAGGGTTAAGGGGTGCCTGTACCTGTATCGTTTTCAGGTATTCACCGGGGTCAAGCCGCTCATCAAATGCGATCCGCAACGGCACCTGAGCACCATCCTCAATGACGGCGGGCAACTGCACCCTGAGCCCATGCGGTGGGACCGACTCACTTCCCGTGGCCAGGTTGGCAAACAGCACAATCAACAGTATCCAGCTGCGCATCCGGTCAGTGCCCCCAGATTTCAGCCGTTGCCGCACGATACCAGCTCTCGGCCGAGCGAGCTTCTGACTGACGCAACCGAGGGGAAGCTTCCAGTGGGCTCAGATGATCGGTACCGGGTCTGAGCACCAGAGCCCCCTGATTCGCTTCATACTGACCCGCCACCGAGATGGCGTATTCCGGCTTTATCAAGCTGTAACAGATATTGGACAGTTGCGGCGCGGCAACGTCCTGCCCTGTCAGCTCGCCGATGATGGCCGCCACTGCCGCGCGTGCCTGCATGCCGGCAGCAAAGCCGGACTTGGGCATGGGGGCCGCAATACAGGCATCCCCAATCACATGGACACCCGCGGCATGGCGGGACTCAAATGTATGCGGATCAACCGGTACCCAGCCACTGGCATCGGTCAGTCCGGCCGTTACCGCAATGCGACCGGCTTGCTGCGGTGGAATCACATTGAGCACAGCGGCGCGATGACGGCTGGAAAAATCGGTTTCCACCTCCCGTCGCGTCGGGTCTACCCGCACCACTTTACCGTCATCGGACAACCCGATCCATTCGACCCGGTCACCATAGAGGTCTTTCCACGCCGACGTGAACAGGGCCTGCTTGGAGAAGCGGTCCTTGCTGTCCAGTATCAACACCTTTGAGCGGGGTTTGTGGCGGCTGAGATAGTGCGCGATCAGGCTGGCACGTTCATAAGGACCCGGCGGACAACGGTAGGGGTTGGCCGGCACCGAAATGATGACGCTGCCACCATCCGGCATCGCTTCGAGCTGACGCCGCAACAGCAGCGTTTGCGGCCCCGCCTTCCAGGCATGGGGCACCTGCTCGGCGGCTGCTGCATCGTAACCCTCTATCGCATCCCAGCGCAGATCAATACCGGGCGAGACAATCAGGCGGTCATATTCAATTCGGGTCCCATCGGCCAGAATGACCTGTTTACGAATCGGATCAATATCCAGCGCCTGCTGGCGCTGATGCCGCACCCCGGCCCGTATCAAGGTGGCATAATCCTGTGCAATGGCCTGCAGCGGCAGCAGGCCGGCCAGTACAAGATTGGAAAAGGGACAGGTATAAAAACGGTTGGCACGTTCAACCAGAGTGACATCCAGCTGCGGTGCCTGCTGCCTGAGCAAACGCGCCGCCGTGGCACCACCAAAACCGCCACCGATGATCACCACTCGGCCCTCGGAAGGGCGACCTGGCAGCATATGCTGACACCCGCCCAGCAGCAGCGGGCTCAACATCAGACCCGCCAGCAGCGTGCGTCTTGAAACAGCGGAGATGTTTCTCTGCTTCATATCCCTTCCTGTCTGGACCATTGCGGTTTCGAGACTAGCAAAGAGAACATCAGCTGAAAGCTGTACTTTAGAACCCTTTATCCGGCCGGTGGGCAAACTCAAGAAACTGTTCTGCACTCAAGGGGCGGCTGTAAAGGTACCCCTGAATTTCGTCACACCCTTGCTGTTTGAGCAGTTTTGCCTGTGTACGGGTTTCCACCCCTTCGGCAATGGTGATCATCCCGAGACTGTGCGCCATTTGGCTGATCGCGGTGACAATGGCCAGATCGTCATGGCTCTGCTCCAGCTCCCTCACGAAGGATTGATCAATCTTGAGCTTGTCGACCGAAAAGCGCTTAAGGTAGCTCATTGATGAATAGCCGGTGCCAAAGTCGTCAATTGACAGGTGAAAACCCGCCTGACGCAGTTGCTGCATGGTTCCACTGGCAGCCTCCGGGTCCTGCAGGGCAGCGGCTTCGGTCAGCTCAAGCTCAATTGCACCGGGCTGTATACCCTCTTCCCTCACAATTTCAGACAGTCTGCGAACCAGATCCGGCTGATTAAACTGTACCGCCGACAGATTGATCGCCAGCGTCAGGCCTGCCAGCCCCTGCTGCTGCCATTTTGCCAGCTGACTGGCGGCCTCCCTTACCACCCATTCACCCACCGGGATGATCAGGCCACTGCGCTCAGCCATGGGGATAAACTCCGCCGGCGATACACTGCCCCATTCAGGACTGTCCCAGCGTAACAGCACCTCCGCCGCTACCATCGCCTTGCGCTGAAAGCTGTACTGCGGCTGATACACCAGGTGCAGCTCGCCTCTGGGCAACGAATGTTTGAGTGCATTGCTCAGTGCCAGTGAGCGGCTGGTATGGGCCTGCATTTCCGGTGCATAGAAGCGGAAGTTATTGCGCCCCTGCTGTTTTACCTGATACATGGCCGCTTCGGCACACATCAGCAAGGCGTCCAGCGTTTCACCATCGTTGGGGTAGAGCGCCAAGCCCAATGAAGCCCCCACACTCAGCTCCTGATCATTCAGCTGCATGACAGGCTCCAGTGCCTGCAGCAGCTCAGCTGCCTTGAGGGCTGCACTGTCCTGACCGGCACTGGGCAGCACGATGATAAAGCTGTCACCGGACTGGCGCGACAGAGTGTCCTGATCCTGCAGCCGTGCCCGGATACGGTCGGCCACCTCGCGCAGCAGTTGATCCCCGGCCGCATGACCCATCACATCATTGACCGCCTTGAAATTATCCAGATCAAGCCAGATCAACGTCAGCGGCTCATGGTGGCGGCGCACGATATCCAGCGCATGGTTGAAGCGCTCTTCCAACAGTGTTCGGTTAGGCAGCTGGGTAAGCTGGTCGTAATTGGACAGCTGCATGATGCGTGCATCAGCTGCCTTTTGGGTACTGATATCCTCCTTGTGAGAGATATAGTTCACCACGTGCCCCTCGGCATCACGCACGGGGTAGATGAGCACCCGCTCGTAATACTCGGTGCCATCCTTGCGCCGGTTGATCAACTCCCCCTGCCATGTCTGTCCTCGCTTCAACTGTGCCCACATGCGGGAGTACACCTCATCGGGCGTTTTCCCTGACTTGATCAAGCTGGGATTATGGCCGATCACATCCTCGGGCTGATAACCGCTGGAGCGTACAAAAGCTTCATTGACGTATTCGATATCGCCATTCAAATCAGTGATAACAACCGAGTTGGGACTCTGGGCAAGTGCAGAAGACAGGGTCTCAATGGCACGGTCCTGGCGCTGCCGCCGCACCAGCTGCCAGAGCGAATCAGCCAGTATCTGCAACGTGTTCAGGTCACGCTCGCTGTATTCGGTTTCCTTGTTGCCCACATTGACCAGCATGCGCACTCGCCCCGACTCGACCACCGGCAGGCTGATCATGCGCGTGCAGGTTTCGGTACCGTCCATGACCCCTTTGGCTGCCGCCGCATCATTCAACATGAGTGGCTGCTGACGGCTGATCACCAGATCAAGCAACACTTGAGGCAGAGGCTCCGCCTGATTCGGGATGCAGCCAACCCGCTCAACTCGTTGTTGATCGGCGTTGACAAGATAGATGCAGGCCCTTTGACTCAGGGTCAAATACTCTGCGCGCTCGGCCCCGTACTGTAAAAAACCGTTTTCGTCCCGCAGCGAAGCTTCCCGCGACAGGGTCAGCAGCCCTTCATTCAGTCTGGCCTCATGCTCAAGTGCCAACTGTTGCAGCACTGTTTCAGTCTCGTCTCGCGACAACACCAGATAGCGTAGAGGTTCACCTGCCTGAGCCTGACGGCAGGAAACCGACAGCTCAAAGTAACGTCGCCCCTGAGGCACCTCCAGCATGATGCGCTGGCCTCTGGAAATCCCCTTTTCACGCGCCTCACGCATGGCACTCAAACAGGCGTCAACGGCCTCGGCCGACATCACATCACGGATGTTCCTGTGCAGCAGATCCGTCGCCGGTGCCACCAGCTTATTGGACTCACTGGCATGCACATCAAGGTAATTACCCGCCTCATCAAGCTCAAACAGCAAATCCGGCAACGCATCCATGGTCGCATTCAACTGCCGCTCGGATTCACTCAGCTTACGCCAGGGCAACTCAACGGTTTCAACAAAAAGTGCTCGATACAGGAAGCCATAGGCCAGAATCTTGTAGACATGACCCAGCAGGTTGAAGCTATCGGTGACGTTGGCATAGAGCGTAAAGAAAAACTCGCTCATCGCCATCAGTGCCGCTACCGCAAACAGACTGGTAGCGTTGAACTGGCGTGGTTTGGAGAGTTTCAACAGAAACAGCAGTGCAGCCAGCAGATAGGTGGCGATCAGCAGGTACTCGAAGCCGATCTTGAAAGCCGTCAGCCCATCCGGCGCCACAAAGGTGCGCGGCAGTCGTTCAGGCTGAAACAGAAACAGGTAATGCAGAAGCGCGACCAGCAGCAGAACAGCGGCCAGAAGGGCCCGACGGTGCTGATACAGGGGGGATTGCCAGCGCATGACAGCCGCCCCGAGTAGCCCCACTGCTGCAAAAGATCTGGCCGCAAGCCAGAAATTGATCGCCTTTTCCGGGTCACCCGGGGTCACAAAATCCGGCATCCCTGGATAGGACAGCGTATGACTGAAGTCGAGTATCGCCACCGCCAGAAACATGCAGGCCAGCCAGGCCACATTGCCATTGCCGTTATATTTCTGGGTACTCCAGCCAACGGCAAACACCATGGCTGCAACCGCAATGGCCAGCATTTCAAGCGTAATATGCAGGGGCAGATAATTGGCCAGCCCGCGACTTGCATCCGGTGCCGGTAACAACAGTGCATTGAAGATCAACAACAGCATCAGCACCAGCAGGCTGAAAACCGGTCTCAGTTCTGATGCATGGCTGGGATGAATCAGGAAAGTCTTCAAAGGCAGCAGGCCCGAGTCATATCATTGTTTGAAACATTTAATGTATCCATTTTGACACGGTCTGTGCTTCAGCTGAAGCAAAACCCGGTACTACAGTGTCGTGAACAGCCACAACATGGCCCAGCACACCAGCAGCATCACCGGAGCATAGACTCGATTCAGTCGCATCAGTTGAGCCGCCGGTATGGAATAACGCGCCCGCAGACTGAGCTGAACTCCCGACAGAGGGGACAGTCCCACACCCAGCGCCCACCCCATCAGCATGGTCAGCCCGAGCAGGTTCGGGTCACTCACGCTCGGTGCGAGAATGCTGCCCACCAGTACGACACTGGTCACCGGGTGCATGCCGGCAAAGGCGAGCAATATGAGCACCAACAGTGTGATACAGGCTTCCTGAGCACCATAGTGCTCCGGCGCAAGCGCCAGATCAAACGCGTTCAAACTGGACGCCACACCGGCCGCGAGCACCGCAGCGGCCAGAAACAGCATCACCTCTGCGGCCAGACCCGGCAAGCCTTCATGAACATGGTTTACCAGGCGCCTCTTACCCTGCCCCCCTTGTCGCAACAGCAGCCAACTGACGGCAAACAGGATGGAGATCAGTGTCACCAGCGTCAGCACACTGATCGCAGGCCAGATTTCGTGGCTGATAACTACCAGAACGGCCAGCACCAGTGGCATCCACAGCGCCTTCAGGTGCATGGGATAGCCGCGCGCCTGCTCAACAGCGGGTGCTCGCGCCACTTCCCACATGCTGAACAGCAGGCCTGCCAGCGCGACCGGCACCCCAAACAGCACCAGGGTTTTCAGTTCCGCCCCGGGAGCACTCACCAGCGTCAGCCCCATGGCCGCAAAGAACGGTGACCAGAAGGCACAGATACTGAAACTGCGCAGCAACACCAGTGCCTGAACCGGTTGCAGTGGCTGACGAGCAGACAGTCGATCACCCACAATCAGTACCGATGAAATATTGATCACCGAACCGATCAGGTGTGCCCCCAGAAGGGTCTGCCACAGCGCCGTTCGGCCACGTGGCAGCTGCTCATCACTGTGCACCCCCTGCATGGCGACAAGGCGCAGAAAGCTGACTCCGACCAGCATGGCCAACACCAGATAGTTAGCTTCAAGCGCCTTGAGCAGGTACTGCGGATCACCGCCGTAGACCGTACCAAACAGAAGCAGAGGGGCTCCGATCAGCAACAGAACAGTGGTTTGCTTGCGCTGCGCCGACTTGAGTCGCGGCCAGAGCAGCAGGGCCGAGATCCAGACAGGAACACCAATAAGATAGCCGGGCAGAAACGAAAAGAATGCGTTCAGGACAGCGGCAAATGCCATCCCGATCAACAGGTAACCTGACAGAAACAACATGCACCTCGGGCGAAAAAACGAGGCGGCGAGAATAGCACGCCTGCCGAAAAGCCGACAGGCGCAACGCGGGACACAAAGGCCCCGCAGCGAGTGTATCAGCGGTCGATACGGTAGATCTTGTCGGGATTTGGCTTGCTGCCCCAGGGCAAGCCGGAGTTCTGCCAGCCATTCTGGATACGGAGCCCTGTCTTGTCTCCGCTCTTGAGGCTGTCACCCTGGAAGCCATTTATGACGTAGGTTGCATTGGGAAAGCCATTCTCGCGCAGAAATTCGGCACTGGGCAGGCCACGCTCACTGCCGGAACGGCACATGGTGATCACGGTCGCATTCCTGTCCAGACCACGCTGCATCAGTGCCTGCTCTACCTGAGCGGCAAAGTCAGGGTTCTGATACAGGCGGAAGCGATTTTTCTGCGCATCCCACTGGCTACGGTCCACCATCAGGTAGGGAATGTTCAGATCCACCTCATCGGTAAAACCGATGAACATGATCTCAACCGGATCACGCACATCGATGAACAGTACCTGATCACGCTTTTCCTGCACCAGCTCATAGGTGGCTTCAGGGGTTATCCCAATGTCATCATTGGCGTGCGCGGTGCTCAGCGGAAGCGCCAGTGCTGCACTGAGCAGCAACGGTGTCAGCAGTTTTTTCATAAAGCCGTTCTCCTTAGAAGCTGAATACACGCGTTTCTTCAGACGTCATCTGTTTCGCAATGGCAGGCGGTGTCGCCACCCCAACACCTTCACGCAGGGCTGTCTTGTCATGACTGCTGTTGGGCAGATACAGCGCACACACGTTTACATTAGCGCCACCTTTCTGCAGCTTCATCAGCAGCTGTTCAGGGGTCACGTCACGCGGCTTGAGCGGTTCATTGGCGGTTTCGCTCAAGGCCAGGTCCCCTGCCTTGTCACACAGCAGTACATCAACCTGAGTCCCCTGCTCCTGCATGGCGTTGCCCAACACCATCGCCATGCCCTGAGTCTGCAATGATCCACTGTTGACCAGAATCAGAGCCTTTTCGACCTGATGGCCGTCAGCCTGAGCCACCAGCGGAGCCATCAGACTGGCTCCCAGTATCAATGCGGTAAGTTTGCCTGCTTTCATGGATATCACCTTTTTTATGCAATTCAAGAATATATTTCTTTTACATGCGAATAATCTAATTAATAAAGCAAACTACACCACTCCCCGGCCACTGTAAAGTCGATGCCCTCCGCCCGGGCCGGTTAAAGGTCAAACTGTTATGCGACAGCCAACGTACTACAATGCACAGGCTTATGATCAACCAGAAAACCTTCCTGCAGGAACAATGATGATACCGACAATGCTCAACATGGACTTCAGTCAGCGCGTTGTGATTGAAACAGCCAACATGGATTGGATCACCAGCCCTGCGGCGGGGGTGTTGCGCAAGCCCCTGGAACGGGAAGCCAAAGAGTCCGGCCACACCACCAGTATTGTGCAGTATCTGCCCGGCTCCGCGTTTGCAAGCCACCCTCACCCGCTGGGTGAAGAAATTCTGGTACTGGAGGGTGTGTTTTCAGACGAGAGTGGGGACTACCCGGCCGGCAGTTACATCCGAAATCCACCCGGTAGTCAACACGCGCCCTTCAGCAAGGAAGGATGTACCCTGTTTGTGAAGCTTAACCAGTTTGATCAGAAGGATCAGACCGAGCTGCGGATCGACACTCGAACAGCTCCATGGGTACCGGGACAAGGTGGACTTGAAGTGATGCCGCTGCACAGCTTTGAAACCGAACATACGGCGCTGGTACGCTGGCCCGCCAGCGAGCGTTTTCAGCCGCATCGTCATTTTGGCGGAGAAGAAATTCTCGTGCTGTCAGGCGAGTTTCGTGACGAGCATGGTGTATATCCCGCCGGCACCTGGCTGCGCAGCCCTCATTTAAGCGAGCATTTCCCATGGGTTGAGCAGGAAACCGTGATACTGGTGAAAACGGGCCATTTACCGCTGAACTCACAATCTCAATCAGCGGATACGGATCTTTGAACGCTTGACGTTATGGCTGGGTGTCAGCAACTCAAGCTCGGCGCCCAGGTCTTCCAATTCATCATAGCCTTCCAGCCGCAGCACCTCTCCCTCCTGAGTCGTCATCTGGATCTGTTCGAGGTGGTAACTGCGGTATTTAAGGCGCAGGTCGAGAATATGACTGATATCGACCTGAATTCGGTTATCACCCTGAACCAGGGTCAGGGTTTTTGCCTGATTATCCAGTTCGATTTCCGGATAGGCTGAGCGCCCCTGCCGTACATGCTGAAACAGCTTGATGAAGTAGGCCGAGCAGGCCGCTATACCCAGTACCGGCAGTATGAAATCTGCAACTGCCGTGGCCTGAAACAGGTAATAGATACTGGCCAACACCGCTGCAACCAGACCCACCATCCAGAGCAGATGTCTGGCCGTTTGGGTACGATAATAGGCGGATGAAATGCGATACAGCATGACACGCAATGTCCGTAGTTATGATCAGGGGGGCAGAGTGTAATGACGACAGGACGCTTTGGGAATCCTTGATCGGGTACTCTTCATGTACCGTTTTCCTTCTCGGCTGCACGGCGCAGCACGGCATCCAGCCAACGGGCCGGTAACAATCGCCGGAGGTACCCCAGCAGGTAGGTCGGAAAGGTTACGTAGTAGCGTGCCCTGGGGCATCGGGCAGTCAGTGCGGACTGCAGCGCCTTGAACACGGCTTCCGGCGGAAGAGTAAAGGCCGAGCCCTCCTCTTCACCCGCCTCCAGCCGGCTCAGCACACCACTGTAGGTTTCAGCATGCACACTGTGTGTGGCATCAATGTTACGCGTGAAGGCTATCAGCGCGTTTTGACGAAAGGCACTGGTGATCGGGCCAGGCTCAATCAATGACACACAAATACCACTGCCGTGAAGCTCCTGACGGTAGGTATCGGTGATCCCTTCAAGGGCAAATTTGGAGGCATTATAGGCGCCACGGTACTTCATCGCGACCAGCCCCAGAACCGACGAATTCATCACGATTCGCCCCCTCTGCTGCCGACGCATGACGGGAATGACAAGGTTTGTCAGTTCGATCCAGCCAAACAGGTTGGTTTCAAACTGGGCCCGCAACACGTCACGGCTCAGGTCTTCAACCGCACCGGGTTGACCGTAGGCCCCGTTATTGAACAGCGCATCCAGACGGCCGCCGGTGAGTGACATGGCCTGCTCAAAACCGGCTTGTACGGATTCGGATGAGTCCAGATCCAGCACAAAGCTTTCCAGCCCCTGTGCCTGAAGAGTCCGTACGTCTTCAGGCTTGCGCACCGTCGCCAGCACCCGCCAGCCCGTTTCTTTCAGGCGCAACGCACAGTGGCGTCCAATACCGGTTGAACAACCGGTGACAAGTATGGTCTTTTCCACATCTGTTCCTTCAACAGGCCGCAGCACAGTGACTCAGTGCCCGCCTTCTTCACTGCCATATCGCTGCACAACCCAATAGGCCACACTCATGGCAACGACGATCAGGGCCATGCCCCACAGGTATTCTGCCGGGGTGGTCTCAAGATCCAGAATAATCACCTTTCGGGCAATGGCCATCAATGCGGTCGCAATGACGATTTTGACATGGATAACATTGTCACGCAGATAGATCGTGATATTGATGAAGATTTCGATGGCGATCAATACCGCCATGAAGGCACCAAAGGTGGCCAGCATGTCGGAGATGGTGAGGATATATTTGGGAGCGGCCAGCAGTTTTTCATACAGCGTCCAGCCCACGTCAACAACGCCCATGATGATCACGAAAACCATCAAAATGGCCAACAGCCGAACAGACCACTTGATCAGCTGGTTAAGAAAATCCATTAACCTTACATCGTTGTCTTTGTAACCCATGCCTGACTCCTGTCCGGTTGAGCGTGTCTGAAAACATACTGAACGAAAAAAGGCCGGATAGCTACTGCCATCCGGCCCAGGGGGGAGTCAATGGGCAGCCGGGTCAGGCCGCTACGTTGCGCAGATGCGGCGGAGTATGGGGTGACTGAGGCGCTGCACTCTCTTCCACCCGGAACAGGTGATAGGCTTCAGGCCCGAAGGGATCCAGCGCTGTATCCATGTATTCATAATGCATCGCGACTGGCCTGCCGGTCATGGCAACCTTGAAGCTCGCATCCACATAAGGAATATCGGCTCTCAGTGGCTCCTCGGCCCAGAGGAACAAGCCTTTTTCAGCCACCAGATACTCGAAGCGTACAATACGGAAACCTTCACGCAGGCGCAGTGTGGTCAATGAATCGGACGCATCCAGACGGTATTTGTGAATTGCTTTCATGGCCGTGGCCCTCTTCTGATTGCTTACGCACTCATATTGGCCAAGCTTTGAACAAGAAAAAAGCAGATTTATTCGTCTCTTTCATCAGCTTTTATCTGATGAACTTTCACACCACCGGCGCAGATCGCTTCAACGGCCGGATGAAAAATGCGACTGCCCCGTGTGATGGCAAACAGACGATCCTGCACGCTGTTGATTTCAGCCAGCGACTCCACCTCATACTGTCGGCACACCTCATCCTTGATCACCGCTGGGGCTGCAAACACCCCCATGCCGTGATGACCAAAGACCTTGATCAGAGCACTGTCATCGACCTGAGCCCGAACTGAAACCCGTATGTTTTGATCATTGAACCACTGCATCAGCTCACTGACGTAGGGTGCGTCAACCGCATTGACCAGGAAAGGCTGTCCCTGCAGGCTTTGCGGAAAGCCATGCCGCAGCCTGCTTGCCAGTTCGGGCGCCGCAAACAGCATCATGGGGGAGCACCCCAGATCATGCAGACTGAACCCGGAATCCGGCGCCAACAGCGGAGGGTTGTCAGTAAGAATGACATCCAGATCCCGCCGCCGCAGATCAGCCAGAAGATACTCGGTACGACCGGTTTCACAGGCCAGATTCAGCTCGCGCTGCAACCCCAGCGCCGGCTCCAGCAGTCGCCACGCGATCAATTTATGGATGGAGGCGGAAATCCCCACGGCAAGACGCAGCGGTCGTGATTCATGGGGCACCTGCAGCGCCTGTTCCAGCGCCTCTGCCGCGGTAAATATCTCATCGGCATGGGACTGAACCCGCAGCCCCAGATCGGTCAGGCGCAGGCCTCGCCCCTCTCGCCGAAACAGCAGCCCGCCGACCTCCTCTTCCAGAGCGGCCACCTGACTGCTGAGGGTCTGGGGCGTGAGCTCCAGCACCCTGCTGGCGGCGGCCATACTGCCCTCGCGGGCGACGATCCAGAAGTGATACAGATGTCTGAAGTTCAGGCGTTTCAGCATGGCAGCCCCGGTTGTTGTCTGCGGTAAACTCGAGTCTACCGCAGATGGCTGCAGTGACCACTACTGCCTCTGTTGAAGCCAGCGTCTCCAGCTGCCGTATTCGGTGATCTCTTCAGCACCGGCCAAACCGGATGCCTCGCAGATAAAGCCACTGAGCCAACGGCCATCGGCCAGCTCAACCTTGCCAATGCCCAGCGGCGCCGGAATCGCGGCCACAAAGCTGCCCAGCTCTGCCGTCGGCACGGACCAGACTTCGACTTCAATGGCGCGGCCATTGAGTTCATCACGCACCATGCCTGGCCGCTGCACAGGGCCTCCGGCAAGGGCAAACAGGCGGTAAGCCGCGGCGCTTTCGGTACGCTGTTTCAGCCTTGCGCCGCGCTCGGTAAGCTGCCAGTTGAGTGGCAACCCTTCAAGATGGGCGCCGCACACAACCAGATCGGTATAGTCACTCGATTCACAGGCCTGAGCACCGGTTGGCAACGGCTCAACCCCCAGTGCGCCCAAGGGCAGCGGCAAGATCCGAGTCATCCGATTGGCGATCGACAGTAAACGGCGATCACTGAAATGATCGCCCACCAGCGTTACCCCGAACGGTAGCCCCTGAGTCGTAAACGCCGTGGGGACCGCTACCGAGGTCATATCCAGCAGGTTCATGAAATTGGTGTAATACCCCAGCTGAGAGTTGTACAGAATCGGCTCAGCCAGCATTTCGTCAATGCGAAACAGACGCCCGGCAGTTGGCGTCAGCAGGCAGTCCAGCCCCTGCATCTGCTCAAGGCAGGCCAGACGCAGCGCCTGCAGACGATACTGAGCGCGAAACAGCTCCGTGGCTCGCGGCTCGTTGCCCGGCTCGACAATGGCACGTACAACCGGGTGAATCGCTTCGGGCCGTGATTTGAGCAGCGGCTCGCAGGCGATGTAACGTTCGGCAACCCAGGGGCCTTCGTACAGCAGCCGAGCGGCTTCATCAAAGGGTGTGTAATCGATGGTCACCAGCTCGATGCCGGCATCTTCCAGTGCGGCCAACGTTGCCGCATACGCCTGCTCATAGCAGGTATCGCCGAAAAATTTCAGCTGCTTTTGCGGCAGTATGCCGATCCGCAACGGGCCATTGCAGAGGCCATACTGGCGAGTGCTGTTGGCAAAACCGTTATGCCGGCTGAAGCCGTCACGGGCATCAAACCCCTCGGCACAGGCAAGCACCGTGTTGGCATCATCGGTATCCAGCGTAAAAATGCTGATGCAGTCTAGCGAGCGGCAGGCCGGTACCAGCCCGGTCGATGACAGCAACCCCTTGGTCGGCTTGAGACCCACCAGATTATTGAAGCAGGCCGGAACGCGTCCCGAGCCTGCCGTATCGGTGCCGAGACTGAAGCTGGCCAGCCCCAGTGCCACCGCCACCGCCGAGCCGGAACTGGAACCACCCGATATGTAGTCCGGATCAAAAGCGTTATGACAGGGACCATAGGGTGAACGGGTGCCGTTAAGGCCAGTGGCAAACTGGTCAAGGTTGGCCTTTCCGACCGGGATGGCACCGGCATCGATCAACTGTTGGACGACCTGTGCCGATGCTTCGGGAGTATAGGCAAACTCGGGGCACCCCGCCGTGGTCGGAATAACGGCCAGATCGATGTTGTCCTTGATGACAAAAGGGATACCCCAGAGTGGACAGATTGCCGGATCCTTATCGGCCAGTGCGTCCAGCCAGGGCTGTTGCTCTTCGGCACTGAGCAGATGGACCCAGATATTGCGATCCTCGTACTCGGTTGCACGCTGGCGGATATTCTCCATCACTTGTGCCGGTGTGCTACTGCCCTCAGCATAGGCCGCCTGCAGCGACCGAATAGTCATATTGGTTTTCATGCCTGTTCTCCCATTGCTGCCAATGCCGCCTCATCTTCCAGCACCACCAGTGCCTGCCCGGCACCCACCCGGCCGCCGGCGGCCAGCAACAGCTGGCTGACAACGCCATCTGCGGGTGCGTGGATCGGGATTTCCATCTTCATCGACTCCAGAATCATCAGCACCTGCCCCGCCTTCACCGTGTCCCCCGGCTGCACCTCGGTCTGCCACACACTGCCGGACACCGGGCTGTCGACCACGGTGGCATCCTCTGGCCAGTCATGTTCCGCGACATCCGCTGCCACCTCTTCTGAATCAAAATTGAACTGACCATCGGCATGCCAGCGCTCCAGTTCCTGCTCAAAGGCCCGGTTGCGCTGTTGCTTGAACTGCTCAATTTCAGCGGCGTGATCCGCCATGAACTGTTCATATTCAGCCAGCGAGAAGCGGCTCTGCTCGATCTTCAGCGGGTAACGCCCCTGCGGGAAGTCACGCCGAATCTGCTGCAGCTCCTCATGGCTGACTTCATAGAAGCAAATCTGGTCAAAGAAGCGCAGCAGCCAGGGCTGCTCAAACTCGGCGGTACGGCGGTAGCGATTCCACATCTGCAACGTACGGCCAACAAACTGATACCCGCCCGGGCCCTCCATGCCGTAGACGCAGAGGTAGGAACCGCCGATACCCACCGAATTTTCCGCCGTCCAGGTACGCGCAGGGTTGTATTTGGTGGTCACAAGGCGGTGGCGCGGATCGACCGGGGTCGCGACCGGCGCCCCCAGATAGACATCGCCCAGCCCCATCACAAGATAGGAGGCATCGAACAGTACGCGTTTTACTTCGTCGATGCTGTCCAGCCCGTTGATGCGGCGAATGAACTCCAGGTTGCTGGGGCACCAGGGTGCGTTCTTGCGAACCGACTGGTCATATTTCTCGATCGCCAGCCGGCAGGCCACGTCATCCCAGGAGAGCGGGATATGGACGATGCGTGACGGCACACTCAACTCAGCCAGCTGCTCGGCCAGTGCTCGCTCGCCGCGCTCGATATGCGCCAGCAATTCGGCATGGCTCAGCTGCTGTGAGTCGAAATGGATCTGCAGCGAGCGAATGCCCGGCGTCAGCTCTCGCAGCCCGGCAACGGGGTGTTGCTGCAGCCACTGCATCAGCGCATGGGCACGAAAACGCAGGCGAATGTCCAGCTCCAGCTCGCCATACTCCACCAGCAGGAAGTGATCGCCCGCAGCACGACACACAATCTCGTCGCCAAAGGTATCGGCATCCAGACGTGCCAGTATCGGGCTTTGCGGCGTTACCGGCTGCCAGTCACAGGCGACCTCTTCAAGCGTATCGACCGATGCGGTTTGCGCCGCCTCCAGCGCAACCGCCTGCTCCAGACTGACCGGGACAAAACGCACCCGATCACCTGCACGCAGTTGGCCCAGCTTCCACAAATCGGCCGTGATGACGGTGGCGGGACAGACAAAACCACCCAGCGAAGGACCGTCCGGCCCCAGAATGACCGGCATGTCGCCGGTGAAATCAACACTGCCAAAGGCATAGGCGTTGTCGTGGATGTTGGACGGGTGCAGACCCGCCTCACCGCCATCACGGCGGGCCCATTGCGGCTTGGGACCAATCAGACGTACACCGGTGCGGCTGGAGTTGTAATGGATCTCCCAGTCGGTATCGAAGAAGGTGCGGATATCCTCATCGGTGAAGAAGTCCGGCGCGCCGTGCGGGCCATAGATCACCCGCAGCTGCCACTGGTTGGTCACGTCGGGGCGCAGGCTTTCGGACAACTCCCGCGGGCCTGCAGGCCGTGCTTCAGCATCCAGTCTGAGTACATCCCCGGCGCGCAGTGCACGGCCATTGTGACCGCCAAACTGCCCCAGAGTGAAGGTCGATCGGGAGCCCAGATACGCCGGGCACTGGAACCCGCCGCGTACCGCCAGGTAGGCACGGGCACCGGTATCGCGGATACGCCCCAGCTGCAGGGTTTGGCCGGCACTGACATCGACCACCTGCCAGAGCGCAACTGGCTGGTCGTCCAGTCTGGCCTCGATGGCGGCACCGGTGATCACGATCTGGGTCGCCGAGGCGAATCTGAGCGTGGGGCCCTGCAGGGTTATTTCCAGTGCCGCGGCATCGGTGGGGTTGTTCAGCAAACGGTTGCCCAAACGGAACGATTGGCTGTCAAACGGACCGGATGGCGGGACCCCCACATCCCAGTGCCCCTGACGACCGGGGAAATCCTGCAGCGTGGTTTGGGTCCCGCCCTGAATCACGTCCACGCGGGCAGGCTTGAAGGCAAAGCTGTTCAGATAGCGGGTCGTCACCTCACCCCTGAGCAGCTGTTCATCACGACTCAGTGCCCGCAGGTATTCCAGGTTGGTCTCGCTGCCGTACAGCTCGGTGGCATCCAGGGTCTGCTGGAGCCTGGCCAGCGCCGCATCGCGATCCTCGGCATGTACAATCACCTTGGCCAGCATGGGATCAAAAAACGGTGGCACTTCAATGCCGGACTCAATCCAGTGATCAATCCGTACGCCCTCGCCCTGCGGAAACTCAACATGACTGAGCAGCCCCGCACAGGGCTGGAAATCACGCCAGGGATCTTCCGCGTAAAGTCGTACCTGAATCGCATGTCCGGACGGTTTCAGCCGTTGACGTTCGGCTTCCAGATCAGGCGCCTGTCCGGCCGCGATCTGCAGCATCCACTCGACCAGATCGATGCCATACACCTCTTCGGTGACGCCATGCTCAACCTGCAGGCGAGTATTCACTTCAAGGAAATAGAAGGCCGAGGTATCGGCATCGTAAATGAATTCAACGGTGCCGGCGTTGCGATAGCCCACACTGGCGAGCAACTGCTCGGCGGTGCGATGCAGTGCCAAGCGCTGTGCCTCCGGCAGGTTGGGCGCCGGGCATTCCTCGACCACTTTCTGGTTGCGACGCTGGCTGGAGCAGTCGCGCTCACCCAGTGCCAGCGCAGTGCCGTTGCCATCCCCCACCACCTGCACCTCAATATGGCGGGCGCGGGCGATGAATTTTTCCAGAAACACGCCATCGTCGGCGAAGTTGTTGGCACCAAGACGCTTGACCGACTCAAACGCCCCCGACAGTTCCGCTTCGCTGTGGCACAGCTGCATGCCGATGCCGCCACCACCAGCCGTGGTTTTCAGCATCACGGGGTAACCGATGCGGCCAGCTTCGGTCAGGGCTGCATCAAGATCGCTCAGCAGATCAGAACCGGGCAGCAACGGCACATTGGCAGCCTGAGCCAGCGCGCGCGCCCGATGCTTGAGACCAAAGGCCTGCATCTGTTCGCCCGTCGGGCCGATAAAGGCAACACCTGCCGCTTCACAGCGGGCGACAAACGCGGCATTTTCACTCAGAAAACCGTATCCGGGATGGATCGCTTCGGCACCGCTTTCGGCCGCAATTTCAAGCAGGCGATCCATATTCAGATAGGTATCAGCCGCCCCGCCATCGCCCAGGCACCAGGCTTCATCGGCATGGCGCACATGCAGGCTATCGGCATCACAGTCGGCATAGACGGCTACCGAACCAATGCCCATATGTTTGAGGGTACGAATAATGCGGGTCGCGATGGCGCCGCGGTTGGCAATGAGAACTTTTTTGAACATGGCAAAATCCTGGCACGGGCCGTCCCGTGGTGTTCCGTACGACAGCGGTCGTCCGCTGAAGCGTGAATCAGTTATCCCACACCAGCAGTTCGACCGGTGTCGGGTTATAGCCATTACAGGGGTTGTTCAGCTGCGGGCAGTTGGAGATCAGCACCACCACGTCCATCAATGCGGTCAGCTCCACATATTTGCCCGGCGCCGAGATGCCATCGGCAAATGTCAGGCCTCCCTCTTCTGTCACCGGCACA
The DNA here is from genome assembly GCF_040547565.1 of Marinobacterium sp. MBR-109. Taxonomy (NCBI): domain Bacteria; kingdom Pseudomonadati; phylum Pseudomonadota; class Gammaproteobacteria; order Oceanospirillales; family Oceanospirillaceae; genus Marinobacterium; species Marinobacterium sp. MBR-109. The sequence goes on from NZ_JBEPPZ010000005.1 coordinate 118,202, forward strand.
TTCATGAAGAAGTTGATGTTATGGCTGATATCGCGCTTGCTGATGCCATATTCCGGGTGTTCGGCAATGGCCAGCATCCAGCTGTCGCGACAGGCATGCATACAGCGCTTTTCCAGATCGTAACGAACGGTGTTGCTCTCGGTGGCACAGGCACCGCCCAGGGTATCGTGGCGACCACAGGTATCCGCCACAATCTCCAGCATCGGGCGATTCTCGTTGGAGCGCAGTACCGAGCCTGTCGTCAGGTAGACATTGCCCTGCTCACGAATGGTATCCATGGCGCTGTAACGCTCGGACGGGTCAGCCGCCTTGTAGAACAGCGTGTCAGCGGCCTGATTACCCTCCAGATCGAGAATTCTCAGCGTCTGGCCCGCCTTGACGCAGCCGATGTAGTAATCCCCGGCATCGATGGTGGTACGGGCAACCGCCTGTTCCGGCTGGCGTGTACTTTCGGTCAGCATGGTTGTCTCCTCATTTGCCAAGGTGGTACAGGGCGTTGTTCTGGAAACCGCGGCGATTCTCCGGGCGGAAGTTGAGACAGTAATCGTCGTCCCAGACCGGATCGGCCTCTCCCAGCTGAATCCGAATCGGTTTTTTCGGATATTCGGCGGCGGTATTCAGTGGGTGCGGGCAGGTGTGCAGCAGCACCAGTGTGTCCATCTCAAAGCGCAGCGTGACGTGACTGCCCGGGGTACTGTGCCCCTCGGCAAGCATCATCTGCCCGTGTGTGTCAGTGGCCACCTTGCTGAACCAGTTGATATTGGAGGCAATGTCAGCCCGTCCCAGCCCATATTTGGCCAGCTCGACCAGAAAGGCGTCATAGCCGTTCTGGTGCCAGTCATTGCGATCATGCTGGTAATCTCGCCGGCCCCAGCGGGCACTGATCTGTTCGGCATGACTGTTGCCGCACACCGTTTCATGCCAGCCCAGGCTGTCATCGACAATGGAGGCAAAAATACGCCCCATATCGGAGTACAGGCAGTTGCCGTGCGTCAGCTTGAACGTGTGCTGGCACTTGAGTGTATCGGGGGCGTTGTAGCGTTCCAGCAGGTTCTCCGGGTTGTAGAACAGCATGCCGACATTGGCACCGCCTTCGACATCGGTCAGGCGCATCAGCGTGCCCTTGCGCAGGCGCAGTGACCAGTGGCCACCCGCCGGGATCTCGGTGGTGTATTCAATGGCTTTCATAAATACTTTTCCGTTTCCTTTGCAGTGAGGGTCAGATCGCGGTCGATCTCGTTCAATGTGCCTTTATCCATCTGCCCGACCGGCAGGTCATAGGTGATGGTGGCGCCGTAGGCATCCGGTGCCTGCGGGTCATGCCGGGTCTTGTCGAACACCCACAGACGCGTGCCCAGATAAAACCCCTCTTTCAGATCATGGGTCACCATGAACACGGTCAACCTGTACTCGCGCCAAAGGCGCAGTACCAGCTCATGCATGTCGGCCCGAATGCCCGGATCCAGTGCACCAAACGGCTCGTCCAGCAGCAGAATACGCGGCTTGCCCAGCAGGGCCTGAGCGATGGCCAGACGCTGGCGCATGCCACCGGACAGTTCTGCCGGATAGAGCGATTGGGCATGCTCCAAACCCACCTCCTTCAGCATTGCCAGTGCCTCGTCACGCGCCTGTCGCCGGGCGGCACCGAACAGCAGGCCCGTCAGGCTGCGACGTTCAAAGCCACGGGTGGCCATCACGTTCTCCAGCACGGTCATGTGCGGGAACACCGAATACTGCTGAAACACGATGCCACGGTCGGGGCCGGGTTCAGCCGGTATCGGTTTGCCATCCAGCGTCAGCTCGCCGCTGGTAAGCGCCTCAGTGCCAAGCAGCATTTTCAGAAAGGTACTTTTGCCACAGCCCGAAGCTCCGACCAGGGTGACAAACTCACCCTCTTCGACACTCAGGTTGATCCGCTCCAGTACCACCTTGTTGCCATATCGCTTCCACAGGTTGCGTGCTTCAATCATCACATTGCTCCCTTGCCTTGCCACGGGAACAGGCGACGACTGAGCCATGCAAGGGTCAAATCAATCAGGAAGGCCAGCAGCGTAATCCAGGCCACATAGGGCAGGATCACATCCATCGCCATATAGCGGCGTACCAGAAAAATGCGATAGCCCAGGCCATCGGTCGCGGCAATCGCTTCGGCTGCAATCAGGAACAGCCAACCGGCACCCAGTGACAGGCGCACTGCATCGATCAGGCGAGGCATCAGCTGGGGCAGCAGTACACGGCAAATGATCTGACTGGTATTGGCCCCCAGGGTTTGTGCCTTGACCAGCTGCTCAGGCGGAATTTCCAGCGTCCTGCGTTGAATATCCCGGGCGATAAAGGGGGTAATCCCGATGGCGATCAGCGCCACCTTGGACAGCTCACCCAGCCCGAACACAATGAACAGCACCGGCAGGATCGCCAGTGGCGGAATCAGTGATACAACGGTCAGCAAGGGGCTGGCAGCGGCGGACACCAGCGGCAAGGCACCGGTCAACAGCCCCAGAGTCAGGCCAAGGGTTGCTGCAATCAGTACACCCAGGGCCAGACGCGAAAGGCTGCTGGCCGTATCGACCCAGAGCAGGTATTCGCCACTGCGTTTGCTTGGCTCAAACGCCATGCGCTGAATGGCATCACCGATCTGGCCAAAACTCGGCAGCAGCTTGTCACCCGGGTTTTCAGCCAGGCGCGCATCCGATGCGAGGATGTAGACGATCACCAGCAGAATAAATGGCAGCAGGCCAAACAGCATGCGTGTTGCCGGTGCGGGCGTCTGGTTGATCAGTCGTTTCATGGTCAGTCCTTACGGGAGCCCACGGCTCCCGTTGCCGGGCTTGAAGTCAGAGGGAGCCGTCCAGCGCCATCTGCATGTATGCCGGGTTGAAGCGCAATTTGATGTTGTTGCTGTCGCCGTAAACCCCGGCCGGGGTTTCAATGCCGATAAAGGTCGCGTCCGGAGCGCCTTCACCCAGCAGGCCGTGCTCGAATGAGAATTCGGCCACATGTTGCATGGTAGTTACCAGCGTGGGGCTGTTGGTGAGGCTCAGTGCGGCGGATGGGGTATAGAACATCTCGGTGCTGGCCAACTGGGCTTCATATCCTGACAGATCTGTCCCTGAAGCCTGAGCCATGTAGGTTTTGGCTGCCTCGGCTGCCTCATCATCACCGCTCATGGTGGCCATGATTTCATACCAGGCACCGGTCAGCGCCTTGCCCAGAGCAGGATTCTGCTCAAGGGTTTCGGTATTCACCACCAGAAGATCGATGATTTCACCCGGAATCAGAGAAGAGTCGAACACCTTGTGCGAGTCCGGCATTGACATGATTTCACCCAGCAGCGGGTTCCAGGTGGCGACCGCCGTTACATCCGGCGTGCCGTACACGGCCACCATATCGGCATCAGAGGTATTGACGACCTGAATATCGCGCTCGCTCAGTCCCACACTTTCCAGCCCTCGCGCCAGCAGATAGTGGGAGACACTGAGTTCGACCAGGTTAACGCTCTGGCCCTTGATCTCGGCCAGAGACTCCTTGCCCTTGAGCACGATGCCATCGTTGCCGTTGGAGAAGTCCCCCACCACCAGGGCAGTGCTGTCGATACCGCCGGCCGCCGGAATGGTCAGGGCATCCATGTTGGTCATGGTGCAGGCATCAAACTCGCCTGCGCTGTACTGGTTGATCGACTCGATATAGTCGTTGATCTGGACCACTTCGATATCAATGTCGTATTTGTCGGCCCACTTTTTAACGATGCCCTGTTCGGCACCATAGGCCCAGGGCATCCAGCCCACATAGATCGACCAGCACACTTTGAAACTGTCACGGGCGGAGGCTGTCGTGGACAGCGTCAGGCAGAGCAGGAGAATGGATAGTCGCTTCATAGCGCACCTCTCAGTTCGGTTCGGTCGGTTGCTCACGGAGTACCCCCGGCATTACGCCTTCAGTCTCCCGGGCTTTTGTCCCGCCGTGTAACCCTTCACTGAAAGGTCGAGTGCTCTCGGACCAGTCACTGCAACTGTGCAGCCGGAACCCTAGCGCTCTATTGGTCAAATTGTCTGTCGCGTAATGTCAGGAGTACGGACACAAGGGATAAAGCACAAGCCGTGCCAGAATATGAAACGCCCCTGAAACGGGGCGCTGTGAGCGGTGGCTTAACAGGATCAGGCCGCCAAGTGCACCAGAAGTGCACAGCATGGGCCTGAATGGTGCAGCAGTCTCAGGTCTTGCTGACCTTGAACCAGAGCGCGTACAACGCGGGTACAAACAGCAAAGTAATCAGCGTACCCACCGCCACGCCACCGATCAGTACATAGGCCAGAGGCCCCCAGAACAGATCCAGCGTCAGCGGGATGAAGGCCAGCATCGCGGCCATTGCTGTCAGAATCACGGGGCGTGCCCGCTGCACCGCTGCTTCAATGACGGCGTCACGCACCGCCATGCCGGTGTCGAAATTGTCCTGCACCTGCTGGGTCAGAATCATGGTGTTGCGCATCAGAATCCCCCCAAGGCCGATCAGACCCAGCAGCGCCGTAAAGCCAAACGGCTGCTGGAACAGGATCAATGCTGCCACGGCACCCACCAGCCCAAGCGGGGCCGTAGCCACCACCATGAAAGTGCCCGAGAATGAGCGCATCTGCAGCATGATGAAGATCAGCATCAGCGCCAGCATCACCGGCTGCAGCTTCTGAATGGAAGCATCCGCCTTGCCGGACTGCTCAACAGAACCTCCGATCTCGATGTGATAGCCCGGTGGCAGATCGGCCCGCAGTTGTGCCATCTGCTGCCAGATGGCCTGGGTCACATCCGGTGCCTGTGCCCCATGCACATCCGCCTGCACCGCCAGGAAAGGCTCACGGTTGTAGCGTTTGATCACCGGATCTTCATAACGGATTTCAAGCTCACCCAACTGATGCAGCGACAACTTGCGGCCTTCTGCGGTTTTGATTTCGAGCGTCTCCGGCAGCAGAACACCGTCACGCGCACTGCGCGCCACCACCTGCACACTGCGGATATCCTGCCGCAGCTCGGTGACAGCAAGTCCGTTCAGCTGCAACTGAAGCTGCCTCGCCACCTCGTTCGGCGTCAGCCCCATCAGGCGCAGGCGTTCAGCGTCCATATTCAGATGGTAACTCGGTGCCCGCTCATCCCACTCCAGATGCGGGATCACGGTATTGGGATGTGCCTCCATCCGTTCACGTATCTGATGCGCAATACGTCGCAGCTCATCGGCATCGGGCCCCATAACGCGGAAGCTGACAGGCCAGACCACGGGCGGTCCAAACAGCAGCCGTGTCACGCGCACCCTCGCCTCGGAAAACTCGCCTGCGGCAATATGCCGATCCAGCTCAGCCATAATGCGATCACGGGCCGCGGCATCCTCTCCAATGGCAATGATTTTGGCGAAGGCAGGATCAGGCTGTTCGGGATTGGCCGAAATAAAGAACCGGGGAGCACCGGCACCCACATAGGCCGAGAGGCTTTTGACCTCTTCCATCTGTGACAGAATCGCTTCCAGCTTACGCACGGTCGCATCCGTTGTGCCGATGGCACTGCCCTGTGGCAGGTAGACCGATACCAGTACTTCCGGGCGGTCCGAACTGGGGAAGAACTGCTTCTGTACCTGTGTAGCCATGCCGATCACACTCAGTACCAGCACGCCTATCGTTGCGGCCACCACCGACTTGCGAAAGCGCACACAGGCCCCAATCAAGGCACGCAGACGACGGTACAGTGCCGTTTGATACAGATCACCGGGCGTGTGCCGATCATAGTTCGGCAGCAGTTTGATACCCAGATAGGGGGTAAAGGTCACCGCAACCAGCCAGGAGATCAACAGCGCAAATGCCAGCACCCAGAAAATATTGCCCGCATACTCGCCCACGCCGGACTGGGCAAACCCGATCGGCACAAACCCCACCACCGTGACCAGGGTGCCAAACAGCATCGGGGCCGCCGTGACATTCCAGGCATGGCTGGCTGCCTGCACGCGGTCCCAGCCTTCCTCCATCTTCACGATCATCATTTCGATCGCGATGATCGCATCATCCACCAGCAGCCCCAGTGCGATGATCAACGCCCCCAGTGTGATGCGGTCAAGATTGATGCCGGCCATTTTCATCAGCAGGAATGTCAAGCCGATGGTGACCGGAATCGCGATCCCGACCACAAGGCCGGCACGAAAACCGATCGCCAGAATGCTCACCGCCATCACCACCAGAACCGCGACCAGAAACTTAACCTGAAACAGATTGACTGCCTGGCTTATCGCCTCGGTCTGGTTGGTCAGCGTCTGCAACGACATGCCCAGAGGCAGGCGCGACTGCTCCTCAGCGATGAAGGCTTCAAGGCGCTCACCAAATTCGAGCCCGTTCTGACCGGACTGCATCACGACACCCAGCAGGATGGCGTCCTCACCATTGGCACGTACCAGATAGCTCGGTGGATCTTCATACCCCCGTCGCACTTCAGCCAGGTCAGACAGCTTGATGAGCTGCCCTCCTACTCTCAGCGGCACCGCCGCCAACTGTTTCGGATCGGCCAGATCCGCCTCAATGCGCAGATAGGCACGCGGACCATCAAGATCCACAAACCCGGAGGCCACCATCCTGTTGCTGGCTTCGATGGCAGCAAAAATCTGCTCTGGCGTCAGGCCGAGATTGTTGAGCCGATTCATGTCAAATTCGATATACACACGCTCCGGGCGCTCACCCAGCACCAATGCCTTTTGCAGACCCGGCAGGCGCTGCAGCCGGTCACGGATCGACTCGGCTTCGCGCGTCAGTTCGCGCATCGGCATGCCCGGGGCCGTCAGGGCGATCAGGGAGAAGTACACATCCGAAAAATCATCATTCACAATGGGGCCAATCACACCGGCGGGCAGGCTGGCGGCCTCATCCTGCATCCGCTTGCGCACTTCATAAAACAGATCGGGTACCACCTCGCTGGGCGAGAAATCTTCAAACTCCACCTGCAGGTCCGCACGCCCCGGGCGTACAGTGGTTTCAACCTTGTTCAGATATTCCACTTCCTGGATGCGCTTCTCCAGTCGATCAACGACCTGATTCTGCAGCTCTTGCGGGGTTGCCCCGGGCCAAACCACCGACACCACCATCACGCGAACGGTGAAGGCAGGGTCTTCGGCCCGCCCCAGTGACAGGAATGCATACACACCGGCACACACGGACAGAATGATGAAAAACAGCGTGGCGGAGCGTTCACGCACCGCAAGCGCCGAGAGGTTAGGAAAGCTCATCGCGCCTGCTCCCTCACATCCATTCCCGGCGTCAACAGATGGGTGCCCAACGCAATAATGCGGCTGCCCTCGGCCAGTGAGGCACGAATTCTGGCCTGCTCGCTTTCCAGCGACAGTACCTCAACCGGAACAGGCTGTGCCTTGCCCTCCAACACCTGCCACACCTGCGGGCCGTCGCTGCGCTCATCCAGCGCCCCCAGCGGTACGCTCAGCGTGACACCCTGCTGATCCCGGTCCAGCAGTACCTGCACCACCATACCCAGGCTCAGGGCGTCAGAAGGCTGCTCAATGCGATAGCGCGCACGCCAGCTGCGACTTTGCGGGTCCGCCGCACCGGCAACCTCACGCAAGCTCAGCGGCAGCATCCTGTCTTCCAGTTGCAGCTTGCCGCCTTCAGGGGGGCGCACACCCTCGGCAAGATATACCTCAACCTCCAGCGGCCCCTCTTCAACCAACACCGCCAATGGCTGTCCCACGGCCACCACCTGCCCCGGCTCTGCACTGACCTCAGTCAGCACGCCCGCCCTGTCAGCTGAAAGTTTGGCGTAACCCAGCCCGTTGCGCGCCTGTGCCAGCACCGCCAGTGCGGCATCACGATGGCTGGCCGCTTCACGCAACGCCAGCTCAAAACGCTCCAGTGTCTGTCGGCTTACAAAATCCCGTTCAACCAGTTGTTGCTGGCGCTTGAGTTCGCTATTGGCAATTGCAAGAGCGGCCTCTGCCGTTGCCAGCTCCGCTTCGGCTACGCGCACATTGGCAAGCAGATCACGGGTATCCAGCTGAAACAGCAACTGACCAGCCGCCACCCGCTGCCCTGCATCGACATGGCGTTCCAGAATGCGACCGGGGACCTGGAACGAGACAGGGATTTCGTGACGTCCCTTGACCGTACCCGACAATTTCACCCACGCACTGTCATGACTCTGCACTGCCACTGTTCTGACCCAGGGAGCCGGTGTTGTCTCTGGCGAAGCGGATTTGTCACCGCTGCACCCGACCAGCAGCAGAGAAAGCAGAATCAGAGGAAGTGTCAGTCGCATGGCAATATACCCGATGGTCGTGTCGATTCAGTTGACCCAATCGTAAAATATTAGAGACAACAAATATATATTCGCAACGTATTGAATACTGGCTGGTTACTCAAGCGGGGTGTTGAAACGAGTATCACTGCGGACCACTGTCTGACCCACCGGAGCAAGCGCAATCATCGCCAGTTTGAGGTGCTGAATGCCGAAAGGAATGCCAATGATGGTGATAAAGCAGGCCAGTGCCGACATTAAATGACCAATTGCCAGCCATATACCGGCGAAAATGAACCAGATGATGTTGCCAATCAGCCCCAAAACCCCAGTGCCAATATCGTCACGACCCGTCAAGTCGCGACGGTTGACCGGTTCCTTGCCGAACGGGAAAAAGGCAAAACTGCCGATTACGAAGCATGAACGCGCCCAAGGGATACCCACAATGGTGATTAACGCCAGCAAGCCGGCCAGCCACCAGGCCAACCCCATCAGCACACCACCCAACACGAACCAGAGAATATTACCCAGTACACGCAGCATTTGAATGATCCTTCAACAGCTCAGAAATATCGGGGTATTGTTTCACTATTTCCATGCCATGGCACTACCGCGCCTCCCAGACCCAATGCTCGTCATCTTTGATGACGATCTGACCTGTCCACCACTTTCGAATCCAGAGCAGTCTCGTGGCCACTGAGCTAGAGCGCTCACGTAGATCCTGAAACATGGTTACTCTGCAGCCGAGTGATATTCGACACTTGAAGCAGCATAAAAACTACACAACCGACCTGAAGGCAAGCATTACAGGGTGAGTGTGAGGACCTTAAAAACGTCCCCTATTTCCTTAAAAAAAACGATCAAAATGGATAGCTTCAAAAGGCACCCTATTTTCTAGCATCAGCAGCTTTTGTACGGCGCTAATCATGGGCGGCGGACCGCACAGATAAAACTCAGCTCCCTGAAAACTCTCCAGATACGTGGGAATGACCTCATGGACAAAGCCGGTTGCCCCACTCCACCCAGAGTCATCAGTTTGGTTAGACAGTACATTCACCAGCTTGAAGTTTTCGGCAGAGCTAAACAGCGTTTGAGCGGCGTTCAGTTCTGCCTCTAGCCGTGAACCGTAAAAAACTGTTATTGGCTTCTCGTAGCCTTGGGTAATCAGTGTATTTACCATCGATACCATCGGCGCGATACCAGATCCCCCTGCGATAAACACCGACCGTTGCTCATCTGTCGTGCTCAGTACTGATACCCCGTAGGGCCCGTCCAGCTGTAGCGTTTCAATCGAGCCCTTTGCCAGTGCGCGGGATACCTTCCCACCCGGCACCGCCTTGATAATTAGGGTCAGCTTGTTACCATCAACCGTATTAGCTGCTGAGTAAGCACGGGCACCTAGCTCCGGCAACTCAAGCATAAAGTATTGGCCGGGAGAAAATATCACCTCCCGCTCAGCCTCCAGCTGCAGCTTAAACATCTCCTCAGAAAGAAAACGTTTACTCACCACGTGGGCCGAGAAACGGCTAGGCGGATAAAGTGCACGCCCCTCAGCACGATTGACCACCTTAATCTTGAGGTCGGATTTAGCACTGCATTGGCACGCCAACAGCCGCCCTTTTCGGCGCTCGCGGTCAGACAACCCCGGCGCATCAGGCCAAAGGTTATTCACCTCACCCTCGAGTAGTTCAATCTTGCAGGCACCGCACCCACCGGAGTTGCACTCGTAAGGAAATGCCAGTTCAGCTCGCAAAGCAGCACTGAGTATCGTGTCGTCACTTGCTGACTGGAATTTGATCATCTGATCATCTGATTGAATTTCGAACATAGACAAGGTCTCTGAAAAAGCCCCTTCGACGACGCCGAAGGGGAAGCATGCTGATAGTTTAGAAGGGGAACATCATCAGACCGCCAGCATCGAACTCCTCAACGAGGCACTGCGTTCGATATATTGCTCCGGGACCAAGTCCTCGGAGAGCATTTTTAGATATGCCTCGGCAGCCCTATCTGCCAGCGGTTGCCACTTCTCGATCCAACCATCAATAACTGCCTGATTGTCCGGGTTTTCCAACGCGTGCTTGACCAGCGCCTTCGCCCAGCGGTTATGGCGCTCAGCATCTTTCAACTGGCTATCAATTAGCAGCGGCAGTAAGGTATCGTTGTTCTCCCATGCTTGCTGCTGCAGTGGCTTGAACACACTTTCAACAAGCATCGGCTTGATCACCAGATTGAGGCTGAGAAAAGCCTCGGCCCAGTCAAACGCGATCAGTTGCTTCTCCATCAGCTCACGCAATCCCTGCCAGCCCGGCTCATTCTCCCACAGCTCCCGCTCACGCTCGCCAAAACCGACATCGCCATAGGTAAGGCCGAGTTCATGCGTGCGATACGCAGTATGGGTCAGCCAACGTAGAGAATCCGCAGTTTGCAGAATACAGCAATTGGAGATCGTGCTAGCCGGGGCCATCTGCTGAACATAGGCTGATGACATCTGCAGGCAGTGGAATAAGTAGCGCAGCGGAGCGAAACAGCGAGCCAGCGTATGCTGCCAGCCATCCTGGATCATCCTGTCGTGTTCACGTTCGTTGAACTGGTCGAACAGGCCCTGCACATACGCCTCCTGGCCATCCTGCATCATGTTGTAGGTGCGGTAGACCAACTGGTCGGGATCGGTGAACGCATCCCAATCATCATGTTTAAGCGGTGATGCGTTGCGGTACTGCTTGTACCAGAGGTTCATTGGACTGTCCGGACTCAGCTCCCAAGGCGCATCCGGATTATTGGTGCTGTAGTGCAGTTTGCGCGACACGATGTCGTATTCACTTGGCTTTTTTCTCATCTCTGCCAGGTGGCTCCATGTGCGCATAGGTTTTTTGGATTCAAAGCTCATGGGTACCTCCTCAAAGAGATTTATCAAAGTAAAAACGTATCTGGTCTTGGTCAGCCCGAATCTGTCCAGCGAAGGAAGCCAGATTGATCTCCAACTCCTGCATGTTGAACGGACGGCCTAACTGCTCCTCCAGCGTTTTGCGGGTCAGGATCAGTTCTCCATCGGTCTCGATACGCACATATGCCCGCTTGTCTTCCACCCGGATCTCCTTGCCCGGATTATCGATCTCCGCCGTTTCGATCACTGGCTCCACAAGTTCACCAGCGCGGATAATCGGTCCAACGTTATTGTTGTTTAAGGCCTGATCACCCATCGTACTCATCATGTAATCCCTCTTTTGCTCAGCTGTTTCGCTAATGATTGGTGCAACAACTGGCGCTGCTTCAGGTGTGTGCCATATTCGGCGAAACGCCTTCTGTATTGACGTAAATATCATCGCCCTTCACCTCTACTGGGTACTCAGCAAGGCAGCAATCTTCCGGGTTGATGCCCTGTCCGCTTTCATCATTAAAGGTCCACAGGTGGGCACGACAGGTGATCACACCACCCTCGTAACTCCCCTCAGACAACAGAATCTCTTGATGGGGACACATCGCCTGGTAGGCTTTCACCCCATGCTCCTCGCTGTTGACGATCAGGATTTCGGTACCGTCCGAGGTCTCGAAGGTCTCCATCTCGCCTGCCCAGATGTCGTCAAGGGAACAGACTTTTTCAAAGCTCATTACGGCTAGTCCTCAAATACCACGTCGATCACTTCGGTCGGTTTCAGGCCGCTCTCGGCGACCGTCATCTCCCGCGGGAACAGTTCGCTTGATTGATGTTTGCGAACACGCATCACCCCGGCACGAGGCGCAACGCGGCGGTTAACACAGTGGTAAGCGACCTTCTCCGCCACCTGGTCCATGGAATCATTCAGATCCACGACGATCAGTTGCACCAAGAAGTCACGTTCAAACGCGGCATGAATTGGAAATGCTGACATCATCTACTCCTTAAACCGGTTCAAGCCGACTTTTTCATTTCGGGTTTACACTTCTCGGCCCAGGCGAAGTCATGGGCGTCTTTACCCATCTCCTCAACACACTGGAACCCCATGTACTGCAGCGCACCCTCCAGAGTCATCGGCTGGATCTGCCCGGCCAGGAAGCGGTCGACAATGCTCAGGTGGTTCTGGTACTGCTCCGGATCTTGCTGGAAGATCCAGCGATCCACTTCCGAACCGAAGTGGTACAGGCGACCGTTGTGCTCAAGGCTGAACACCTTTACGTCCCAGTCATCGCCGGGAATACCGACCAACGGAATCTGGCTCATGTTGCACACGGTAGGCAGGGTTTCCGGGGAAACCAGTTCCATGCGATCGTTAATCACGTTGTCGGTGATCACATCCCAGCAACGGCCCCAGCGCTTGTTCCAGCCCGGATACTTCTCCTCCAGCCAGTCACGCTCCTCCGGTGTCACCCCTGCCGCCGGGTTCCACCAGGCGGTTGTACGCCAGTACCAGACACCCATGTGATAGCTGTGGGGCAGCTCATCGATATCCTTGAGGAACAGATCCCAGTACCAGGGCTTATCCAGACCAAGATCAAGCAGTGCACGTTCGAACTGACCAATGATCCACTCGTACATGAACTCCTTGAACGACTGGTGGCGGTGCTCCAGCGGCGTGTAGTAATCCATGATCGGACCGGTCAGCACCGCGAACAGACGCCAGGCACGCCAGATCGCCATGTCGACCTTCTTCTGCGCTTCCTCCTTCTTGCCGTTCTCGATCAGCACCTGCAGAGCCGGACCACCCTGCTGCGCGTGGCGGGACTCATCGGTCTGTATGCTGGAGATCAGGTTGGCAAAGGTGTAGTCACCGGCATCGGCCGCATCGGCCGCCAGACCGAGGAACTGCATGTTGGTGAAACCGGTTTCGAACGAGAAAGTCAGCATGATCGCGACGCTGATCGCATCGCGTCCGGTGATGATGTCGTCGAAGAAGTGCTTGGCAGCGATCGCGGCCCATTCATTACTCTGGTAAGCGCGCCAGGCCCAGTCAAACTGACGGTCCTTCTTGCAGTACTCATGCGGGAAAAACAGTTGGATCTGGCCGTGACGCAGCTCGTCCATCATGCCGAACGCGGCCATGTTGCGGTTACCAGGAGCCTTTGAGAATCTCGCCATGCGCCCTTCACCCGTTACAGCTGCATACTCGCCAACGGCTATGGCACCGTAATGCGCTTTCAGGATGCTGATCCAACCCGGATCGGAATTTTCATAGATCTGTGCACGCTCAAGTGCGGCCTTTACGGAATAAGCACCGGCATCTTTTTCACGCTGAATACTGACATATTCCGGGTAAGAGGTTTTATAAGGCTCATCGTAGCTTTCCCATTTTTCCAGCGGGATGCCCATATGGCCGGACATCTGCTCAGGGAACAACTGCTCTTCGGTGACAAAACTGGGGGTCCAGTTAGTCGCCCTGGTCAGTTCATACCAGTCTTTACGGGGATGCATCGCCATCTTGTTATTCTCCGTGCGGGTTGGGTTTAAAAGTTCTTGCTATAGGAGACCACGGCGTTGATCTGGCTGTGGCTTTGGTTCAACGTCTCGGTGCCTGCAAGGTAAGACGGCGTATCCAGGCTCTCTTTCAAGCCGAACGAAAGCGCCATACCCAGCCTCGACCCGCTGTCGAAGCGGTACTCACCACCAAGAGAGATATGTTCTTTCAGATAAGCTGGGATCACAGGCAGTATCAGGTTGTTGTCCTGTGCCTGCTGCGCATAGCTGTAGCCTGCGCGAAGTGTCAGCTTGTCGTTGTAGCGGTAAGCGGTGCCGATAGAGGCCACCGTAATATCCTGATACTGATGCGGGAGTACGATATCGATTCCACCAGCCGGGGAGCTGAAACCCACATTGATGTTCTCCATCACATCACTCCAGTAGGTGCGCTTGATATCGCCGGTCACCAGCCAACGGTCGTTGATCTGATGCGCAATCCCCAAAGTCAGACTGGCGGGCATCTCGAAGTCTTTAATGCGGATATCACCACGTAGCGGCAACACAGAACCGTCACTAGCGACACCTGTAAGCGTTGCCCTCCCCTCCAGGTCCCCCACCGAGGTCTCGAAGTTGTACATCGCGCCCAGTACGGTGCTGTCGCCCAGCTTATAGGTCAGGCCCAAACGCCCACCCAAACCGATCGCGTCTACACCGCCGCCAGTCGGAGTGTTACGGGTTAAGCTGAAGTGAGCGGCACCTCCAGGACCGACGAATCCGGCCAGCGGGGCCACCAGGCCACCTGAGAGATTACCTCCGGCAGCGAGTGCACCAACTTGGGAGGCAGGAAGAAGAAGTTCGAGATTAAGTGCAGTCCAGACCAGATCGAGGCTGCCGCCGACGGTCAGGTCCGGTGTCACCTCATAGCTGAAGCCGACGGGTGCACGCAGCACCAGCAGACGGCTGGAGTTTTCGAAGCTGGTTTGGGTCCCGTTTTCGGTCCGTGACAGGAAACTGTCGTTACCGAACTCGGTGCCCAGGCCACCGTTAGCGAACAGCCCTACACCCAGGTGCCATCTGTCCAGTTCGGTGACATAACTCAATTGCGGTGCGAAGTAGGGTCCACGGTTATTGGATTCTGTGCTGCTATTGGCTACCTCTCCGCTGCTGTTTCGCGCTTTGATATCGGTGGTGACAATATCCAGTCCAACTTCGAGCTGACTACCATCCGGCGCCAGCCCTAAGGTAGCGGGGTTGCTGATCAACGCCGCGTTTCCGGTATAGTAAGAGGAGCTGGTTCCACCCATCGCACGAGAGGTTGCACCAAATCCTTCAAGGTCGAACACCTGCGTTGCATGTACGCTAAAAGCACATGAACCCAATAACAGTGCACTGGCACTTTTTATTTTTATCATCTGTTCACCCATTTTTATTTTTATATACTTTCTCAGGCAAAACGCCGTTTGATAGTGATTAGAATTCTTGCAGCCCGGGGATAAAAAGAAATTATTTTTTGGATTATGGGTTTATTTTAAAAATGTAATTATCTAAACCAAGGTTTATCAAAACTAAACGATGGGTTAACTTTGGCTAAAAATTAATTCATCTGGGCTAACAAAAGAGCATCAAAAAAAGGCTATACTCATTACCCATAACAACAAAAATCAATTGTCAGAGTCTTGAATATGAGTTCGGTGGATAAAAAGCAGTTTCAACCTGGCTCCGCACTTACCGTTCACAGCACCTACCTCGAAACAAACGGATCCGGGCAGCTTCAGCGAGAGAAACTTGCCCGTATCATCTTCGACGGCCTCTACGAGTTCGTTGGCCTGCTCGATGCGCAGGGTAACGTGCTTGAGGTAAACCGGGCGGCCCTGAACGGTGCCGGCATCACACTGGAGGAGATTCAGGGCAAGCCGTTCTGGCAAGCTCGCTGGTGGCAAATTTCGCAAGAGTCGGTCGCTGCCCAGAAACGGCTGGTAGAAGCTGCTTCCGCGGGAGAGTTTGTCCGTTGTGATATTGAAGTGTTAGGAAAAGCGGGTGGACAAGAGATTATTGCCGTCGATTTCTCATTACTCCCTATCCGAGATGAACAAAACAATATCGTTTTCCTTCTTGCCGAAGGGCGCAATATAACGGATAAGAAAAAAGCCGAAGCACAGCTGGCGTTAAAAAATCGCGAACTTGAACAACTGGTTGAAAGAATTAGAAAATTGGATAATGCCAAAAGCGATTTTTTTGCCAAGGTTAGTCATGAGCTACGCACGCCACTCTCATTAATCCTAGGGCCGCTGGAAGCGATAATGGAGGCGGAAAAAGAGCGCGGCTCGCCTCACTGGAACCAGTTTGAGGTGATACAACGCAACGCCACCACCTTGTTAAAGCAGGTCAACGCTTTGCTAGATCTGGCGAAGATGGATGCCCAGCAGATGAGGCTCACCTATCGCCGCACCGACCTTACCCTGCTAACCCGTGCGATTTGCTCACACTTTGAAGGCGTCGCTCAGCAACAGTCGATCAGCTTAAACTCTCAGTTCCCACTGCAGATGATCGCCGAGGTGGATGCCGAGAAGTACGAACGCATTATTCTTAACCTGCTTTCCAACGCATTCAAGTTCACGCCATACGGTGGCCTTATCCGCTGTACCGTCAGCCTGAGCCGTCCAGGCCATGCACTGATCACCGTCTCCGATAGCGGGCCGGGCATCCCCTATCAGCTCCGAAGCGAGATATTCGAACGCTTCCATCAACTGCAACCGGAAAGCCCTCAGGCCCAGCAAGGTACCGGTTTGGGACTCTCCATCGTGAAAGAGTTCGTTGAGCTGCACCACGGCACGATCTCCGTCAGCGATGCACCGGGGGGAGGAGCACTGTTCCAGGTGGAGCTACCACTGAAAGCGCCGGAGGGTGCTTACGTAGCCAGCGACACCCTGGCACGTAGCGAACCGCTGCAAACGGTCAACCCCGATGAATACATGACACCAACACCCTCCGCAGAAAGCACCTCCACACCTGTTCAGATGGAGTACGATCGACCCCAGGTCCTGATCGTGGAAGACAACGCGGATATGCGCTGTTTTATCAGGGATTGCCTCAACACCGATTATCAGGTGTACCTTGCTCCGGACGGCGCACAAGCGTTGGAGCTGATGCGCACCGCGCCGCCTGACCTGCTGATCACCGACCTGATGATGCCGGTAATGAGCGGCGATACGCTGGTCCATGAAATTCGTAACCAAGAGGGGTTTGCACACATCCCGATCATGGTGTTATCCGCCAAATCAGACGAACGACTGCGGGTAAAACTGCTCTCTGAATCGGTGCAGGACTATCTGTTAAAACCCTTCTCCGCTCAGGAACTACGAGCACGGGTCAGCAACCTGATATCGATGAAGGTAGCCGGAGACGCCTTGAGGCAGGAGCTATCCGACCAGAGCAACGATATCACCCTGCTCACCCACCGCCTGATCAAAAGCCGCCACCGTCTGCAGGAAAGTCACGATGCGCTACATGCGTCGGAAGCGCGCTGGAAAGCGGTTTATGAAAACTCCGCCGCTGGGATTGCACTGACCGACCCCGACAGCCGTATTCTCAACGCCAATCCCGCATTTCAGCGCATTACAGGCTATACGGAAAAGGAGCTGAAGCAACGTTCTATCGAGCAGCTGACCCCGCCGGAGGCGCGTCCACAGATGAAACAGCGCCTCTCCCGACTGCTCGAAAGCGGCGTCTCGGATTACAATGTCGAGCGCCCCTACCTGTGTAAGGATGGCTCCACGGTCTGGGGTAACGCCAGCGTCTCATTGATGCCCCCTCGCGCAGATGAGCCCCAGGTTGTGCTTCAGATCATCGACGATATCACCGAACGCAAACAAGCGCAGGAAACACTGAATCAGTTGCAACAGGAGCTCGTCCATGTATCCCGCTCCGCTACGATGGGCGAACTGGCGGCTTATATCGCACACGAGTTGAATCAGCCTCTCTCGGCGATCATGACCAACGCCAACGCGGGCACACGCTGGATAGGCAATCAGCCTCCCAATATAAAGGAAACCAGAGAGGTATTGGCCCGCATCGTCCGCGATTCCGATCGCGCTGCCGAGATTATCCGCATGGTCCGTTCCTTCTTAAGGCGTCAAGAGCCGGTACAGCAATCGGTCAACTTCAGAGCACTGATAAACGACACCGCTCTGATACTAAAGGCGCCCACGCAAAACAACGGTATAAGCCTGAAGATAGTTGCGGAGGATCCTCTTCCCAGGATTCTGGGGGATGCGGTGCAGATACAACAACTGCTCATCAACCTCGCCATGAACGCCATCGAAGCGATGTGTCAGAGCGACTGTAAAACACGCGCCCTGACTCTGTCGTTCTCGACAGATCGCACCCATGATGCACTGGTGATCCGAGTCACCGACACAGGCCCGGGTATTCCGCCGAGTCAGATGGGGCAGCTATTCAATGCGTTCTACACAACAAAAAAAGAGGGGCTCGGCATGGGCCTGGCAATCTGCTTTACCATTACGGAGGCACACAACGGTAAAATCCGGGTGGAGCACACATCGGTTGGCGGCGCCAGCTTCGTCGTTACCCTTCCCGCCAGTTAGGACCACTGCAGATGAACGATCAATCATCAATTATCTATGTCGTTGACGATGACAACGCTGTACTGGAAGCAATGAGCAGCCTGGTACGCTCCATCGGCCTGGAGGTCGCCTGCTTCTCATCCGCTACCGAATTTTTGAACAGCATGGATCAGATAAGTCATGGCTGCCTGATTCTAGATGTCCGCATGCCAGAGATGAGCGGATTGGATGTGCAGCACAGACTGGCCGAACTTGGCGAGCAGATCCCCATTATCTTCATCAGCGGCCACGGCGACATACCGATGGCAGTCAAAGCGATAAAAGCCGGCGCCGTAGACTTCCTTACCAAACCGTTCCGAGAAGAGGATCTGCTCAGCGCCATCCGTATCGCCCTGCAGCTAGCCCCTCGCCAGAAAGCCAATACAGTCCTGATCAGCGAACTGAAAACCCGTTACGAAGGCCTGAGCAAACGCGAGCAGCAAGTTCTAAAATTCGTGCTTCAGGGCAGCCTCAACAAACAGACCGCACACGAACTTGGAATCTCCGAAGCGACCGTCAAAGTCCACCGCCACAACCTTATGAAGAAAATGAAGGCTGACTCTGTCCAAGAGCTGGTTCGCTTTATAGAAAAGCTCAAGAGCCTCTAACGTAAGGAGAGGAGTTACCACCGGGAAACTCAACTTGTAATGCAAATAGAGCCATAAGCAACACAGGGATATTCCTGCCCCTTCATACATACAAAAAAACCGAGCCCCTCACGGAGCCCGGCTTTTTACTGGTAAGCCAGAGATTACTTGGCTTTCTTGAGCAGTTTTTTCAGACCTTTCAGCTTGCCTTCGTGCTTGGCAATTTTGGCCTTGCGTGCCTTGATCTCTTTCTTGACGGCTTTGGTCTTTACTTTGTTCGCCATGGTCGTTCTCTCCATCTAATGAGCAGACTATTTCTGTAGCGAAGCATGTTCGGCTACGAAGCTGCGAATAAAACGTCGAATTTCACGTGCTGCACTGGTATCCAGTTCATCACAAAGCGCGACAAACTGATCGCGATCTTCATTATTGATCCGTATAACCAGCTGGCTGTTTTTGGGTCTGCTTTTCTTTTTACCGCTCATTAAAAGCCTCCAAAAACGCCGTTTGCAGCGACTATCGACTGACAATCATATGTATATACAAAGCAAACCATAGCAGCTAACAGCGACAGGGTCAAACTGCCTTAACCAGAGGCAGACCTATTCACATCTTTGCTAAACTGGTGACCAGCTTAAACGTGCAACCGCATTCAAATCATCGGGGCCAGCA
Organism: Marinobacterium sp. MBR-109; assembly: GCF_040547565.1. NCBI lineage: Bacteria > Pseudomonadati > Pseudomonadota > Gammaproteobacteria > Oceanospirillales > Oceanospirillaceae > Marinobacterium > Marinobacterium sp. MBR-109. The sequence continues at coordinate 137,719 of NZ_JBEPPZ010000005.1, forward strand.
AAGGCATCCGATCTCAGGGGGACAATGATGAAGCATGACGATACGCTGGTGCAGCAACTGAACAGGGTACTGACGCTTGAGCTTACATCCATCAACCAGTATTTCCTGCATGCTCGCATTTTCAGGAACTGGGGGCTGGAACGACTGAACCACAAGGCCTACAAGAAATCGATTCTTGACATGAAGCAGGCCGACCGGTTGATTGAGCGCATTCTGTTTCTGGAAGGGCTACCCAACCTGCAGCACCTGGAGCGCTTACGCATCGGTGAAGATACCGAAGAGATGCTGCAGGGGGACCTGAGCCTTGAGACTGACCAGATTGCGCTGCTGCGTGATGTGATCGCCCAGTGCGAAGCCGGTGGTGATTATGTCAGCCGCAAGATGCTGGTCGACATTCTGGAAGAAGAAGAGGAACACCTGGACTGGATTGAAACCCAGCAGCATCTGATCCGCGAAGTAGGTATTCAGAACTACCTGCAATCGGCCATTGAGGAGGATTGATTATGCAAGGCAAGCAAAATGTCATTGACGCACTGAACAAGCTACTGGCCGGCGAACTGGCCGCCATGGATCAGTATTTTATCCATTCGGAAATGTATGCCGACTGGGGGTTCAACAAGCTCTATGAGCGCATCGCGCACGAGTTTGATGATGAAAAGGGTCACGCCAAATTGATGATTGAGCGCATTCTGTTCCTGGGTGGCACACCGGACCTGGTAACACGCGAGCCCATTCATGTCGGCAAAACCGTCCCGGAAATGCTGCAGAATGACCTGAACACCGAATATCAGGTCGTGCATAACCTTAAACAGGTCATTGCACTGTGTGAACAGGAACAGGATTACCAGACCCGAGAAATGCTGCGTCAGCAACTGGCCGATACCGAGGAAGATCATGCCTACTGGCTAGAAAAGCAGCTGGGGCTAATCAACCGTGTTGGCCTGCAGAACTACCTGCAGTCACAGATGTAATTTTGGGGACCGACCTCCAAGCGCGGTCGGTCATCCCCTCTGTTTTAACATCCGGCCCACAGTGTGTGATCGAAGAGGGAGCTAGCATTATAAGTCTCGGTGAATCCACCGAGGCTCTTCAGAACCGTCCAACAGGCACTGCCAATCAACAAGAGACCCAGTATTGATTCAACGATGCTGATCTGCTTGAGTTTAAACACGGGAAATGGCGGTCAGGGAGGGATTCGAACCCTCGATACGTTGCCGTATACACACTTTCCAGGCGTGCTCCTTCAGCCACTCGGACACCTGACCGCATTGTGCAATTGATGCTGTTTTTGGCTGTCATGGCGACCGCCTCATCAATTGAGGTGCGCATTCTAGCAGACTGATTTCAAAGCACAACATCTGGCCCTACTTTTTTTGTCGGTGCCTGTATCCAGACCAAGACGTGGGCCATTTGGCGGGGTATCATGCCGCTATTGCACAAACCGTTCGACTATTCAGGGAGTTCTGTTACAGATGTTAATGCCAATTTTGGCCGTGGTTGGAGGTCTGGCTCTACTGGTGTGGAGTGCTGACCGTTTTATTGACGGAGCGGCAGCAACCGCGCGTTTTGCCGGGATGCCACCTTTACTCATCGGCATGGTAATCATAGGTTTTGGTACCTCTGCTCCCGAAATGGTCGTTTCGGCTTTTGCTTCGGTCCAGGGCAACCCTAACCTGGCACTGGGGAACGGCTATGGCTCCAATATTGCCAATATCGCACTTATTCTGGGCCTGACCGCCCTGCTCAGCCCTATTGCGGTTCATTCCCAGATTTTGCGCAAAGAGCTGCCGCTGCTGACCGTGTTCACTTTTCTCGCGGGTTACCAGTTGCTCGATGGACAGATTACGCGCGCTGAAGCAGTGGTACTGCTGATTGTGTTCTTTGCCATGATGGGCTGGTCAGTCATGCAAGGCATACACCAGCGAGGCGACACCCTCGGCAACGATATGGAACATGAACTGGAAAGCGAGCCAGCCATGACACTGGGCAAAGCCATCTTCTGGCTGCTGCTGGGGCTGGTATTGCTGATCGTGAGTTCAAGAGTCCTGGTGTGGGGCGCTGTAGACATTGCCAGTGCGCTTGGCGTCAGTGATCTGATTATTGGTTTGACTGTAGTGGCAATCGGCACCTCCCTGCCGGAGCTGGCGTCCTCTATTATCGCTGTACGCAAGAACGAACATGACCTGGCTTTGGGCAATGTGATCGGCTCGAACATGTTCAACACCTTGGCGGTTGTCGGTATCGCCGGCGCCATTCACCCGATGTCATTCAGCCCTGAAGTCCTTACCCGAGACTGGGTCGTAATGGCGGGCCTGACACTGTCGTTGTTTATTCTGGGCTATGGTTTCAGAGGCAAGGGCCGAATCAATCGCATTGAAGGTGGCTTGCTGGTAGCGGTCTTTGCTGGCTATACCACATGGCTGATCTTCGGTGTAATCGCCACACAGGCCTGACAGGGAGACACAGATGATCCGCACATTCACGCTAGAACACGGCAAGCTGCGTGAGCAGGAACAGCTGGCCAGTGATGGATTGACCACTGCCAGCTGGATTGACCTGCAAGATGCGGATGAAGTCGAGCGCGCCAATGTGGAGCAATTGTTTCCGGAAAGTTTGCCGGATGCGGATGAAGTCGAAGAGATAGAGTCCAGCGCACGCTACTTTGTCGAGGGCAATGATCTGCATGTCCATTCCCTTTTTCTGTACCAGAGCGAGGGGCGCTTCAAAACGGCAACGGTGGCATTCACCCTGCAACCGGAGCGGTTGATCAGCACCCGTGACGTTGAGCTGCCTGACTTTCGTCTGACCCGCCTGCGAGCACGGCGCGGATGGGTTGAAGCCACGTCCCCACTGCAGATCCTGACCGCACTGTTTGAGCAGAAGGTGGACAACCTGGCGGACCAGTTGGAGGACCTGCACCGCAACCTGGAGCAGATCAGTAATGAGGTACTGGAAAATCGCGAAGCCGATCTGGGTGAGCAGCTGGACCGACTGGCCAAGCTGGAGGACAGCAACGGCCAGATTCGTCTTTGTCTGATGGACACGCAACGCTCGACCTCGTTTCTGCTGCGACACATCCGCGACCAGAAACGTGAGGTCAAGACCTTCCGCGAGATTCTGCGAGACCTGGACACGCTAATGGCACATGCCACCTTCGTGTTCGAGAAAATAAACTTCCTGATGAATGCCGCCCAGGGTTTTATCAACATCCGCCAGAACCAAATCATCAAGATCTTTTCCATTGCGGCGGTGGTGTTTCTGCCCCCCACACTGGTAGGCACTGTTTACGGCATGAACTTTGAGATGATGCCAGAGCTGGAGTGGATTTTCGGCTATCCGATGGCGTTGGGGCTGATGATCATTTCAGCCATCTCACCCTACCTGTTTTTCAAGCACAAGGGGTGGCTCTGAAGCCACCGCTTTCAGCCTCCTCCCTTCATTTCAGCTTCAGCTCAAACTCACTGGCGGGCAACGGGCGGGCGTAAAAGTAGCCTTGTGCAATATGGCAGCCTGCTCGACGCAGGAACTCACAATGCGCTTCGGTCTCGACACCCTCCGCTACTGTTTTCAGCCGCAGATGTCGCGCAATGTCGATAATGGATGAGGTGATCGCCACATCATCCTCATCGTCCGGGATGCCCATAATGAAGGTTCGACCGATCTTGAGCTTGTCCAGCGCAAACCGTTTCAGGTAGGCCAGACTTGCGTAACCGGTACCAAAATCATCCAGCGCGATACGAACGCCCAGTTCACGCAACTGATGCAGAAGACTGATTGAACCTTCAACATCACTCATCAGCACACTTTCGGTGACCTCAAGCACCAATTGATCGGCCGGGAAGCCGCTTTCTGACAACGCAGCCTTCACCTCATCAACCAGCTCAGGCCGGAACTGTACCGCTGACACATTTACCGCCATAGTCAGCGGCTTGCCATGGATACGATCCCATTCAACTGCCTGGTTACAGGCTTGCTGCAGTACCCAGGCACCAATTGGAATGATCAGACCAGTCTCTTCCGCCAGTGGAATAAAACGATCCGGCATCACCAGACCCTGGCTACTGTTCCACCGCAGCAGGGCTTCACAGCCAGTGAGTCGGTTACTGGAAAAGTCATATTGCGGCTGATAGTAGAGTTCAAGCTCATCACGGCCCAGCGCATCTCGTAATCGCGTTTCCATCAACAGACGTTCGGAGACCTGCTGGTTCATCGCCTCAGTGAAGAACTGGAAGTTGTTACGCCCCTGCCCTTTAGCGTGATACAGCGCCGTATCAGCATTCTTGAGCAACGTATCAAAGTCTTCACCATCACCGGGATAAAGTGCCAAACCGATACTGGCTGTGGTGACCATCGTATGATCTTCAACCTGTAAAGGCTCCGCGATCAGCTGCAGGTAGCGTGAAGCCAAGCCTGACAGGTCAGCCTGTTCATCCAGATCCGGCAGCAGGATTACGAATTCATCCCCACCCAAGCGGCTGATAGTGTCACTGTCACGCGCCTGCTCGGAAAGCCGGCTCGCAATAATCTTGAGTACTGTGTCACCACTACCGTGACCCAGCGAATCATTGATATTCTTGAACCGATCCAGGTCAATAATCAACAGTGCTGCCTGCTCATGGCGTCTGCGTGCACGAGCAATAGCCTGAATGGTTCGATCACGCAACAGGCGACGGTTGGGCAGGTCCGTGAGCGGGTCGAAGTCAGAGAGGTAACGCAGTTGGTCTTCAGCCTCTTTGCGCTCGGTCATGTCGGTCAGCATGGCGACGTGATTGCGCACCACACCCGCCTCACCCCGAACCAGGCTGATCGACAGCCACTGTGGGTATATCTCGCCACTGCGTCGCCGGTTCCATACTTCACCTTGCCAGGTACCCTGTTCCTGCAAGGTCTGCCACATCCGCTCGAAGAAAGCCGGACTGTGACGTCCCGAGGCCAATAACGCCGGCGTTTTACCCAGTACCTCTGCTTCCGGGTAGCCTGTGATACGGGTGAACGCAGGATTGACCGCCATGATGCGGTTGTCGGCATCACTGATCATTGCGCCCTCACTGGCTGACTCAAACACCTGTGCCGACAGTTTCAATTCATCCGCCGTACGCTCAAGTTCAACCTGGCGCTGGTCGATCTCCTGCTGGTAACGGCGCATCAATGTGCGCAGCCAGCGTGAAATAATCCAGGCCACCAGAATGGCGGCCGCCATGGCAAACAGCAACACCAGAATCAGCCACTGCAGGTCATTCTGCAGTTCCTGCTCCAGCTTGGTTTTTTGCATTGCCAGCACTTCGTCCATGCTTTCCTGATAAATCCCGGCAATGAGCACCCAGTCCCATTCGGGGACTTCCTGCACCAGCGACAGTTTATGGTGAATTCCTTCAGCACCCGGTTTGTACCAGTCATACTCAACAAAACGACCCTCGGGCGTTGCCTGTTCAAGCAGCCAGTTGACCATCTTGCGGTGTTCAGAGTCGAGTTGACTCACCAGCTTTCCGGATGAGCCGGGGCGCGTTGGCGAAAGCAGCACCTGTCCACTTTTATGCAATACTGCGATATAACCCTCATCTCCAAACGTCAGCGCTTCAAGTCGATTCAGTGCCTGCTGTTTGAGATCGTTCTCGACCTGGTAAAGGTAATCGCCGGTGCCGATAATCCAATCAAGCGGCTCAAACAGTTCCACATAAGCGATTTTTTCCCGCATTTCATCCGGGTAATCCGGTGCATACCAGCGGTAGCGCGAAAAACCGGCCTGATTCGGGTTCTGTACCGCCTCAATCAACCCACGCATGATGTAGTGACCAGTGTCATCCTGGTTATCGAGCAGGGATTTACCTTCAATGTCAGGACTGATCGGCAGCAGTATGCATTCACCTTCAAGCGTGTCGATGAAAATATAGCCTCGCCCATCGAAGAAGCGCAGATCGCGCAGTGCTTCACGGATCAGTTCGCCAACCTGCTCCTTTGCACCATCGCCATGCAGCTGAATTTCCATGTCATAGATCGACTGGGCCAACTGCATCGCCTGACGCACCTGAGCCTGGATATTGTCACGCAGAACAGCTTCGGTTTGCTGGCGAGTAAAATTGATGTAATCGAGAGTGGCATCCACTTCCTGACGCAGCTTTTCCTGACTACTTTGCTGCAGCCAAAGGCGTTGCTGGCGCAGCCGTTCATGGCCATTCTGCCAAGCCGTCACCACAAAGAAGGCCGACACCAGCAGCATGAGTACAAGTACGGTACCGATGAAGGCACGGGTCTGATAGCGCGGAAGCGTTTTTGAATCAATCGTCAGGGGCATGGTTTCATCTGGCCCATCTACATCTGGGCAAACTCAGTACAGATTCAGCTCCCTGCCGCCTGCTGAGAAGTTATTGAAATTTCATGTTTTATAACATTGAGTCTACACAGTAGCAAACCCGCAACATGGCTAAAGCGGAAGATTCTGAGTGTTCTTGATCTCACGCAAGGCAAAATTGGAGTGCACCTGGGCAATGCCTTGAAGTGTAAAGATCTTTTCATTCAGAAAACGATCATACGAAGGCATGTCCGGTACCACTACTCGCAGCACAAAATCAGCATTACCGGTTACGGCAAAGCACTGCAGTACCTCGGGATAGGTCATCACCTGTTGCTCAAATTCAGCCGTACTGTCGATGTTGTGTCGCTGCAGCGAAACCAGTGCAAACACACTCAGCGCCTGCCCCAAGACCTGTGGATTAAGTCTCGCCGCATAGCCTTCAATGGCGCCCTTCTCTTCCAGAGCTCTCACCCGGCGCCAGCAGGCCGCTGGTGATAACCCTACCTGTTCAGCCAATTGCTGGTTACTGATGCGCCCATCCTGTTGCAGATGATCGAGTATCCGGCGATCAAAACTGTCCAATTCAACCTGTTTCATTTGGTAACACTCTATTTTTTTCAAAGATTATTTCTCATATAGCCAAATAAAGAAATAATTTTTCCAAATCCAGTGAAACCGTTGTTCAAATAGCAAGCACCTTTACCCGCCTTGTCCCTACAATTTACAGCCATGAATACGGGCTCGTCCGCTCTGCCATCCGGCGGCGTCCCCGGATAACAACAAGATCCAACACAGAGAGGTACCGGGTATGTCTGTCAATGATGCCCCCACGCTCGATGACTATCGTCTCGAGGATCGCTATCTGCGCGACACCGGTCGCGTGTTTCTCACCGGCACTCAGGCGCTGGTTCGCATTCCATTGATGCAGGCACGCCTCGACAGGCAGAACGGCCTCAACACCGCTGGCCTGATCAGCGGCTATCGTGGCTCACCGCTGGGCGCCTACGACCAGGCACTCTGGCAGACCAAAAAGCTGTTGGATGAACACCGCATCGATTTCGTACCCGCGATCAACGAAGATCTGGCGACCACCATTATTCTCGGCAGCCAGCAGGTCGAGACTGATGCCGACAAGCAGGTCGAAGGCGTGTTCGGTCTTTGGTACGGCAAGGGTCCGGGCGTCGATCGCGCCGGGGATGCACTCAAGCACGGCACCACCTACGGCAGCTCGCCCCATGGCGGCGTACTGGTCGTCGCCGGTGATGACCACGGCTGTGTATCCTCCTCCATGCCGCACCAGTCCGATGTAGCATTCATGGCCTGGTTCATGCCGACTATCAATCCGGCCAACCTTTCCGAATATATGGAGTTTGGTCTCTGGGGCTACGCCCTGTCGCGCTTCAGCGGCTGCTGGGTGGGTTTCAAGGCGATCTCCGAAACCGTCGAAAGTGCGGCCTCTGTCGAACTCAAGCCGCTGCCAACCTTTGTAACGCCAACCGACTTCACACCGCCGGCGGATGGTCTGCACTACCGTTGGCCGGACCTGCCCGGGCCTCAGCTGGAAACCCGCATCGAGCACAAGATGGCAGCGGTTCAGGCCTTTGCCCGCGCCAATCCCATCGACCGCCGTATCTTCAACACCGACAATGCGCGCTTCGGTATCGTGACCACCGGCAAGGGCTATCTGGACCTGATGGAAGCGCTGCAGCTGCTGGGTATCGATGCAGCACGTGCCAAAACGCTCGGTCTCGATATTTATAAGGTCGGTATGGTCTGGCCGCTGGAGCGCAAGGGCATTCTCGATTTCGTTCACGGCAAGGAAGAGGTGCTGGTGATCGAAGAGAAGCGCGGCATCATCGAAAGCCAGATCAAGGAGTACATGTCCGAGCCCGACCGCCCGGGTGAAGTTCTGATCACCGGCAAGCAGGATCAGAACGGCGAGCCGCTGATTCCCTATGTGGGCGAACTGAGCCCGAAACTATTGGCCGGCTATCTGGCTGCCCGTCTGGATCGCTTTTTCGGGGCTACATTTACCAACGGACTTGAACAGATCAATTGCTCGCTGGGCATTACCGACCCGGGTGGAGTGCGTCGCATGCCGTACTTCTGCTCCGGCTGCCCGCACAACTCCTCTACCAAGGTCCCCGAAGGCAGCAAGGCGCTGGCCGGTATCGGTTGCCATTTTATGGCCTCCTGGATGAGCCGTGATACCGAATCCCTGATTCAGATGGGCGGTGAAGGCGTCAACTGGATCGGCAAGAGCCGTTACACCGGCAACCCGCACGTGTTCCAGAACCTGGGGGAAGGCACCTATTTCCATTCCGGCTCCATGGCGATCCGTCAGGCGATTGCGGCCGGGATCAACATCACCTACAAGATCCTGTTCAACGACGCCGTCGCCATGACCGGCGGTCAGCCGGTAGACGGCCAGATCACTGTGGACGCCATCGCCAAGCAGGTATCGGCCGAAGGTGCCAAACGCGTGGTCGTCCTGAGCGACGAGCCGGAAAAATACAAGGGCCATGAGTCCCTGTTCCCGCAGGGCGTGACCTTCCACGACCGTTCCGAGCTGGATGCCGTACAGCGCGAGCTGCGCGAGATTCCGGGCTGTACCGTGCTGATCTACGATCAAACCTGTGCCGCCGAGAAACGCCGTCGCCGCAAGCGTGGCCAGTTCCCGGACCCGGCCAAGCGTGCCGTCATCAACCATCACGTCTGTGAAGGCTGTGGCGACTGTTCCACTCAGTCCAACTGCCTGTCCGTGATTCCGCGCGAGACCGAGCTGGGCCGCAAGCGCAAGATCGACCAGTCCTCCTGCAACAAGGACTTCTCCTGCGTCACCGGTTTTTGCCCAAGCTTCGTGACCATCGAAGGCGGCCAGCTGCGCAAGTCCAAGGGACTGGATCTGGGCGCCGAGCTGGAGCAGCGCCTGCATAACATCTCTCAGCCCACCGTTCCCGCACTGCAAGGCAGCTATGACCTGCTGGTCGGCGGCGTCGGCGGCACCGGTGTGGTCACTGTGGGCCAGCTGATCACCATGGCGGCCCATCTGGAATCCAAGGGCGCTTCGGTACTCGACTTTATGGGCTTTGCCCAGAAAGGCGGCACCGTGCTGAGCTATGTGCGCCTTGCACCATCACCGGACAGCCTGCATCAGGTGCGAATCGAGAACGGTCAGGCCGATGCCATGGTCGCCTGCGACATGGTCGTGGCCACCTCGCAGAAAGCGCTGAACGTGCTGCGCCCGAACCACACCCGTATCGTCGCCAATGAAGCCGAGCTGGCCACGGCCGACTACGTGCTCTACCGCGATGCCGACATGCAGGCCGATAAACGCCTGAAGCTGCTGCAGGATGCCGTGGGTCAGGACGCTTTCGATCAGCTGAATGCCAACCTGATCGCCGAAAAACTGCTGGGCGATACCGTGTTCTCTAACGTGATGATGCTTGGCTTCGCCTGGCAAAAAGGCTTGGTGCCTGTATCACTGGACGCCCTGATGCGGGCCATCGAACTCAATGGCGTGGCGATCGAGCGCAACAAACAGGCATTTGGCTGGGGCCGTCTGGCGGTAACTGATCGCGACTACGTAATGTCGCTGCTCAGTGAAGAAGCCCGCGAAAAGACGATCACGCCTGAAAAAGAGACGCTGGAGCAATTGATCGAGCGTCGCATGAAACACCTGACGGCGTACCAGAACGCCGACTGGGCCGAACAGTATCGTGTACAGGTTGAACAGGTCCGCCTGGCCGAAACGGCGCTGGGACAGACAGATCTGCCCCTGACCCGCAGCGTGGCCCAGCAGCTGTTCCGGCTGATGTCGTACAAGGACGAGTATGAAGTTGCACGACTGTTCACCCAAACCGATTTCCTGCGAGAGATCGAGCAGACCTTTGATGGCGACTACCGTATCCACTTCCACCTGGCCCCCCCACTGCTGAGCCGGAAGAAGGATGCTCGTGGTCGTCCAGCAAAACGTCAGTTCGGTCCGTGGATGCTGAGAGCCATGAACGTTCTCGCACCTTTGAAGGGGCTTCGTAACACAGCGTTCGACCCCTTCCGTTTTTCCGCCGATCGCAAGCTGGATCGTGCCCTGCTGGCGGAATACAGAGAGCTGCTTGGTCGTTTTGCCAAGGAGCTGAATGCATCCAACTACAGTTTTGCCCTTGAGCTGGCAGAGCTGCCGTCCGAAATCCGCGGCTACGGCCCTGTGCGTGAACAGGCAGCCGAGGGTGTCGCCCAGAAGCACACACTGCTGATGAAAGCATTCGAGACCGGACAGGCTACGCTGATCAAGCTGGCCAAAACCGAGGAGGAAGCCCATGTTTGAACAGCTGAAAACCCTGCCACAGGACCCGATTCTGGGGCTGATGAAGGCCTTTCGTGAAGACCCGAGAACCGACAAGGTAGACCTTGGAGTGGGCGTGTACCGGGACGAGGCCGGTCAAACACCGATCATGACTGCTGTACAGGCTGCCGAACGGCGTCTGCTCGGAACGGAAACCACCAAGGCCTACATCGGCCCGGCAGGTTCCGAAGGCTTCAATCAGCTGATCGGTCAGCTGATGCTGGGGGCTGGCCATAGCGCTCTGCGTGATGGCCGCGCCACCGTGGTACAGACACCCGGTGGCTGTGGCGCCCTGCGGATGGCGGCCGAGTTTCTCAAATTGTGCCGACCGGACACCACTGTCTGGGTCAGCACCCCAACCTGGGCCAACCATATACCGCTGCTGGGCGGGGCTGGCCTGACTATTCGCGAATATCCCTATCTGGATCGCACCAGCCTGAGTGTCGACTTCGATGCCATGCTGGCCTGTCTGGAGCAGGCCGCCGCCGGTGATGTGGTGCTCCTGCACGGCTGCTGTCATAATCCGTCCGGCGCAGATCTGGACGCCGATCAATGGGCCGCTATCACGGACCTGATCGAGCGCAAGGGACTGCTGCCGTTTATCGATATGGCCTATCAGGGTCTGGGTGAAGGGCTGGAGCAGGATGCACAGGGCGTACGCCTGATGGCAGAGCGACTGCCGGAGGTGATCATTGCCTCCTCCTGTTCCAAGAACTTCGGCCTGTACCGGGAGCGTACCGGTGCCCTGATGCTGATTGCCGCCACGCCCACACAGGGCAAGGCGGCGGCCAGTCAGCTGCTGAGTGCGATCCGGTCGCACTACTCCATGCCGCCTTCGCATGGCGCAGCGGTGGTCGAGCTGATCCTCGACTCATCCGAGCTGGCACACCAGTGGCAAACAGAGCTGGGCGCGATGTGTGATCGCATTCTGGATCTGCGCGCCGCCTTCAGCAAGGCACTGGCCCCGGCCGGTGACTTCAGCTTTATCGAACGGCAGCGCGGCATGTTCTCCTTCCTGGGGATTACGCCGCAACAGGTTCAGATCCTGCGCGAGGAGTTTGGCATTTACATGCTGGATTCCAGTCGGATCAATATCGCCGGTCTGTCCGCCACCACCCTGCCCCGTGTCAGCGAGGCGATTCGGGAAGTGCTTTCCCGGGAGGAAAGCGGACGCACTGCCTAATGTTTTAACCGGGCCTCCGCTGCAATGACAGCGGGGGCCTTTCAGTCAGCACCGGCCTCTGACCGATAACAATAACGAAACCGGAGAACTCACACCATGAGTCAATCAACACCCAAAGCACACCAGCAGGCGGGCAGCCTCTGGTCGTCCCGCATGGCCTTTATTCTGGCCGCCGTCGGCTCGGCCGTCGGCCTTGGCAACATCTGGAAATTTCCCTACATCACCGGTGAAAACGGCGGCGGTGCCTTTGTACTGGTGTACCTGGCCTGTATCGCCATTGTGGGTATTCCCGTATTGATAGCCGAAGTAATGATCGGCCGCCGCGGTGGCCAGAGCCCGGTTGCCAGCATGCGCGAGCTGACCACCACCGAGGGCACTCGGAAAGGCTGGCGGTTGATCGGCTGGAACGGCATCATCGCTTCCTTCCTTGTACTATCGTTCTACTCCGTCATCGGTGGCTGGGCGCTGGTCTATGTATTCAAGGCCGCATCCGGCATGTTCACCGGTGCCGATGCCGACACCATCGGCAATGCGTTTGGTGGCATGCTCGCCAGCGCAACTGATTTGCTGCTCTGGCACAGTGTGTTCATGGCGATCGTGATTTTCATTGTGGGTCGCGGCATTCGCTCCGGCATGGAAAGAGCAATCAACACCCTGATGCCTCTGCTGTTTGTACTGCTGTTCATCATGGTGGGCTACGCCATGACCACCGGCAAATTCGGCGAAGCGGTCAGCTTCATGTTCTCGCCCGACTTCAGCAAGCTCACCACCGAGGGTGTGCTGACGGCGCTTGGGCACGCTGCCTTTACCCTGAGTATCGGTATTGGCGTCATGATGGCCTATGGTTCGTACCTGCCACAGAAGGTCAATATTGCGCGTACCGCCATGACCATTGCGGTACTGGATACAGGCGTTGCCCTGATGGCCGGCCTGGCCATCTTCCCGCTTGTATTTGCCAATGGACTGGAACCTGGTGCAGGACCCGGTCTGATTTTCGTTACGCTGCCGCTGGCTTTTGGCCAGATGACCGGTGGGTTGATTTTCGGCACCCTGTTCTTTGCCCTGCTGCTGGTGGCCGCACTGACCTCTGCCATCTCCATGCTTGAACCCGTGGTTGAATGGCTGGAAGAGCACAAGGGGATCAGCCGTGCCAAGAGTGCCCTGGGCGGTGGTCTGGCGATCTGGCTGGTCGGTATCGGTACCGTACTGTCATTCAACAACTGGGCTGATTTCCATCCGCTCGCATTTATCCCCTTCTTTGAAGGCAAAACCATTTTTGACCTGCTCGACTTCCTGGTCTCCAACCTGATGATGCCGCTGGGCGGTTTGGCGATTGCGCTGTTTGCCGGTTGGGCGATGAAGCGTGAGGGTCTGGACAGGGAGATCGGCTTGAGCGGCGGAATTTACCGCAGCTTCATGTTTGTGCTGCGTTATGCGACCCCGGCCGGTATTGCGGTGGTGTTCTTGTATAACCTGCTCTGACGTTTTTCTGTTCAGTGCAAAAGCCGGCCGGTCCCTGATCCGCCGGCTTTTTCTTTGTGCAAATATGTAACATCCGTTACAGCCGTGTCTGTGGCGGATTAGAATAAGAGGTGTCGTTCACAGGAACAGGAATTCTCAAATGACCGCCGCTCAGGACTCACCCTACCAGTCAGCCTCGGTTCGCTGGCTCACGCTGATCAGTATCTGTGTCGCGACCTTTCTGATGCCGCTGAACATGTCTTCGGTCAACGTGGCCCTGCCAGCCATTGCCGATGACCTGAATGCTGATGCGGTGCTGGTGAGCTGGATTCCGACCATGAACCTGCTCGGCGCCATCGCTCTGCAGCTTCCCGCGGGCCGAATCGCTGATATGATCGGACGCAAGCGCGTGTTCCTGAGTGGACTGCTGCTGTTCACGCTCAGCTCACTGGCGGTGATCATCATCGACAGCATTGGCTGGCTGCTGCTGGTACGCCTGCTGCAGGGGATCGCTGGCGCCATGATCTTTGGTACCGGCATGGCGATCGTGTCACAGGTGTTTGCCAACCACGGCCGCGGCATGGCGCTGGGGCTCACCTCTACCTCGGTTTATTTGGGTTTGACCTGCGGCCCGCCCATCGGCGGCTGGCTGACCGAGTGGTGGGACTGGCATGCCGTGTTTCTGGCACCGCTGCCGCTTGCTGTGATCTGCGCCCTTTTGGTCTGGCGCCATGTACAGGAAACCGAGCGCCAGGTGGATGAGCGGTTGGACTGGATCGGCAGCCTGCTGTTTATCGCGGCCTCCAGCCTGTTTTTTGTCGGTCTGGCCGAACTGCCCACCGTCAACGGCGGTTTGCTGGCATTCTGCGGTCTATTACTGCTGGCAGGCTTTGTGTATCAGCAGGAGCACTCACCCCACCCGTTGATTCGCCTGCGGCGCATGGTGCAGAACAAGATTTTTTTCCGCTCCATTCAGGCCTGCTTCTTCATGTACGCCGCCAACTACCCACTGCAGTTTCTGCTCAGCCTGTATCTGCAATATATCCGCGGGCTGTCACCGGCCGAGGCCGGTCAGCTGATGCTGCTGCAGGCGATGATGATGGCACTGCTGGCACCTTTTGCCGGCCGTCTTTCGGATCATTTTGAACCTCGTATACCGGCAACACTGGGCTGCCTGATGTTTGCAGCAGGCTTCCTTATATTGGCAATGCTGGATCAGGACAGTGGCAATACGCATGTCGCCATCGCGCTGCTGGTCATGGGAACCGGCTTTGGACTGTTTTCATCACCCAATAACAACGGAGCCCTCAGCGCGGTGCCCACTGAAAAACTCAGCATCGGATCTTCACTGCTGAACATTTCCCGCACGCTGGGCAACATGCTGGGGATGGCCGTGGTGGTATTCCTGTTCAATATCATGATCGGCAACGAAAGGATTACACCGGAGCAGTACCCGGCGTTGATGAATCTGTTAAAGCTGGCTTTTATACTGTGCTGTGGCTACGCCCTGATGGCCGGATGGCGGTCCTGGTCACGCGGCAAGGTAAGGTAGAGGCGGGGATCAATCAAGGGGTAAAAAGCCGGGGGCCAAGAGCCCCCGGAAGCACTTCCGTAGCGTTGAACTCTGAAGTGAGATGATGAAAAAATCAGCCGCGGCTGATGTTGAGCAGTTGCGGAGCCGTGTATTCCAAAAGTCCTTCTTCGCCAAACTCCAGACCAAAACCGGACATCTTGCAGCCACCGAAGGGGCAGTGGGGCAAGACTTCAGCATGGTTGTTGATCCAGGCAGTACCACATTCAAGCCGTGATGCCACCTTGCGTGCCGCCTCGATATCGGTGCCCCAAACAGAGCCACCCAAACCGTTGACGTTATTGTTGGCACGGGCCACTGCATCGTCGATATCGCTGTAGCGAACCACGGGCAGTACCGGGCCAAACTGTTCTTCATCGACCAGGCGCACGCCATCACTCAGGCCTGCAACGATGGTCGGTGGGTAGAAGTAGCCTGCACCGGCCAGCGGTGCTCCGCCGGACAGAATCTGTCCACCCTGCGCCTTGGCATCTTCAACCAGCTCAGATACCAGATCGAACTGTGCCTTGTTTTGCACCGGACCGAAGGTCACACCCTCGTCCAGCCCCGGGCCCACCTTCTGCTCGGATGCAATTTTGGCCAACCGCTGACACAGGTCGTCATACTGAGAGTCATGCACATACAGACGCTTGAGTGCGGCACAGGTCTGCCCCATGTTGAGGAAGGCGGTCTGGAAGATGGCGGGCGCCACCTTGTCCAGGTCGGCATCCGGCAAAACGATACCGGCATCATTGCCACCCAGTTCAAGCGTCAGGCGCTTCAGGTTATCGGCCGCCTTACGCATGATGTCCTGACCGGTCGGTGTGGAGCCGGTAAAGACGATCTTCTGAATATTCGGGTGTGAGGTCATGGCGCGGCCAATACCGCCTTCGCCCGTAACAATGTTGGCCACGCCTGCGGGCACGACCTGATTGATCAGCTCAACCAGCTTCAGCGTGCTGAACGGCGTAAACGAGGACGGCTTGGACACAAAGGTGTTACCGGTACGAATCGCCGGCATCAGGTGCCAAACCGCAATCATCAGCGGCCAGTTCCAGGGGGTAATCGACCCCACCACACCCAACGGCTTGCGGTGCAGCTCAACCAAACGCTCAGGGCTGTCTTCGATCAGTTTGACCGGAATATCCAGATCGGCCGTGTAGCGCGTCCAGCCGATGGCGCCGCCCACTTCCATCTGTGCCAGTGCCAGTGGTTTGCCCTGCTCAAGCGTTACAAGCCGGGCCAACTCATCTGCATTCGCTTCGATCAGATCAGCGATTTTGTGCAGCATCGCCTTACGCTCGGCATCCGGCGTATGCTGAAAGGTCTTGAATGCTTCTGCAGCGGCGGCCACCGCCTGGTCCACCTGTTCCGGTGAAGCGGCCGGGCAATGTGCGAAAGCCTCTTCGGTCGCCGGGTTGATCACCGGAAAGACATCGCGCTCGCCGTCAACCGCCTGACCGTTGATGAAGAGTGAAAATGTAGTCTGCATATAAAATCCTTTGTCTACAGATGACACAGCCGATGCAGGCACCGGCTGTGTGTTGTTCAAATGCCCGGCATGGATCAGAACGGTACGATCGCAATTACCTGGCCGTAGACGTTGGTATCGTTACCACCCAGCTGTGAGCCGGCGCTGCTGTCAGGCTTGTAGAAGCCAATCAGCGGACTCACGATCAGGTTAGGTGTCACCACCCATTCGGCGTACAGATCCAGCTCCTGACCATCCATGAAACCTGCATCGGTATCACTGAAGTTGAAGTACAGGGCACCGACACTCAGCATCTCTGTGGGGTTGGCTTTCACACCCACATGGTGAACATCAGTACCTGAGTTGAACGGACCGGCATAGTTGGCCGCCACTTCACCCTGGAACCAGGTGCCGTAACCACGGTTGAAGCCGAAGAACAGCGGATCAAAGCCTTCGTCGAAGCTTGAATAGCGGTAGTTCACGCTCGGAGACCAGGCCACATCGGCAAAGGTCCAGCCCGCTTCTACATACCAGGCATCACCATCTGCCTGAGAGCTATCGCCCTGATCCTGAGTCACGAACTCACCGGAGAGGAACAGGTTTTCAACACCGGCGTTACCCTGATAGCGCAGGCTGAGTGTCTGCTGGCCATCACGATGTGTCGCTCCACCGTTCATGACGTCCAGACCCTCAATGTAAGCCACACCAAAAGTACCTTCCGGCATCACATACTCGGCGTTCACACCGGCCAGTTCCATTTTGGACTGCGCAACGTTATCGGACTCAAGCCAGAACAGGTCGGCACGCATACCTTCTGCACCACCGACACGCACAATGGCAGTACGGTCAAACGCCTTGCGTGCGGCCAGCCAGTAGGCACCACCACGATCCAGTTCTGGACCAAGCGCATCACCGAAGTTAAGTGCATCACCATTGATCAGGAAGCCATCACCAATGGAAAAGTTCTGACGACCGAAGGAGAGCTCCAGACCATCTTCACCCAGCGCCGGGATCAGGCTGCCGGAGCGCCAACCCACGTATGCATCTTCGAGATCCGTTTCACTTTCATCACCCGAGGTGAAACCGCCGGCATCGCCATCACCCCAGGTTGCAGAGCTGACCAGGTTCAAACCACCAAACACACTGGCACCGGAGCTGTAGGCATGGCTGCCGGAGAGGCCATACTTGATGTAGCCTTCCTGCCAGCTGGAACGGCCCGGATCGCTTTTAGCGCCCAAACCATAAGTTTCTTTGCTGGTAAACACCCCGAACACCGCCTCGATATCGAGGTTCAGTTCGGTACCGTTGTCACTGTGAAGGGTATAGGCAGAAGCAGAAGCTGACAGTCCTGCCGCAACGGCAGCCGTCAAAAGGTATCCGGAAGTGCGACGGAAGATCTGATTTTTCATGGGCGTGATTCCTCAGGAACATGTCCGGTAGCCGGACGTCCGGCTACCGAGTCTACGCTGTGCATTATTGTTAACGACACTAAGCGTAGAACGCTGCTGTAAACCAGTTTCGCTTTTATTGTGTGAACTTGTACCCTTTTGTAACAGATTGTAAATATCAGACCAAACCAAGGGATTTCATTCGCCGATACAGCGTAGCGCGGCTGATCCCTAGCTCAGCGGCGGCCGCCGTGACGTTGCCCTGCTGCTGTTCCAGTGCCTGACGAATCAGCGCCTCCTGCGTTTCCTGCAGCGTGCCACAGGGGGCAGGCGCCTCCACCAGTTCATCCAGAAACTCGTCACTCAAATGATCTTCACTGAGGCGGGTTTCTTCAGGTTCCATAAAGGCCAGTGCTACCTTCAGTACCATTTCCAGCTGGCGCACGTTACCCGGCCAATGATATTCGGACAGTTGCTGCAGCAGCTGCGGCTCAATGCCAACGTCGGATCGGCGCAACTGACTCAGCAAGCGTTCACACAGACCGTTGAAATCGTTACGCTCACGCAGGGCCGGCAGGCGAACACAGACACCGTTTAAACGGTAGTACAGATCCTCACGGAAACTGCCTTCCGCCACCATCTGTTTCAGATTGCGGTGTGTTGCGCCGATCAGTGCAATATCCAGCGCCACCTCTTCGCCGCCACCCAGCGGAGCCACCTTGCGATCCTGCAGCACCCTCAGCAATCGCGCCTGCAACGACAGTGGCATATCGCCAATTTCGTCCAGAAACAGGGTTCCACCGTTGGCCTGCTGGAAACGCCCAACCATGCCGCCCTTGCGGGAACCGGTAAACGCCCCTTCACGATAGCCGAAAAGCTCGGACTCAATCAGCCCTTCAGGAATCGCGGCACAGTTAACTGCAACAAAAGGCTCGCCTGCGCGGGAGCTGCTACGGTGCAGGGCCTGTGCTGCCACCTCCTTGCCGCTGCCGGTCTCGCCACTGAGCAGCACTGGGATATCTTGGTCCAGCGCCTTTACCGCCATGGTCATGGAACGCTGCAGCCTGGGTTCACCGGCCACAAAACTCTCCAGTGGATGAGGTTTCCGATCTGTTACGGGTGCAGAAGCGATTGATTTTGGATTCGGTGACAGCCCACCCAGACGCTTGGGAAATTGCAGCAGTTCACAGAACAGCTCACCGGCCCGGGTCTGTACGGAAGCGATACGCTGGCGCATACAGGTGTTGAGCAGAACGCCGATCTTTTCTCCCACCAGCTCATTCAATGTCCGATTGACGATCTGTTCACGGCTGCGACCCAATAGCTGACAGCCCTGCTCGTTGATCGCCAGCAGGCGGCCTTCTTCATCCAGTGCCACCAGACCCTGCCAGGCCGAGCGCAAATACTGCTGACGGGTATGAAAAGCCAGTACGATCTGATTCTGGTACTGCCCCGCAAACAAACGCCCCTCGATGCTGCGGGCAGCCAGCTGGACAACACCCAGTGTATCCTGAGGCTGGCTGTTGCGACCGATGCGCGTCAGGTCCAACACACCTATCAGCTGACCGCTGGCATCAATCAAGGGGGAAGAGGTGCAGGAAAAATGGGATACGGTATCGAGAAAGTGTTCTTCCTCGTTGATCAGAATGGGACGACGTTCTATCACGGCGGTACCGATGGCGTTGGTACCCCGGTGTGTTTCACTCCAGGAAACACCCTGACGCAACGCCAACTGCCTTGAGGGTGTGATGATGTCATCACTGCCTTCAAGCGCCAGAATGCGAGCATCCGAATTGGCCAGCATGATCAGCCCCTGATCACCAAACTGGTGCGCCAGCTGCTCTATTTCGGGCATGGCCGCATGAATAAGCAGCTCGTGCTGCTGACGAAAACCCTTCAGGTCGTTGACCTCATCGATCAACTGCTGCGACTGACTGGAGTTGGTCAGCCCTGCCTCAAGGCTGCGGCGCCATGATGCTTCTATTTCATCACGCAGATAGCCGCAGGGGAGTTCGCCTTCCAGCTGCAGCCTCTCACGGGCGACACGGGCGGCATGAACGGGATCGCTTATCAGATCCTGACGTAAACGGGGTGCCATGTTTCCGGCCTCTTTATTGTTATTTTCCGGATATACTATCGACATAAATTGTCACTCCTGTATACGCCAAAGACAGTCGAGGCGCAAACCTCTCGCCGCTCTCTTACTGTCACAAAGCAATATGCAGGCCAGTGTTCACAGGAGCCCCCATGAACCGTTTAATGCTTGTCTTTATCGTCCTTTTCATCAACGGCTGCGCGACGGTCCCATCCGATTTGCGCACGGAGTCAGATCAGGCTTTGCTGTCGTTTGCAGACGCCAGAACAGCCACACTTGAAGGCCAGAGTGCTCGCTGGGGTGGCGAGATTGCCCATGTCAGCAACCTGCAGCAGGGCAGCCAACTGGAAGTGGTTCAGTTTTCACTCAATGCCAGCGGTCGTCCGCTGAAAACGGATAAAAGCGGTGGCCGCTTCAGAATTCTCGTACCCGGCTTCATCGACCCGGCCATTTATGCACCCGGTCGACTGGTAACCGCACTGGGCACTTTTAGCGGCATCAAGCAGGGCAAGGTCGGCGAGCAGGACTACGCGTTCCCGACACTTGAATCAGAGCAGATACACCTTTGGCCCGAAATCAAGGATCCCCCGGTGCACTGTGACTGTGACCCGTTTTTCAACAGCCCCTTCATGATGCGCCCCATTATTGTCGTGCCTGCAAAGTAGCTCAGGCAGGGCGGTTTCCCGCCCTGCCCTTCAGCTGCATCCGTTCCGACCTCGATCAGAACGGTACGATAGCTATCACCTGGCCGTAGACATTGGTGTCGTCTGTACCGATCTGGCTGCCGCCATTGACGCTGCTGTTATCAGGCGTATAGAAACCGATCAGCGGGCTGATGATCAGGTTGGGCGTGACTACCCATTCGGCATAGAGATCCAGTTCCTGACCGTCCAGGGCTCCGGAGCCACCTGCCGTATCATTGAAATCAAAGAACAGGGCACCGATTGTCAGCATTTCGGTCGGGTTGGCTTTCACCCCGATGTGATGGACATCGGTATCCGAATTGAACGGGCCCGCGTAATTGGCGGCTACCTCACCCTGGAACCAGGTGCCGTAACCCCGGTTGAAACCGAAGAACAGCGGATCAAAGCCTTCGTCGAAAGTGGCGTAACGGTAGTTCACACTCGGTGACCAAGGCATGTCGGCAAAGGTCCAGCCCGCTTCCATATACCAGGCATCGCCATCCTTGCGCGTATTGTCGCCCTGATCCTGAGTCACGAATTCACCGGACAGAAACAGGTTCTCGACACCCGCGTTGCCCTGATAGCGCAGGCTCAAGGTTTGCTGACCGTCACGGTGGGTTAACGCCATTACATTCGGGTCTGCGTATTTTTCATTTACATCAAGACCTTCGATGTAAGCAACACCGAAAGTACCTTCAGGCATCACATACTCGGCGTTGATACCCGCCAGCTCGGTCATCGCCTGTGCCGGGTTGTCGGATTCGATCCAAAACAGGTCGGCCCGCAAGCCTTCGGCACCGCCGATACGCACGATAGCGGTGCGGTCAAACGCCTTGCGCGCTGCCAGCCAGTACGCGCCACCACGGTCAAAATCGTAGCCACCCCCATTGAGCGCGTCACCCAGATTGAGTGCATCGCCATTGATCAGGAAGCCGTCACCGATGGAAAAATTCTGGCGCCCGAAAGAGAACTCCAGACCATCATCCCCCAGCGCAGACATCAGGCTGCCGGAGCGCCAGCCCACATAGGCGTCTTCGAGATCGGTATCGCTCTCGTCCCCGGAGGTAAAGCCACCGGCATCACCATCGCCCCAGGTACCTGAACTCACCAGATTGAGGCCACCGTAAACACTGGCTCCTGACGGGTAAGCATGGCTGCCGGAGAAGCCGTACTTGATGTAACCTTCCTGCCAATCGGAGCCTCCCCCTTCAGTCTTGGCACCCAGACCATAATTTTCTTTGCTGGTAAAAACCCCGAACACCGCTTCGATATCAAGGTTCAGTTCGGTGCCACCTTCACTGTGAAGCGTGTAGGCTGAAACCTGAGCCGACATCAGTGTCGCGATGGTTGCAGCGAGAATCGTTTTCGTCATCGTGTTTTGCTCCTGAAAACCCTTATTCATAACCCTGTCAAAAAGGGCCCGGACGTACGTCCGGGCAAACCCGGTCAAGCCATGAGTACAGACAGGGGAGTGATGAAATCAGCGTATAAAGACCTGTGAGGTAGAGATCGCCATGTCGCCACCCGGCAGCTGGATGTTGCCCAGCTTTTCCATGCTGTCGGCATCGTAGATTGCTACGTCATTGAACGTGCCGCCCAGATAGATCTTGGAGCCATCGTGGTTGATGGCAACACAGTAGTAGGAATGATCCAGTTCGGCCGCGGCGATCAGCTCCTTTTTCTCGATGTCGTACTTGGCCAGCCGGTTGAGTACGCCAAACACCAGGTTCGGGTCCTTGGGCGAGCGCACGCCACTGAAATAGATCTCGGTGATCGGACCAAAATCCGTGGTCTCGGTCTCACCGGTTTCAAGGTTGATGTTCATGAAACCGTAGATCCAGTCAGCGGTGTCAAGGTTGTAGCTTTCATCCTGAAACTTCGCCGTGGTGTAGAGAATGGTGAAATCCTTTGATGGGGCCTGTATTGGCCAGGCGTTCAAGACATCCGGTGGTGCATACAGGGGGCGTTCCCAGTTGCGGCTGGGAATGGCAACTCCGACCTCACCGGTATTCACGTCCACCTTGTAGATGTCGGCACCGGCCATGTAGAGCGTGCCATCGGCACCGGTCTGCATCACGGTCACCTGACGTGGTGACGGGAAGGTACGAATCGGTTTGGCATCAAGCCCCGAACCTGTGTCGTACACCGCCAGGCGAGCCGGCTGTACTCGATAGTGGTCCCGGTTCAACATGGTGGGGTTCTGTACTGCATACAGCTCCGAACCATCCGGGCTCAATGCAAACGAGAAGATCGACTTGGTGCGTTCGTTCTTCTGCAGTGACATTTTGGCATGGAAGGTAATGTCACAGTTGTCCAGATTAACGCCATAGATATCCTCATAGCGGTTATTGAGGATATAGGCTGTCTTGCCATCCGGGGCCATCTGAGTCACGCCAGGGCCAAATGCATCCGGCAGGTCACAGCTTTTGTAGAGGCTATCGGCCTGCAGGTCGATCACATGCATGTTGTTGGGATAGTTGGCCACGATCATGTACTCGTTGCCTTCCTTGAGTGCCGGCCCCTTGGCCAGCACAGCACCGGACAGCGTGGTGCCCAACACCAGTGCCGCCGCCGGGATCATAGATATAAGTCGCTTGTTGTCCATTGTCAGATCACCCTCGGCTTAGTTCTTGTCTTTCGGGAATACGGTACCCAGGTTGCGCCAGTCATCTTTCGAGTTCATGGCGTCCTTGTTCCAGTCCGGGTAGGTATTCATCATGTCCGGCACCTGTGCAGGCCACCAGCAAGGGTCGGCACAGCCATACAAATCGGCTTCCATCGGCTGACACAGGGAGGTCACGCCGCCAAAGGCATCGATCTCCCAGCCCGGGTCGGTGGTGGCGGTACAACCTGCCAGCGAGCTCATGGCCACGACTTCTTCCACACTGTCGTCGGCCACGGCCTGACTGAGCAGCTGCGCCTTGTTGTTGATCGCTTTGAGATGTTTCATATCAGTGCGCCCTCCGCGGCGAGATGAACTGGTCTATGAAGGCGGGGTTGGCCGCCATGATGCGGCTGTAGACTTCGATGCCGAAGTCGACCCAGTCTCGCATCAGGTCGCAGTAGTGGTAGGTTGGATGAGTGGGGTCGCCGTAGCGGGCATAGCTTTCGTGGTAACAGCCGCCTGAGCACAGATTGCGGATACGGCAGCTGGCACAGCCGGTATCGGTTCTATCCAGCCGTTTGGAGAGAAAGTCCCCCAGCTCCACCTGCTGGACACCGGTTTTCACATTGCCGAACGTCGGCATGTCGGACCCGGTAAACCGGTGGCACAGGTTGAGTTCGCCTTCATGATCGACCGCCAGCATTTTCAGACCGGCGCCGCAGGGCAGTGCCTTTTTATGGCCTTCGTGCAGATCGGTGATCAGCTGATGCATGTTGGAGAAGCCGATATTGCGGTGCTCCAGTGCCGCATCGAGATAGCGCTGACCGAGGCGTTTCATGCCGGCAAAGACTTCGATCAGCTCTTCTGAACTGAGGTTGTAGCTGCTGATATCGCCGGAGGTAACCGGTGCAAAGCCCACCTCCGAAAAGCCCATGTCGTTGAAGAGGTGGTCCCAGATCTGTTCCACCTCCGTGGTGCCGCGGGTCAGCGTGACACGCGCGCCGATGGGACGTGAATCGTACCGCTCCAGCAGCCTCAAGGCCTTGCGACGCACAACATCGTAAGTACCCTGGCCTCCCACGGTGATACGGTTCTTGTCATGTATCGCCTTGGGGCCGTCCATGCTGACCGACAGACCGAAACGATGGGCATTGAGCCAGTCGATGATCTCATCGGTCAGCAGTGTGGCATTGGTGGTCATGACGAAATCGAGCTGTTTGCCCAGTTCGGCAAAGCGGCGCTCACAATAGTCCACCATCGCTTTAATCAAGGGTCGGTTGCTTAGCGGCTCACCACCAAAGAACACCACCGTGTAACGATCCTCGTCGGGTGATTCGCGCAACAGCATCTCCACCGAGTCGATCGCGGTTTGCAGCTCCATCTTGCGACCGGCGGACGGGATATCCAGGTCTTCCTTGTAGCAGTAGGTACAGCTGAGGTTGCAGCCGGTGTTGACGTTCAGCACCACGGTGGTCAGCGGAAACTGGTCTACCCGGCGGGTCCCGATCTCGTCGGTCAATGGCCGGCCATCATTGACCAGCTCCAGTGCCAGCAGCTCGCGCACCGTTTCGGTAATCTCCTGCTCCGAGAAGCGATTGCTCAAGCCGCTGACCAGCGCCTCGGCCGACTCGGCGCCACTGCGCAGCCGGTCCAGGATGCCTGATGTCAGGCTGTCCAGCGCAAACAGCGAGCTGGACGGTATGTGAAACAACATGCGGGTATCCCCGACCTGCACTTCATGCAGGTTGTGCTCCACCAGATTGAGTACAGCGCCCATGTCTGTTCTCCCCTGTTAGGTTGCCATCCGGATGCCTGCAGGCATCCCCCCTTCTCTGCCATCGGGCATCGGTCAGGGGATCGGAGGGTTGTTCCAGCGCTGCACCGTCACGATCATCTGCCCTTCGGCATCGTGCGTGTCATCGCCATCCATCACCCTTGCCTGTACTTTCAGGTTACCGGCGTTGTTGGTCATCATGCGTCGTTCAGGGTTGGGGCCCGCAGCGGCCGGCGTGAATACACCGGTATCCGGGTTCATCTGGCCGGTAAAGCGAACATCCCCATCGGCCTCGGCCACTTCATCAAAGGGTGCCACTGCCCACTGGGCCGGCATCATGCCGATGCGGTAGTCGTCGTCGGTACCGGGCTTGCCGTCCGGCCCAACGGCCCAGGCTTCAGCCTCAAAGCGCGCTTCGACTTTCGGTGTTGAACTGCCATTGCCACCCACGCGGGCTACGGCAAACTCCGGCACCACTTTCACCTGAGCGATGCGATCATAGACGGCAAAGCGCCCGCCCTGAGCGGCCCCCACACTGACCTCATGAATGCCCGAGGCGGCTTCGGATGCTCTGGCACGCACCTTGATCAGGCTGTCGCTTTCACTGATCACCTCGATAACGTCAATGCCCTGGCCCAATACCGGCATACCCTTAAGAGCTGTACCGATAATGCTGACTTCGGCTTCGTTACCCGCCTTGATGTAAGCCGGTTGCAGTGCCAGGACCCGGCTGTTGCCATCGGCACGCGCCGCTACCACATCAGCCCCCACTTCATCGTGGTCACGCAGGAACATGCGACCTTCCAGCTGCCCATTGCGCAGCGCAAACACCTGTCGCATGGCGCGTCCATCGATCTCAAGATCCGCTCGCCATTCATAGCCGGTATACACCACAGCCATACCCTGCCCTTTGATGGGGGTGCCGTCGTCATACTGACCACTGAGGCTGACCTGATACTGATCCTGACCCTCTGCAGGCGTGACCTGCATCTCGGCATGGAAGGCGCCGCGACCCGGCATATGGCCGACCATTGTCCAGCCACCGCTGACCGGCGCTGCCGGCTGCTGCTGCCACTGATCCCAGGCTGCGGACTTCATGGGCAGGGTGTCTGTCAGTTGCGGCACCATCTGATTCAGCGCCAGCTCGAACCAGTCCCGATCGCGCGCCAGCGCCTGAAATTCGGTGGTGGGCCACTGGCCCAGATGGAAGTGAACCAGGTGCTCCCACTCTTCGGCGGGCCGACGCTGCAGCAGCACACGTGCCCCCGAATGACAGCGGGCACACATCTCGGTAAATTCCTGCGAATCGAACGCTTCGGACGTATTCAGACGACGCTCCAGTGCATAGCGTGCCCCTTCGGTTTCTTCCGGTGCCAGCCCCTGCCGGTCCGCCAGATATTTCACCAGCGTACGCCGGTCTTCATCGCTGATCTGCAGGCCATGCATGATCTGCATGCGGGCAATCGTCATCAGCCAGCCTTCCGGCGATTTGCGCTGATGGCTGATACGGCTCCACTGTTGATCAGCCTCCTGGGTGTGGCACGCCAGACACTTGCTGCTGATGATCTGTTCGGCACTGTCGTTGGCCATGGCCGCCTGAGCACTCACCGCCAGCGCCAATGCCAGCAGCCCCCCGCCCAGCGGTTTCAGAGTTGTTGTATTCAAGGTCCGACCTCCTTCTGTGGTCATTGCAAGAGCATCTTTCGAGACGCCCGTCGAGATCCAGGTCAATGTTGAGTCACAAAGGAGGTAGCACAGCCTGTGCCAAGTTCATCTTTCCAAAACAAAACAGTCACTTGAGTGAAATATTACGACTTTCGACCCCGTCAGCCAGGCCGCGGAATCTGTTTAATATCGCGACACCTGTTTCATCCTGAGACAGACGCCCATTTTCGGGGCCTGAAGCCGGAGTAGCGGGCTGAATCAGATTCAGACAGCTGTCTCATTCTGCGACAGGCCATAACAGCCAAAACCAGGGCATATAAAGACAAACCCATTCAATTTCATTGAGTTAGGATTTAATCAAAACTGGCACAGCCATTGCGATACAGGGGAGACAGACTCAACGACAACGATAAGAGGTTCACCATGACGGAGTTTGCCCTTCACTCTGATACTCAGGCTTTCATCAATCGCCGCCACGCTTTGCTGATTGGCGATCAACGCCCTGCAGGTTCCGAAGTCAGGGAGATTGATGTGATCAACCCCGCCACCGGCGAGTGCTTCACCAAAGTCGCCTGCGGCACCGCCGCTGATATTGATCAGGCCGTCGCAACAGCACGCCAAACGTTCGAGGACTCCAGCTGGAGCCGCATGATACCGGTCGAGCGCGAGCGTCTGTTATGGCGTTTTGCCGACCTGATCGACGCCAACGCCGACTCACTGGCCGAGATCGAGTGTCTGGATAACGGCAAGAGCGTCGCCATCGCCAAGGGGGTGGACATTCAGCTGGCCGTCAACTTTCTGCGCTACATGGCCGGCTGGGCGACCAAAATCGAGGGCAGTTGTGTACAGCCTTCGGTGCCCTTCATGCCGGGCGCGCAGTTCCACGGTTACACGCGGCGTGAGCCGGTCGGTGTGGTGGGTGCCATTGTGGCCTGGAACTTCCCGTTGCTGCTGGCCTGCTGGAAGCTCGGCCCGGCACTGGCGACTGGGTGTACGGTCGTACTGAAGCCGGCTGAAGATACCCCCCTGACCGCCTTGCGCCTGGGTGAACTGGCGCTGGAAGCAGGCTATCCGCCCGGAGTGTTGAACGTTGTCCCGGGACTGGGGCAGGATGCCGGTGCAGCCCTGTCTTCACACCCTGACGTCGACAAGCTCACTTTCACCGGCTCAACCGGTGTCGGCAAGCTGATCGGCAAGGCCGCCATGGACCACATGACGCGGGTGACACTTGAGCTGGGCGGCAAGTCACCCACCATCGTGCTGGAAGACGCCGATCCGCAGGAGGCCGCCGCAGGGGCCGCCAATGCAATCTTCTTTAATCAGGGGCAGGTGTGCTGTGCCGGTTCGCGCCTGTATGTGCAGCGCAAGCTGTTTGACAATCTGGTAGCGGATATCACCAATATCGCGGGCCGGATTCGTCTGGGTAACGGACTGGACCCGAACACCGAGATGGGGCCGCTGGTCTCCGCCGTGCAGCAGCAGCGAGTACACGGCTTTATCGAGAAAGGGCTGGCCGAGGGTGCCAGAATCACCACCGGTGGTGACCGTCAGGGGCCCGGCTTCTTCATCCAGCCCACGGTGGTGGTGGATGTGGATCAGCGTTCAACACTGGTACAGGAGGAGATCTTCGGCCCGGTACTGGTGGCCATGCCGTTTGATGACATCGACGAGGCGGTCAGAATTGCCAATGACAGCCAGTATGGCCTCGGTGCCAGTATCTGGTCGAATAATCTGTCGGCGGTCCATCGCATGATTCCCCGTATTAAGTCCGGCAGCGTGTGGGTCAACTGTCACACTGCACTGGACCCATCCCTGCCGTTTGGCGGTTTCAAGCAATCCGGTCTCGGACGGGAAATGGGCGCGGCCTGTATCGAGCACTACACTGAGCTCAAGTCGGTGCTGATGAAGGTGTAAGTGCCCCCCCAGACACCAGCCAACCGGTGTCTGGGGTTAACACCGGGTATCAGCGAAATACGTAACCGATATTAAACATTACCCCCGCTGTTCCAAACGGAATCATCTCCAGATTGATACGCTTCACCTCTACCCCGAAAGCGGGCAGTATCGCCGGCGCAACACCGAAGTGGTTCAGCGGAATCTTGTCCCTGTATTCCCCCCTGTAGCCGTGCAGCAACCCTGCTGTCACCTTGGCATAGGCACGTACGGACGGTGTTTCGTAATAGTCATAGCGACCACCGGCGTAAAGATAGACGGTAGGCTGGTCGAACGAGTTCTTGAATCTGGCACCGCCCGCCACGACACGCACATCGTCATACCATTGGCCGGTACGCTCTGCAGTAATACCGGAGCCTGAGAAGGTCCACTCGGCATTGATCAGTTTCTGATCTTCCGTATGCTCAGGGTCACTGCTGTAGTGCTTGGTCCAGAGGGAGGTTTGCAGCAGTAATTCACTGTTTCTTTCTACCTGATATTCAGCCAGTGCCTGCCCCTGGAAACAGGCCAACAATACACCCAGACACAATATCCGCCCCGGTTGTTTCCGTTTCATCATCCGCTCCATCAATAAACCAGGTTTCAGTCTACCGGTAACGGATCAAAATCTCACATTACGGCCGGGCGGTGTCCATGTCATTCAACTGTCGGTCATGCAGTCTGTTCAGCGTAAACAATGCCAGAATCGCGCCTCCAAGCGCCCATGCCATATCGGACTGAGTGTCCCAGACATAGCCCTGAGTACCCAGAAACGCCTCGGCGTCTTCTTCTGATATCAGGGCTACCCACCACTCAATCAGTTCGTAAAATGCACTGAATGCAAGGCAAAAGCAGATAATGAAAAAGTTGCGCCAGGCTGCAGACGGAATCACCTGCAGCCGGATCAACAGCTCGCGCGCGATCATCGCAGGCACAAAGCCCTGCGCCAAATGACCAAGCTTGTCATAGTTGTTGCGCTGCCATTCGAACCAGTCTTTGAACAGGTCAAAAAGCGGCACCTTGGCATAGGTGTAGTGCGCTCCCACCATCAGGATGATGCAATGAATCAGAATCACCACGTACAGTAACGGCGTCAATGGAAAAAAACGGCGTGTCGCCAGCAGTACAACTGCTCCAATCACGGCTGGTGCAGCCTCAAGCAGCCAGGTCATTCGGTCTTCCGGTTGCCAGGCTGACCACAGTAATACCGGTACAAATACAACACCCCAGGCGACAGGGGCTGCTGAACTCAATGCGGGGCAATCTTGTGACATGTTGCAATCCTTTGTACGACAGCACGCTTTCGGCCTTGCTTTTCATTGCCTGCGCCGAAATCAGCGGCAGGCAGCCTCCACCTGTTGCAGTTGATGCTCACTGAGCTTTTCCTGTGCAGCCTCAAACAGCTCGCGCTCTTCAAAGCGAATATGCGCCTTCAGCAGCTCGCCAAAAGCCTTCAGCTCTTCATAGCCTCGCGCCTGCCCCGGCTGAAAGAAGGCCCTCAACTGTGCGTGTTCGCGCTCCAGACGTTCCACCAGCTCCGTTTCTCCTGCGGCTCTGAGAGGTTCAGCCAGCGTCGCCTCCTCTATTTGAAAGTGCGGCTCCAGCACATCACTGAAATGCATGGTCATTTCAGCCCATACCATTTTCGCCGGCTTGTACTCGTCCGCAGCCTGCATGGCACGCTTGGCGAGCACCAGCCCCTGGTGATGATCATTGGAAAGGGCTTTCAACGCCTGGACTCGTTTCATAGCACACCTGCTGTCTGTATCAGTGTCCGATTCCAAGTCGGCGCCGTTCCATTCGGCGCAAAAACTCTTCCATGATCATGCGATAGAGGCTGTCCTTGAGATAGAGGTCCTCTACCCCGGAATCGATACTGGGGTTATCGTTCACTTCGATCACCACCACCTTATCACCGGACTGTTTCAGGTCCACCCCGTACAGGCCATCGCCTATCAGTCTGGTTGCCTTGAGCGCGGCCTTGACCACCTTCGCTGGCGCCTCATGCACCGGCAGGGTCTCAAAGCCACCCGACTCCGCCTGACCGCTGCTGTGGTTGTAGATCTGCCAATGGCCACGGGTCATCAAATATTTGCAGGCATAGAGTGGCTTGTTGTTGAGAATGCCGATGCGCCAATCATATTCGGTGTACATGTACTCCTGCACCAGCACGATGGCCGACTGCTTGAAATATTCATCGGCCTGACGCAGCAGTTCCTCGGGCGAGCTGACCTTGACCACCCCCTTTGAAAAAGCCCCATCGGGGATCTTCAGCACCCGCGGGTAGCTCAGAGACTCGGCCAGCAGCTGCAGCTCCTTTTTGTTGTCCTTGAACAGGAAATGGGTCTCCGGCATCGCAACGCCATTAGTGGCCAGCAGGTCTGACAGATACACCTTGTTACAGCAGCGCAGAATCGAAGTGGCGTCGTCAAACACCACCAGCCCTTCATGCTCCGCCTTTTTGGCAAAGCGATAGGTGTGGTTGCTGATTGAGGTGGTTTCACGGATGAACAGGCCATCATATTCAGCCAAATGGCTGAAATCCTTTTTGCCAATCAGGCTGACATCGATGCCCAACTGGCGCCCTGCGCGGATGAAGCGTTTGATCGCCAGCGCATCAGAGGGCGGCAGCACCTCTTCACGATCCACCAGAATCGCCAGGTCATATCGGTACTTGCGACGCGCCGTGGGCTTGCGCCACAGCTTGCGGCTGAAGGCATCAATGGCAGTGGCAAACAGATCCTCTTCAGCGCTGTCCAGCTGTTTCAGGCTACCCGCTTTAAGTGTTTCGATCTGCCAGCTTTCACCCTTGCGGAAGGTGAGGTGCAGGATAGGGCAGGGAAAATGCTCGAAAATCTGCCGTGCCAGATCCTGTAACGGGGCAAACAGGGTTTGCCCGAAACAGAGGGTCACTTCCAGCTGCCGATCCGCCTCAAGTTGTTCACGCAGCCGGGCATCCTTGCTGACCAGCTTGCCCAGCAGCTCGTTCAGATTTTTCATGTTCAGGCCGTAGACAGACTTGCGCCCCAAGTCATTAATGGTCTGAATCGATGGAATCACTTTGTGGCCGCGCGCTTCAGCCAGCAGCGAGGTGTAGTAGCCGTAACTCAGATAGCGGTAGTTGCGACACAGGTTGATGATCTGTACCGGGGTACGATCCTTGTGACTGCCCTGCGCCAGATATTCGTGAGCGCTCATCAGCTGGTCAGCCGGATAAAACGCCTGCCAGTCCTCTTTTTTATCAACGACGATTTTCAGTTTTGTCATGGTTCAACCTGTTGTGATGCCTGAGTGTCACTATGGAATGCATTGCCCGGTTGCGCAATCGGGGGCAAACAATATTTCTGCCCTCCACTGGCTCTGCAGGCCGTTCCGGCAGTAGGCTAGAGCTATTCTTTTCAGTGGTGATCGTCATGACCGACAGTGTTCAGTTACGTCCGGCCAGCCTGCAGGATCTACCGGCTCTGGTTGCGCTGGAAAACCAGACCTTCAGTGAAGACCGTATCAGCCGGCGCCAGTTTCGCTGGATGCTCAAGCGCGGCCACTGCGCCCTGCTCACCGCCAGCAGTGAAACCGTTGGCCTTGTGGGATATGTACTGGTGCTGTTCCATCGCGGCACCTCGCTCGGGCGCATCTATTCACTGGCTGTTGACGATCGCATGCGTGGACAGGGTATCGCCCGTCAGCTGATGCAGGCGGCGGAGCAGGCCGCATTGGAGCATGACTGCCTTGCCTTGCGGTTGGAGGTGCGCACCGACAATGCCAGTGCCATCCAGTTGTATGAAAAGCTGGGCTACCGCCAGTTTGGATTGTATGAAGACTACTACGAGGATCACGCTCCGGCGTTGCGCTTCCAGAAGCGCCTTCTGGCCCTGACTACCCGTTCACCGGGTGTGGTTCCCTGGTATGGGCAGACCCTGCCCTTTACCTGCGGCCCCGCCTCATTGTTGATGGCGATGAAAGCGCTGAACCCCGCCATCGTGATGGATCGGCGGCAGGAGCTGCAGATCTGGCGCGAAGCCACCTCCATTTTCATGACCACCGGCCACGGTGGCTGCGGCCCGCGTGGGTTGGCACTGGCAGCCTGGCGGCGCGGCTTTCAGGTGGAGCTGTATATTAACCGTGAAGGCCCGCTGTTCATTCACGGTGTTCGCACCGAGTTGAAAAAGGAAGTGCTGGAGCTGGTGCATCAGGATTTCAAGCAGCAGATCGATGCCGCCGGCATCCTCGAACACAGTGAAGAGGTCACCCTCGAAGCGCTGGAGCAGGCACTCTCAGCCGGTCGTTTTGTGCTGATGCTGATCAGCAGCTGGCGTTTCAGTCGGCAAAAGAGCCCGCACTGGGTAGTGCTCACCGGAATCGACAACCACTACGTGTATCTGCATGATCCGGAAGTGGACGAAGAGGATGATAAAACGCGGCTGGATATCCAGAACGTGCCGGTGCCCCGAAATCATTTCTGGCGCATGGCGCGCTTTGGCAAGGAAGGACTGCGAACGGCGGTGATCATTTCACGACAGGCCACAGGTTGAGGCTCAGTCCGTATCGGCGATCACCAGTGCGTTGCGATTGCGATGCTTGGCCTGATAGAGGGAGCGATCAACCCGCTCAACAAAGGCTTCAAGGGTTTCAATCACACCAGGCAGACAACTGCCCAAACCACAACTGAAGGTCAGCTGCTCGGAAATCGGAGAGTCGCGGTGCGCAATACCCGCCTTGGCCAGTTGCTCATAACAGCGCTGCACCACTCTCTGTGCCGCCTCGCGGTCAGTCTGCGGCAGAACCAGAACAAACTCCTCCCCCCCGAAGCGAGCCAGAAAATCACCACTGCGAATGGCAGCCTGTAACAGCTGCGCCACCTGTTTCAGGCACTCATCTCCCTGCAGGTGACCATAGCAGTCATTGTATTGCTTGAAGTAATCGATATCGAAAATTGCCAGTGACAACGGCTGGTTGTGACGCCGCGCCCGTTCCCACTCCTGCTGCAGCACCTGATCAAGATGGCGACGGTTTGCAACACCTGTCAGCCCATCCCGCAGGGACAGTTCTTCCAGCTCTTTCTGCAGACGCAACAGCTCCTGCTCGGTACGTTTGCGCTCACTGATGTCGAACATGAAGCCGATCAAGGCCTCCACCTCACCGGCCTCGTCACGCACCACATGCACCACATCACGAATCCAGACATAATCACCCGAGGCCGTCAGGGCCCGGTAGTCCGCCTCATGGTCAACGCCGCTTTGTGACTGTGATACACAGAAGTTGACCACCCACTCACGGTCTTCCGGGTGCATTCGCGTTGCCCAATCCTCAACACTGACCCAGCTTTCCGGGCTCCAGCCCAGCAGTGGCTCAATCTGTGGACCAATGTAGGCAAAGCGCAGGGTTTTCCAGTCGATTTTCCAGGGGATCGCCCGGGTCGACTCCAGCAGAGTCTTGTAGACGCTGGCGTCTGTTTCCAGCGCCTGAGCAGCTGAGTCATCCGCTACCAACATGGCTATCTCCAACAGAATTCAGGTTTCATCACGATGATCGACTCTACCTTATACCTGCAACGGGAGGGAGTGTTCCAGTACAAAGGCCTCAGCCGAAAGACTGACGCGCCAGACCAGCACTTCAACTCCCTGCGCCATCGCCATGCGCAACAGTTCACCGTAGCGAGCATCAATCTCGTCCGCCGGCCGGGCCGCAGTCGCCCCCGTGTGCTGCACGCAGAAAAACAGCACGGCCCGATGGCCCTGCGCCACAACCTGCATCAGCGTCTGCAGATGTTTTTGACCACGCTCGGTAACCGAGTCGGGAAAGGCGATAATGCCATCATCTGGATCAGATGGCCCTGGCCCCAGGGTGACGTTTTTCACCTCAATAAAGGTATGCGGTTGCTTACGCTCTCCCAGCGCAAGATCGAAACGGCTGTCACCGAAGGTCACTTCACGCTCGACACCGGTCAGCGGTGACAGTTCGGGAATCTGGCCGGCACGAATGGCCTCTTCCACCAGCGCATTGGTGCGGCTGGTATTCACGCCCGCCCAATGGCCATGAGCCACCTGCAAGGCCTCCAGTGTGTAGCGGTACTTGCGCTTGAGGTTGCCGCTGTCGGAAATCAGTGCAGGCTGCTCCACGCCTGGCAGCACGCAGTTCTTCATTGAGCCGGTATTGGGGCAATGCACCGTCATTTCACTGCCATCGGCACGGCGTACATCCGCCAGAAAACGCTTGTAACGCCGCAGCAGTGTCACGGCTTCAAGCGGGGGGGCAAATCGCATCAATGTTTTGTCCTTGCAGAGATTCAATGTATGCAGGCACGAAAACGGGCCGAAGTTCCCAGCTACGAAGGAGAAATCAGATCAATATCCGCCGACTGATGCCAGTCTGTGAGTGCCTGTACCAGTGTACCCTTCTTGAACTGGTGGAGCAGTGCCTTACACACCTGCTCGGCAAAATTGGGTTTTAAAAACATCATTTTCACGGCACTAACTAGCGTGAAATTAAAAATTTACAAACCATCAGAAGTAGATTGGTTTGATAGATATCAAAAACACGGTAATAATCAACGTGTATTTTATTTTTTACAAACCGTCTGAGGCCAGCCATGCTGAATACTGAAGCGAGACAGCAGCTACAGAAGGTGCTGCCTTTGGATATGGTAGCCACCAAATCATGGCTGGAGGCACAAGGGCTCAACCTGCATTTTCTGGACAATGCGGTGCGTAACCGGACGCTGATCCCCCTCGCAGCCGGTGTTTACATCAGGCAGGAAGCAAGGCTTTCCTGGAAAGGGGTTGTTGCATCCTTGCAACGCATGTCCGATGCTCCTGTCCATGTCGGAGGTTTAACCGCGTTAGAGCTGGAAGGTCTTGGCCATTACCTGTCCAAGGGAAACAAACCAAGGGTTCAGCTCTATTCCGATACGGCGCTCCCCCGGTGGCTGGGCAGAATCGACGTCCCGGCACAGTTTGAGTGGCACGGCACACGCCGCCTATGGCCAGAGACCCTGATGCAAGATGATAAGTATCTCCGACAAGACATCTGGCAGGCATCACTCCCCCCACTCCACTATTCCTGCCCGGAAAAAGCCATTCTTGAGCTATTGGCAGAGGTGCCCAACACCATCAGCTTTGAACATGCTGACCAGTTGATGCAGGGGCTGCACAACCTCTCACCACGCAAGCTGGACGCCTTACTGAAAACCTGCTGCAGTATCAAAGTGAAACGGCTCTTTCTCTGGCTGGCAGGAAGACACCAACACTCCTGGCTCAAGCACCTGACACCGAATCAGTATACGCTGGGAACCGGTAAGCGACTGCTCGCCAAAGGCGGCAGGCTGGAGCCAACCTGGCAGATTACCGTACCGAAGGAGATGTAGGTAACATGGACAGACAAAGCCAATACTACCGACAAGTTCAGCTGTTGCTGCGAATTATTCCCTTTGTCTCCCGGTACGACTGTTTCGCTCTCAAGGGTGGCACCGCTATCAACTTGTTTGTTCGTGACTTTCCCCGGCTTTCAGTCGATATCGATCTGGTTTTTCTTCCCATGATGGAGCGGCAGGAGGCTCTGAAAACCATTAAAAGTCATCTGGATACCTTGGCTGCAAGCATCACCACCAGCATCGACAATACTCGGGTTGTTCGCTCCTTCCAGGATAAAGTGGATGCCCTGCGCCTATTGGTGGAGCGGGATGGTATCCAAATCAAAATCGAGCTCTCCCCTGTACTGCGTGGAACAGTTTACCAACCCGGAATCATACCGGTCAGTGAAGCCGTTGAAGAAGAGTTTGGCTTTGCCGAGATGGCCGTCGTGAGCTTCGCGGATTTGTATGCCGGCAAAATCTGCGCAGCACTGGATCGCCAGCATCCACGAGATCTTTTCGACGTCAAGCTGCTACTCGATAACGAAGGGTTCAGCGATGACCTACGCAAAGCCCTGCTGGTATACATCATCAGCCATCCACGGCCTATTGCCGAGTTGATCAGGCCAAATTTTAAAGATATTTCAGGTGTCTACGAGGGAGAATTTCGCAATATGGCTGACCAGGACATCCCCCTGGCTGAACTTGAAGCAACACGGGAGCAACTGGTAAAGCTCATCAATGCCACGCTGACACCACAGGATCGGACGTTTTTACTGTCATTCAAAAATCGCACTCCCGATTGGGCTCTTTTGGGTCTAACTGGCGTTGACCAGTTACCTGCCGTCCGCTGGAAGTTGCAGAACCTGACAGGGATGAAACCGGAAAAACATGTAGAGGCTTACCTCCGGCTTGAAGAAATCCTTAAAATGTAAAAACCGAAGAAACCAATTTAGCTCATTGCTTTTTTGTATTATTGAAGTCTTAATTTGCGATCAAACCCAGCCCTGCTGTTGCATCCACAGCGCCAAACGCTCTCCCATCACCGCGCCATGCGTGCGTGACAGCAACTCGTCAGGCGTCAGATCGGGTCGTGCCCTGACCTGCTCAAGCAGCGGGGCCAGCTCCAGCCCATTGAGATGCCAGATTCCCAAAGGCTGATCGGGGGTAATCACCACCTGTGCTTCACGAATCAGCCCATCCTGTACCACGGGCCGTACGCCGGTGGTGACCTGATCGGGCGTCACGTCCAGATGCAGCGGGACCTGATCCGGCCACTGGCTGCGTCCCTGCCAGAACGGGTTGGTCGGCCACTGGGACTCCAGTGCATAAAAGTCACGTCCAATGCGTGCAAAACGGTAAAACAGCCCTTCAATCCGGGCCTCATGGAACTGCTTGGCAAGATCCGCCCGCTCTGGATGATTGATCAGCGTATTGATCACTGCCGGGGCCTGCAAGGCCGATGACAGTGCCTGAAAAATGCCGTTGCCCGAGAGCGGGTCCACCGCCATGGCGGCATCGCCCACTCGAATCCAGTTATCACCGACACTGTGCTCACACAAAACCGGTGTACTGGTACGCGCATAGACTTCGCCAGCCGGTTCGGCGCCGGCCATAAAGGGCCGAGCCTGCTCAAGCTGGCTCAGACGCGCCTGACACCAGTCGCCCAGCTCGCGCTTGGGCGGGAGATCGGCACTGGCCACATCCAGTGTCAGCTGCAGGTAGCGGCGCCCGTCGGCACGCAGAGCCATCCAGGCCCAGCCATCGGCGAAGCTCTGGACTGCCGAACAGGGTGTATCCGCCGGCCCTTGCCAATACTGCAGCAAGGATACGGTCTGGGCCCCTTTCACGCGGGGTACGCCGGCTGCCGGGGCCGCTCGCCCGCGGGCCTCTACCAGAAAATCGCCCTGCAACTGCAGGTGCTGGCCGCTCGCAAGCGTGACATCGACAACATGGCCGACTGTATCTGACTGACAACCGGTTACACGCCCCTGAATCACGTGAATACCCTGCGCCTTCAGATCATCCAGCAATGCCAGGTCGAAGGCCTGACGAGGGATCAGACGCTCGGTATTGGCCGCACTGGTGATTCCGTTCCAGGTCACACGCCGTGGCGAAGGCTGTGCCATCTGCTCCAGTGCCAGGTTGAACCCGGCGCCCTGCAACCCCTGCACCACACGGTCGGAAATGCCCTCGACCGCATCAAAGGGACGTGGCTCGCTCACCACAGTGACCGGGTAACCCAGCCTGCCAAGGCCGATCGCAACCGCTCCACCGGCAGGGCCTCCGCCCAAAACCAGAATCTGTGTCTTATTCATCCCGTGCTCCTGTATAGACGCCCCTGCGCTGCTCCGGCCCATGATAGAGGGACTGGCGTACCAGCCAGTCCCGCACCCCACTGAGACTATGTACATCCCGTTGCAGAGCGCGCGCCACCAGCGCACTCAGGTGGGCACAGCCCATGCTGGCACCCGATTGCCCCAGACTGTCGTCCAGAGGCCGGACACAGCCGCCAAAATCGGCAAACTCGGTTTCCAGATGAGAGATCTGC
Organism: Marinobacterium sp. MBR-109; assembly: GCF_040547565.1. Taxonomy (NCBI): domain Bacteria; kingdom Pseudomonadati; phylum Pseudomonadota; class Gammaproteobacteria; order Oceanospirillales; family Oceanospirillaceae; genus Marinobacterium; species Marinobacterium sp. MBR-109. The sequence continues at coordinate 176,082 of NZ_JBEPPZ010000005.1, forward strand.
TCCCGATCACAGCGGGCATCACCGGTCATGCGAAACACGCCGGGATAGGCGGACGGATACACAGGCTCGCCCCGGGCCGGGCTGGCGGCACAAAGGATGACGCCCTGCTGCAAGGCACGCGCACAGGCGTCACGCAACGTTTCACGATCCTGTCGCAGGCCCAGGCTCAGATTGATCACCTGCGCCCCCTGCTCCACCAGCCAGTCAATGGCAGCCGCGACCTGCGCGGCGGTGGTGGACAATCGATCGCCGAATACCTGTGCACTGAATAGCTCCGCCTCGGGCATCAGGTGCTGAATGATTTCAATGATGCGAGTGCCATGTCCCAACTGATCCGGCTCCGCTTCCGTCAGCCAGAGTTGACCATCCTGCAGCACAAAGGCGGCACTGGACACCACCGCCTGTTGCGCTGAATGGCCGGAGTCCACTACCCCGATACGGATGGGTTCAACCGACATCCGCCACCTCCTCTATTTCACGGAGGTGGCCGTTCTGCAGCAGCAAACGAAGGTCGGCTCCCGCCAGGGTAGAGGGACGGTGACTGATCAAAATGCGGGTGCGGTCGGCAAACAGCCGGTCTACAGCCGCAATCACCTGCTGCTCGGTGGCTTCATCCACCGCCGACGTGGCTTCATCCAGCACCAGCACCGCAGGCTGCTGCAGCAGTGCCCGCGCAATGGCGATACGCTGTTTCTGACCACCGGACAGCTGCTGGCCTCGCTCGCCCAGCGGGGTATCGAGTCCCTGCGGCAGACGCTCAATCAACTCATCAAGCTGAGCCTCGCGGGCCGCATCACGCACCTGTTCATCACTGGCCTCCGGGCAGGCGTAGCGCAGATTGTCAGCCAGCGAGCCTCTGAACAGCGTTATTTCCTGGGATACCACCGCAATGGTGCGGCGCAAGTCCGACAGACTCAGCTCACGGATATCAACACCATCGAGCAGTATCCGCCCCTGCTGAGGATCGTAATGACGCTGCAGCAGATCGATCAGTGTGGATTTGCCCGCCCCCGAAGCGCCCGCCAAGGCGATTTTTATGCCGGCCTGCAGGCGGGCACTCACATCATCCAGCACCGGACCTCGTCCGCTGTAGGCAAAGCAGACCCGCTCAAGCTCAAGCTCTCCACGCAGTGGCTGTGGCAGCGCGCGCGGGCTTTGTGGCGACTCGATCTCGGCGTCAGCCTGGCGCAGCTCGCTCACACGGTTAAGGCTGACGCTCATGCGTTGAATGGCAACATACAAACCCAGCAGGCTGTTCACCGGCCCCGTGGCCATACCCAGATAGGTGGAAAAGGCGATCAGCGAACCCAGCTGCCACTGTCCCTGAATAACCCACCAGCCCCCCACCAGAAAAGCCGCGGCACGGGTCATGGAGGTCAGGGTGTTGGGGATCGCGTGGGTAAAGAATTCGGTAATCTGCAGCCGCAGCAACTGACTGAGGTAGCCATCATTAAGCCCGCCCAGACGGGTGCGTTCACGGTTTTCCTGACCGCTGGACTGGATGAACTTCATCGCCGGCATGGTTTCTACCAGAAAGCTGGACAGGTCCGCCGAGCGTTCGCGCAACTCGCGCGTATTGACCTCAACTTTGCGCCGCATCCAGCGCAGCCAAAGCACTTCCAGCGGAATCAGTATCAGCACCAGCAACGACAGCTTCCAGGACAGTGTCACCAGCAGAGCAAGCGCACCGATCAAACCGATGATACTGCTCACCGCCGAGAACAGGCTGTCGACCGCAAAACGCTGAATTTCAGCCACATCGCCGTCGATGCGTGACATCAGATCACCAATACGGCGCTGACCAAAGAAGGTGGGCGAAAGACGCTGCAGGTGAGCATAGAGATCGGTCCGCAGGGCAAACAGAATGCGTCCGGACAGACGCGTGTGCAGGTAACGGTTAAGGCCGGACAGTGCCGTGCCGAAAATGCCGACCAGAATCATTGCGATGGCCAATTGGACCAGCATGCCGTAATCCTTGGCCAGCAAGCCGTCATCGATCAGCAGTTTGGTCAGCCAGGGCTGCAGCAGCACCAGCGCCGAACCAACAAAAGACAACAGCAACAGGCCTGCAATCGCCTTGCGTTGCGGCTTAACGAAGCTGTACAACCAGCGAAACCCCTGCTCCAGACGGCTTTTGTCCGGGGCGTGGATGGCGCGTACCAGCCAATTCAGCATGGTGAGCGTTTCCTTGCATCCTGTGTATAAACAAAAAACGGGAGGACCGTTACCGGCACCTCCCGTTGACTATACCTGATTGAGGGCCTGATCAGATATCAGTCTCTGATGGTGGCTACACGCAGGTCAGAGGTGGTCATATCACCGCTGAGCTCAATGGAGCCGATCTTCTCCAGTGTTTCGGAGTCATGGACCGAAATATCACTCGCCGTACCACCCACGTAGATGGTCTTGCCATCGGCGGTGATGTTCAGGTTGTAATAGGTGTGTTCCATCTCACGCAGCGCCAGCGTTTCACCGGTACGAATATCATGCTTGGACAGCGTGTTGAACGCGCCATACAGGATGTTCGGGTCACGCGGATCAGAGATGAAGTTGAAGATGATGTACTCGAACGGAATCATTTCCATGCGCGTGGCTTCACCGGTTTCAAGATCAACACGGCTCATGCCCCACCACCATTCGGCCGTCTCGAAGTTCCACTCTTCAGAGTCAAACTTGGCGGTGACGTACGGCATGATGTACTCGTTGCTCTGCTCACCCTGGGAGTGCATCGCGAAGGCATCGGGCGGCAGCCACAACGGACCCTTTTCCCAGTTCTGCAGCGGTGTCACCATGCTGACTTCACCAGTCTTCGGATCGATCGATTTTACATCGGCACCGCCGAGGATCACGTCACCCTTGGCCGTAGCCGCAATTTTGGTGATACGACGATCCACCGGGAAGGTGCGTACCGGCTTGGCACCGACACCATCCGCCACGTTGAACACCGCCAGGCGGGGCTGTTCTACAGTAAGGCGGTCGCGCTCCATGCCAAACGGGTTTTGTACGGTATAGACTTCCTTGCCATCGGGGCTTACCGTCAGCGACTGGAAGGTTTTTACCTTCATGGTCGGCGTTGATTGAGCCGCGTGGAAGGTAATCTCGCAGGTACGAATATCAAAACCGTACACATCTTCCATGCCGTTGCTGAGCACGTAGGCGATCTTGCCGTCCGGCGAAGGTGCGATGGAGCCGGAACCGAAGTTGCCCGGAATGTCGCAGGTGCGCTCGATTTTGTTGGTCTTCATGTCGATCACATGCAGATGACCGGGGCGGGTCACGGTCAGCAGGTATTCCTGCGCAGCCGCGGCCGCTGGCGCCACTGCACTGAGCAGGGCCGCCGTACCCAAAGAGCCGGCCAGAGCGGTCGATTTGAACATTTTGCTTATTTTCATTGCCAGGCTCCCTTATTCACCATCCTCAAAGATACCGTCCAGCTTGCGCCAGTCCTGTGTGGCCTTCGCCACATCCTTGTTCCAGTCCGGATAGGTGTTCATGGTGTCGGGCACCTGAGCAGGCCACCAGCAGGCATCGGCACAGCCGTACAGATCCGCTTCCATCGGCTGACACAGTGAACCCAGTCCACCGAAGGGATCCAGCTCCCAGCCCGGGTCAGTAGTGGCGGTACAGCCCACCACCGTTTGCATGGCTACAACGTCTTCGACCTCGTCCGGGCTCACGGACTGGTTGATCAGTTGTGCTTTTTTGTTCAGAGACTTCAGATGTTTCATATCAGGCACTCCTCCTCGGAGAGACGTATGCTTCGAAGAACCCGGGGTTCTCAAGCATGATCCGCGAATACACTTCCACGCCGAAATCGACCCAGTCTCGCATCAGGTCACAGTAGTGGTAGGAAGGATGCGTCGGATCTCCATATTTGGCATAGCTTTCGTGATAACAGCCACCGGAACAGAGGTTACGGATACGACAGGTTGAGCAGCCGGTGTCGGTGCGGTCCAGACGCTGCTCGATGAACTCGCCCAGCGCAGCACGGTCGATCCCTTTCTCGACATCACCAAACGTGGGCAGGTCCGAGCCGGTGAAACGGTGGCAGAGGTTAAGCCCGCCATCCTTGTCCACCGCCAGCAGCTTGAGCCCGGCACCACAGGGCACCAGTTTCTTGTTGCCCTCGTACATGTCGGTAATCAGCTGGTGCATGTTGCCGTAGCCGAAGTTTTCATTGCGCAGCGCCGCTTCGAGGTAACGCTGCCCCAGACGCTTCATGCCGGCGAACACTTCGACCAGCTCTTCACCGGTCAGGTTGAATTCGGCAATATCGCCCGAGGTGACAGGGCCAAAGCCCACCTCGAAGAATCCCAGCTCGCCGCTGAGGTGATCATAGATCCGCTCCACATCGGTGATGCCACGCGTCAGCGTAACTCGGCAGCCGATCGGACGTGCCGTGTAGCGCTTGAGCAGCATCTCCACCTTGCGTCGCACCACATCGTAGGTGCCCTGACCGCCAACCGTAATCCGGTTCTTGTCGTGCATCGCCTTGGGCCCATCCATGGAGATGGTCAGGCCAAAGCGGTGCTCGTTGAACCAGTCCACCAGCTCTTCATTCAGCAAGGTGGCATTGGTGGTCATGGTGAAGTCCACCGTGGCACCATGCTCGGCAAAACGCTTCTCGCAGTAGGTCACCATTTCACGGATCAATGGCATGTTGGAGAGCGGTTCACCGCCGAAGAACACCACGTTGTAGTTGCGCTGATCCGGCGACTCTCGCAGCATCATTTCCACTGATTGAATCGCGGTTTCAAGGGCCATCTTTTCCCCCTTGGACGGGGTGGTCAGATCTTCCTTGTAACAGTAGGTACAGCTCAGGTTGCAACCGGTGTTGACGTTGAGCACAACGGTGGTCAGCGGGAACTTGCTGACCTTCTGCGGTTCAGGGTTGATTCTGGCCACTGCTCCCGACTCAGAGATCACCTCCAGCGTCAGCAGTTCCTCCAGAGCCTCAGACACCTCCTGCTGAGAGTAACGCTCACACAGCGGGGCCAGGTATTCGGGGGTCACCTGGTCATGGCTGTCGAACAGCTCCAGCAGCTCGCGGCTCAAGCCATCAAGCTCGAAAATGCTGCTGCTTGGAATGTGAAACAGCATCTGACGGGCATCAACATCAACCCTGTGCAGATTCGGTTTCACCAGCGTCATGGCACCCATAATCACCTCTTTATTATCGTATCTCGGTGGCTGTTCCGGCTCAGGGCTCAGTCAAGCACGCGACGGACAAAGTCAGGTACTGACACCAGCATGCTGCCGTCACCCTCAACCTTGTTGGCACCATCATCAACGCTGGCAACCACTTTCAGGCGGCCCACGTTGTTGGCTGACATCTTGCGCTCCGGGTTGGGTCCGGCATCGCCGGGCACAAAGATACCGGCGGCGTTGATCTGACCCGCGTAGAGGTGGTCCTTGTCATGTTCGGCCACTTCGTCAGCCGGCTGAATCGACCAGCTGGCCGGCATATAGCCAAGACGCAGGTCATCATCAGTTCCGGGCTGGCCATCGGCACCCGCGCTGTAACCCACGGCACGGTATGTCGCACGCACTTTCGCCATTTCGCTGTCAGCGCCACCGATACGGCTGACCGCATTGGCCGGTGTCACTTCAACACGCGCCAGCTGATCGTAGACATTCAGCGCTGCATTCTGGATCGCCTTGCCCACCTTGATGGTGCGCGGACCTTCAGCGCCTGTTGCCTTGGCTACCAGCGTGATGCGGTCATCGCTGCGGGCAACAATTTTCTCGACCGTGACGCCTTCGCCAAGATCGATATCGCCCTTGAGACCGGCACCAATCAATGTCAGCTCAGCGCTTTCGCCACTGCGCAGGTAGGAGGGTTGAACCGCAACCAGCTGCCCCATACCCTGATCCTTCACGGCATTGAGCGCCCCGCCAATCTCCCGTTCGCTGGCGAGGAACATGCGGCCTTCCATCTGACCATTGGTATCCAGTGCCATCACCTGACGCATTTTCACATCATCGATGGTGACGGAAGCACGCCATTCGTAACCGGTGTAAACAGTCGCCTTGCCGGTACCGCTAAGCACGGTGCCATCGGCATAGTGGCCATCCAGTGTCAGGTCATAGCGACCATCGCTGGTTTTGGCAGCACTCATCCAGGCGTCAAATTCGCCCTTCTCGGGGATGTAGCCGGTCACGCGCCAGCGGCCCATAACATCGGCCTTGTCGGCTTTCTTCCAGTTATTCCACTCCTGAGTCACCAGCGGATACTTCTCAAACAGGGTATCGACGGTCTGGGTGGTTGCAATCTGATACCAGGGACGGTCGCGCGAGCCTGCGTGCAGCTCAATCCCCGGGAACTGGGCCATATGGAAGTCGACCAGCAGCTTCCACTCGTCCTTGCTGCGACGCTGCAGCCCGGAACGCGCTTCGGAGTGGCAACGGGCACAGGTTTCGACCAGATGCTGATCGCCACCGGCTTCAACCAGATTGGTATCCTGCTCCAGCAAATAGCGATAGGGGGCTGCTTCGGACGGGGCCAGCCCCTGCTTGTCAGACAGGTATTTGATCAGTGTCCGCTTTTCCTCTGCGCTGATCTGCAAATCGCGTAGATGGATCATGCGGTTCAGCGTCATCTGCCAGCCTTCCGGCGATTTGCGCTGTTCACTGATACGGGAGAAGGTCGGTGCCGCTGAATCACCGGACTCGGTATGACAAGCCAGGCAACGGTCCCTGATTATCTGCTCTGCGTCTGCGGCCTGCAACGGCATACTGACCAGTCCCGCCAGGGCCAGAGCACCGGTGCCGAGTACCGCACGCTTGGAATTATTATTACTCAATGCCATCACTCCCTCACTTGAGATGGGATCCTGTTTTCGCCGGAGCAGTCAAAACGTCAAATGTCGCCAGGCTGCTTCAGTGCGTGTAGCTAAACTAACCCCGTCATGTAAATGAAATTCTGAGGATTTGTGTTAAGTTGTGCACAGATGTAACAGGATGTAAAAAGGCCTTTTACTTTTCTGTGCTGCAGTTGATATTGCACCTGTCGAGTTTGCCCAGAGATGCCCAACACCCATGAATATAGCCCCATCCCACGCACATATCCTGATTGTTGAAGATGATATTGCCTCACGCTCGCTGCTGGTGAGCTATTTCGAGAACGAGGGCTATCGAGTTTCCGAGTCCGATCAGGCCGATGACCTGTGCGAGCGCGTTGTGCAGGAACAGATCGATCTGGTGCTGCTGGATATCAGCCTGCCCGGCAAGGACGGACTGACCGTGACCCGTGAATTGCGAGCCTGCTCAGCGGTGGGGATCATTCTGGTCACCAGCAAGGGCGACGAAATTGATCGAATTGTGGGGCTGGAACTGGGCGCCGACGACTATGTCACCAAGCCGTTCAACCCGCGTGAATTGCTGGTACGTGCCAAAAACCTGCTGTGGCGCATCTTCAGCGCCCGCAGCAGCAATGGCACCAGTGATCGACGGGGACCGGTGGGCTACCAGTTCGAGGGCTGGGTGCTGGACCCGCACAAACGTCAGCTGACCAGCCCTGAAGGAGATCATGAACGCCTGCCCGAGGGCGAGTTCAAGCTGCTGCAAACGCTGATCAATCACCCCGGCCAGGTACTGTCTCGCGATCAGCTGATGGATGCGATTCACGACCGTGAATGGACCCCAAACGACCGTTCGGTTGATGTACTGATCGGCCGCCTGAGACGCAAGCTCGGTGACAATCCCTCCAATCCGCAGCTGATCCTGACAGCCCATGGCGCCGGTTACATGTTTGCCGGTGACATCAGCCCATGAGCGTCCCTGAAGGCTACCGGGTTCTGCGCCGACTGCACCAGAGTCCGGGTTGCACCGTCAGCCGCGCCGTCCGGCTGAAAGATGGTACGGCGGTGGTAATCAAGCAACTGTACCGCAGCCACTGCAGCCGCGAGCGTCTGAGCCGCCTGCAGCATGAGTTTGAGATGCTGTCGCGGCTGGACATTATTGGCATTGTGCGACCGCTTGAGCTGATCCAGCTTGAAGCCGGTCCCGCGGCACTGTTTACCGATTCCGGCTCGGTTTCACTGCGTCAGCTACTGGCTGAACAGCAGCTCAACTGGTCTCAGTGGCTGTCGGTGGCGATCCGCATCAGCACCCTGCTGGGACGGCTGCATGAGGCAGGCGTTATCCATAAACAGGTGAACCCTGATCACCTGCTGTTCAACCCCGACACCGGCCTGGTGGAATTGATCGGCTTTTCCCTCAGTACCGGCCTCAGTCGCGAGCAGGCCAGCTGGAACACACCGGAGCTCGGCGACGGTGGCCTTGCCTATATCGCCCCGGAGCAGAGCGGACGCATCAACCGCAATATCGATTATCGCAGCGATTATTACAGTCTTGGCGCCACACTGTACGAGCTGATGACCGGGCGCCCGCCCTTTGTCAGCGACGATGGCATGGCACTGGTGCATGACCACATCGCCAAGCAACCCGCACCGCCGCATGAGATCAATCCGCAGCTGCCGCAGATGCTGTCGCAGGTCATTCTCAAACTGCTGTCGAAGGATGCCGCCCAGCGCTATCAATCCAGCGTCGGCCTGGTGCATGACCTGCGCTTCTGCCTGCAGGCACACCAGCGTGGCGAGCATGAGCTGGATTTCACACCGGGCGAGCAGGATCTTTCAGCCAGGTTCCAGATTCCACAGCGACTCTATGGCCGTGAGAACGTTCTGCAGCAACTGCATCAGCTGTACGACAGTTGTCGCGAGGGGCAAAGCCCCCTGGTCCTGATCACCGGCTATGCAGGCGTGGGCAAAACCAGCCTGGTGCATGAGCTGCGCCAGTACGTCAATCAGCAGGGCGGCAGCTTCAGCAGTGGCAAGTTCGACCAGTTTCGACGCAACCGCCCCTACTTCGCCATTTTCCAGGCGCTGCAGGGGCTGGTCCGCCAGCTGCTGACCGAGCCCGAAATTCGCATTGCACGCTGGCGTGAACAGTTGCTGGACAGCGTTGGCAGCCATGCCCAGATTTTGTTGAAGCTGATCCCCGAACTGGAGTTGATCATCGGCAGTCAGCCGGACGCCCCGCCCTTGTCAGCGGCTGAAGAACAGAACCGTTTTTCCCGCATTTTCATCCAGATGCTGCGCGTCTTTGCTTCACCCGAACGACCTTTGGTGCTGTTTCTGGATGACCTGCATTGGGCTGACCTGGCCTCTCTGCACCTGATCGAGACCCTGGCGGGCGTGATCGATCCGCCTCGGCTTTTGCTTATCGGCAGCTTTCGCGACCATGAACTGGGGGCCACTCATCCGCTGCGTACCAGCCTTGAACGGCTGCAGAATTCAACGCTGCCGCCGGTTGAGCTGGCACTGGAGCCGCTGAGTCCGGACCAGGTCAATCAGCTGATTGCCGATACCCTGCGGGCCGATCCAGACGAGTGTCGCTCACTGGCCAAAGCCTGCAGCGAAAAAACTCAGGGCAACCCCTTCTTTTTGAGCCAGTTCCTGCACTCGCTGCACCAGGACGGTTTGATCTGTTTTCGTGAACAGCGTTGGCAGTGGGACGAGCAGGCGATCCGCTCTCAGGAGATGACCGATAACGTCATCGAGCTGATGGTCAACAAAATTCAGCGGCTGCCCTCTGATACTCAGGCGGTATTGCCACTGGCCGCCTGTATAGGCAGCAGTTTCAACCTGCGAACGCTGGTAGTCGTGAGCGGCCTGGAGCCGCGCCAGGCCGCTGACCAACTCTGGCCTGCACTCACCGAAGGCCTCATCGTGCCGCAGGATGACAGCTACCGGCTGTTCCAGAACCTGGACCCGAGCCGCACCCGTTATCGCTTCGTGCATGACCGTGTCCAGCAGGCGGCCTACTCGCTGATTCACGATGATGAACTGGAAGCGCTGCACCTTCAGATTGGTCGCCAGCTGGAAAACAGCCTGCGACCGGACGAAATCGACGCCCGTATTTTCGAAATCAGCAACCACCTGAATCAGGCAAGGCGCCTGTTGGATACACCTGCTCAGCGCATACGACTGGCCAACCTCAACCTGCGCGCAGGCCGGCGCGCTCGAGAAGCCGCCGCCTTTGACTCGGCACTCGACTACCTCAGCACAGGGCTGGAGCTGTTGCCGGCAAATGCTTGGCAGGAAAGCTACAGCCTGGCGCTTGAGCTGCACACATCCGCTGCCGGCATTGCCCACATCAAGGGGCAGCAGGATCGGATGCAGCAACTGATCAATGCGGTTGAGACACATGCACAGACACTGCTGGACCGGGTCCGGGTATTCGAGATCCGCATCCAGTCACAGGTCGCCAGCAATCGCTTTCACATGGCGCTGGACACCGCGCTGGAACTGCTCAATCAGCTGGGCGTTCGGATTCCCTCTCGCCCCGGAACCGGTCAACTGCTCAGGGCCGTGGCACGTACCCAATGGATGCTGCGCCGGCAGCCACCCGAGAAGGTTGTTCAGCTGCCGGCCATGGAGTCCCCACAGCTGCTGGCCGCAATGCCGATACTGGCCAGCATGTTCGGTGCCATCAAGTTTTCAAGCTCCGAGCTGCGCCCGCTGGTGATGGCACGTCAGGTTGAACTGACGCTCAAACACGGCCTGAGCCCATCTTCTGCACTCGCCTTTGCCGGGTACGGTGGCGTGCTGTGCGGTCAGTTTCAGGCGATCGAGCAGGGTTACCGTCTGGGCCAACTTGCCCTGGAGCTGGATGCACAACTGCCCTCCACACCAACCCATCACCGCACCCTGTCGCTGTTTGACTGCTACATCCGCCACTACCGCGAGCCGTTGCAGCACTGCATGGAGTCGCTGCTCAAAGCGCATCAGCTGGCACTGGACTGCGGCGACATGGAATGGGGGGCCTACGCACTGGCCGCCTACATCCAGTACGCGTTCCCGCTGTGCCGCAACCTGGATGAACTGCAGCCACGGCTGGAACAGTATGCTCGCTGGCTGGAACAGTCAGGACAACAGCAGTCGCTGCAGTACTCCCTGTTCACGCTGCAGACCATGGAAAACCTGCGCGGCCAAAACACGGACCCGACCCGGCTCGATGGCCACTTCTATCAGGAAGCACGCGACTTGGCTGAACTGGAGCGGGAAAACCACCGCACTGCCATCAGCCTGCACCATTTCTACAAGGCACTGCTCTGCTACCTGTTCGGCGAGTACGAGCTGGCCTATACCCACAGCGAAGCCGGCGATGCCCTGCGCTCATCCATCAGCGGGACATTTACCGCCCCCTGGCTGTCACTGCTCAACGCACTGAGCATTCTGGCACTGCTGCCGCGCACCAGTATTCTGCAACAGCCCGCTCGTCTGCAAAAGGTGAACAAGACTCTCAAGCGTCTGCGCAAACTGGCGCGTCACGCGCCGGAAAACCAGCGTCACCACGTCGACCTGCTGCAGGCGGAGCTGTATCGCAGCCAAAAGCAGTACAGCAAGGCGATGGATCTGTACGAGCAGGCGATTGAACATGCTCGTCAGCAGGGCTTTCTGCTTGAAGAAGCACTTGCCTGTGAGCTGGCCGGGCAGTTCTACCTTGAATGGGACAAGCCGGGTGTTGCTCGTTCCTACCTGCAGGACGCCTGGGAGCGTTACGCCGACTGGGGCGGGCGTGCCAAGCTGGAGCAGATGCTCAAGCGCTATGCCTTTGAACCCGAACGACCGTTGCGTCAGGTCCGGCCCGAACCGCTCAACAGCCGTGCTGACAGCGGGCAGTCACTGGACAACCAGGCTTTCGACATCACCTCCGTAATTCATGCCTCGCAGGCGATCTCGGACGAAATCGTACTGGAGCGGCTGCTGGAGCGACTGATGCGACTGGCTCTGCAGAATGCCGGTGCCCAGCGGGCAATTCTGATTCTGCGCCGGCAACAGAACCTGTATCTGGAGGCGGAAATCTGCCTCAACCAGCCGCCTACGCTGTTCAACGTTCTGCCACTGGAACAAAGTGGCAGCCTGCTGCCACTGAGCATCATCAACTATGTTGCGCGCACCAAGGATGACGTCGTGCTGGGCAACGCGGTTGAGCATCAGATGTTCCAGCAGGACAGCTATATCCGCCACCACCTGCCCAAGTCGCTGCTGGCCATCCCGATTCTGTATCACGGCGAACTGACGGCCATACTCTATCTGGAGCATTCACAGAGCCGCGACATCTTCAACCGCGACCGGCTCAAGACACTGCAGATACTGGCGGCACAGGCCGCTATCTCGATTGAAAACGCCAAGCTGTACCAGAGTCTGGAGCAGTCCGAGCGGGAATATCGCTCCCTGTTCGAAAACTCCAGCGAAGGCATCTTCAGAATCGACAGGCGTGGCCGCTTCATTTCCGCCAACCCGGCACTGGTGCGGCTGCTGGGGTATGACAGCGCCTCCCAGTTTCTGAACTCGGTCACCGATGTCATTCGTGACTGCTTCATCGACCGCGAGGACTGCCGGCGATTTCTTGCCCTGCTCAATCGACAGGAGCGGGTACTGCGCTTTGAGACGCGCTGGCGACGGCGTAATCGCTCCGAGGTTTATATCTCAATCTCGGCCCATCGCATTACCGATGAACAGGGGCAGCTGAAATATTACGAAGGCTCACTGACCGACATCAGTGAGCGCAAGGCCAAAGAGCAGGCAGAGATTGCGCGCGAGAAGGCCGAAGCGGCCAGCGAGGCCAAGAGCCATTTCCTCGCCACCATGAGTCATGAAATTCGCACCCCGATGAATGGCATTCTCGGTATGGCTCAGTTGCTGATGCGCTCAGGCCTGAGCCCGGCGCAGCAGCAACAGGTCGATTCCATCTACCGCTCGGGACAGTCTCTGCTGACCATCCTCAACGATGTGCTCGACTTCACCAAGATCGAGGCAGGACAGATGGAGCTGGAGCGGACGCCTTTTAACCTGGTGGAGCAGCTTGAGCAGCTGCGCCAGCTGCTGTTGCCGATGGCTCAGGAAAAGCAGCTCGATCTGATTCTGCGCCTGGAACAGGACCTGCCGGAGCGTGTCATCGGTGATGCCCGTGCCCTGAACCAGATTCTGCTGAACCTCTGTACCAATGCGCTCAAGTTCACCCAGGAGGGCTACGTCCTGATCAAGGTACGTGTCCTCAATGAACAGCAGGAGCGCTGCCGGTTGCGGTTTGAAGTGGAGGATACCGGCATCGGCATTCCTGAATCGGCTCACCCCCGCATCTTCATGCATTTCAGTCAGGCCGACAGCTCAATTACGCGCCGCTTTGGCGGCACCGGGCTTGGGCTGTCGATCTGCAAGCGACTGGTCGAGCTGCAGGCAGGCCAGATCGGTTTTGACAGTCGCGCCGGTCAAGGCAGCCGCTTCTGGGCTGAACTGGAATATACCGTTACCAGCAGCAGCGCGCTCCCGCCGCCCAGTATCGAACCTGCAGGGACGATGGAAGAGAAGGCGCGACTGGACATCCTGCTGGTGGAGGACACCCCCATCAACCAGCAGGTCACGGTTGGGCTGCTGGAGTCGGAAGGACACAGCGTCAGCGTAGCGGACGATGGTTACACCGCCTTGTCGATGCATAACGACCACGGCTATGATCTGGTTCTGATGGATATCCACCTGCCGGACATGGACGGTATTGAAACCACACGGCGGATGCGCAGCCATCCTGACGCGTCCCGCGCCGCTGTGCGCATCATCGCCCTCACCGCCTCGGTAACGCCCGCCGAAATGCGACTTTACCAGCAGGCCGGCATGGATGCGGTTGTCAGCAAGCCGTTGCAGTTCGACGAACTGAATCGCCTGCTTCGGGAGACTCCAACCAGAACCCAGTTGCCCGCCCCCAGCCTTGGCAACGAAGATAACCTGCTTAACCTCAGCCTGCTGCAACAACATCGTCATATGCTGGGCAGCGATCGTTTCACTGCTCTTTGCCAACAGATGCAGGAGCAGTGTCTGGAACTGCTGCAACAGCTCGAAACGGCCGATACAGAGGTGCGCACGGTATTGCTGCACAAGCTGGCCGGTACACTCAGTAACTTCGGCCTGCAGCAGGCCGCCCGCCTCAGCCGTGAGCTGGAGCAGCAAGCGGCAACTCATGAGAGCCTGCAGCAGCTGGATCAGCTGACCCGCAACAGCCTGGAGGCGCTGTACAACTGCTCGGAGCTGGGTCTGCAGGAATCGGTCCCTGATCAGGACAGAGGCTGAAACACAGCCGATTCCTGTTCTGGCCGATCCGCCTCCACGTCCGCAAAGGGGACACTGAACCGAGGGTTGATCAGGTAGCGGCCAACCTCTTCTGCGCTCAGCGCCCGGCTGAAAAAGAAACCCTGTACTTCATCACAGCCGGACAGCTTCAAGCATACCAGCTGATCCGGTGTTTCAACCCCCTTGGCCGCCACCTGCATACCCTTGCGCCGGGCAACCGCCGCAATGGAGGTCAGTATCACGTTGTCGTCATAACTGTTGCGGATACTCTGTATGAAACTGCGCTCGATCTTGATACGGCTGAAGTGCACACGTTCAAGCCGGTCATGCTCCAGCCCGATCTCACTGCAGCCAAAATCATCAATCACCAGCTCCAACCCAATGCCATAGAGCGCCTCAAGGAGCCTGATTTCGATCGCGCCCAGCTGATCCAGAAACTGGTCGTTGATCTCAATCTGAATCAGGCCCGGGGCCACTCGATAATGCTTGAGCCGCTCCCGTACCCAGTCAACCAGCTCAGGGTTCTGCAGCTGAGACAGGCCCAGATTGACCGAAACCGGCAACAGTTCCAGCCCCTGCTCCTGCCACTGGCTCAGCTGCTGCATCACCTGCTCCAGCACCCGGCGGCCAAGCTCAGGCATCAGGCCCCGTGCCTTTGCCACATCAAGAAAGCCATCGGGCTCAATCAGCCCGTGTCCCGGACAGTCCCAGCGCACCAGCGCTTCAAACCCGGTAGTAACATAACCACGCAGGCTGATGCAGGGCTGGTAATGTACACACAATTGATGCTGCAGAGCCTGCGGCGACAACAGCGACAGATCGGGCTTGCTGCCCGGCTCACTGCCCTGTCGCGGATCATAGAAAGCGTATTGCCCCCGGCCAGACCGCTTGGCATGGTACATCGCCATATCGGCGTGTTTGACCAGAGTCTCGATATCCACCCCGTCGCGTGGTGAAATGGCAACACCAATACTCGGACTTGTGCTCAGCCCATGACTTTCCAGATCGGCATAGGGCGCCGACAGGGTCTCAACCAGATGCCGGACACAGGTCTCCACATCTTCATGTCGGCGCACCTCGGTCAGCATCACCACAAATTCGTCGCCGCCGAAGCGACTCACGATGTCACTCTCACGTACCCCCGTATCAAGCCGCCTTGCAACCTCCTGCAACAGCAGGTCACCCACCTTGTGGCCCAGGGTGTCATTGATCAGCTTGAAACGGTCAAGGTCGATAAAGCAGACAGCGGCAAAACGTCCCTGCCGTTTTGAACCCAGCAGGTGCGAGTGTGCCAGCTCCATGAACAGGCGACGGTTATACAGTCCGGTAAGATGATCTCGCGATGCCGCTTCCAGAATATGCTGGTGCTCATTGCGCAGGGAGTTAAGCAGCTTGAGATTGCGCTTTTCCGAGCGCTGCAGAGCCCGCAGATATTCATCACGCCGATGCAGCGTCCATAACAGCCAGCCCAGCCCGCTCACGGCAATCAGTGTAAGCCCCAGCACGGTCGCCAGATACAGATCACGCTGCTCGTGATAATGCAGCATGTTATTCGGCCCTGACTGGCAGGCCAGTTCCAGCACCTGATAGAGACGCTGCAACTCATCCAGTTGCCAGACCGTAAGCAGCCAGATCGCCAGCACCAGCAGCAGCGCAAAACCGGCGATGCCAACGCGTGGCAGCATCGAGGGCGTAACGTGTGACTCGGACGGGAGAAGGCTCAAGACAGATCCCTGTTAGCCTGCAACTGATTGACGATCTCCCTGTTGGTATAGGGAGACACCCGGCAGCAACGCTAGCAGAGACAGATGACAGCAACATGACACTCCCGGCCGAAGCCGGGGGTGTCATGGCTGATCAGTTGGATTCAGATGCATCCATTTTGGCGTCTGCATCAGGCGTCTCTTCCTGCTGCATCTCTGCCATTTTCTGACGCACCGCTTCGGTCATCTCTTCAGTGGTTTCAGACGCACTTTCACCCAGTTCAGCAGTATCGGACTTGACCTGCTCGTAGGTTTCCTTCGCCCGTTGCTCCAGCTGCTCACTCGTTTCGGCTGCCTTGTCTACCAGGTCAGAGGCGGTGCTGCTAACAGCCTCTCCCGCTTCGGAGGCAACTTCACCGGCGGCATCAAGAGTTTCACCCGCTTCCTTCTTCAGATCATCCATTGCAGTTGTATCCTGCTGGCTGGCGGGTGCCGCACTGTCTGTCTTTTCATCAGACGCGCTGTCATCGCTGCAACCTGCCAATACAACGGCGGATGCCAGTACTGCCGGGACAATCAGTTTGTGCCAACTCATATCAGTCACTCCTTTTACTTCAGTCGTGGGTAAAGTGCGTGCAGTATAGAACATTAAAATGAGTCTAAGGTGAACAGGGTCGCGACCCCGAGCCCCACAAACAGAATGCAGGCGGCCCAGCGGGCAAAATCAAGCGGTACTTTCTGCATCAGCCAGTTACCGGCATACGCTACCGGTACATTGGCCAGCAACATGCCCAGCGTTGTGCCGATCACTACCCAGAAAAGGCTGTCGTAGCGTGCCGCCAGAATGACCGTAGCGATCTGCGTCTTGTCACCGATTTCGGCCAGAAAGAACAGAACACAGGTTGCGATGAAGGCACCGTACTTGAGCACCGCGCCACCTTCCTCATCGTCCTTGTCGGGAATCAGCACCCAAAGCCCTACGGCAATGAAACTCAGACCAATAATCCAGGGCACCCACTGGTCGGGAATCCACTGTACCAGCCAAGCACCCAGCCAGGCGGACAGGGCGTGATTCAGCAGGGTGGCAACCAGAATACCCATAACAATCGCACCACGATGGGCGAAACGGGCAGCAAGAAAGAGGGTCAAAAGCTGGGTTTTATCACCGATTTCGGCGATGGCAACCGCGAGGGTCGAGGGTAGAAAAGCGTCCATAACAGTTCATCCGGCGGGCTGTTGATTCCATAAGACACGCCACACCGGCCCGCCAGGACAGTGCGTTGTGTCTCAGGTCTCATCAATCCCGTACAGGACGTGACTGCCATGAGCGTGAGGCTCAATTATGTTGACAGCCACTCTGATGGCCAGGGCCATACAGAAGATTACTCCCCCAAGAGTGGCGCGAATTCTAACAGCCTTGTGCATATCAGGCAAACGGACTGGTCTCGACACCGATGTCAGGTAGAATGGCGTTTTATTTGAACCGCCAGAGGCCGACTGAATGAGTGCCCGTTCCATCTCTGCCGCCATATTGCTGATCACCGGACTGGGTCTGAGTGGTTGCGAGAGCCTGCCTGCACCTTTTGCACAGCCAACACCCAAGCCACCTCGTGCCGAGCCGGTTATTGCCGAGTCCACTCCGACAACACCTGCGCCATTGCCCAAACAGGCGTTGCCGGCCGCCACCGACCTGAACTGGAACCCTTCACTGGAAGCGCCTCTGGACCAGCTCGAGTCCCGGCTGACACAGCAGCAGGAAAACGGCAGCTCTCAGCTGGAGATCAACGAAACCCTCTCCAGCATTGCCTACCTTTACGATGCCGAACTCTATCTGCTGTTCAAGGATACGCTCGACTACCTGCCACCCAAGGCACAGCAGCACGAAGTTGAAGTACAGAACCGCTGGCTGGATCAGCGCCAGCAGGTAATGACGCAGGCCTTCCTGATTGATCAGGATGGTGAAATCGCGCGCTACACGGCGGGTCAGGCGTTTATTGCCGAGACCCGCAAGCGGATCGCAGAGCTGCAGAACCTGCGCACGTTGATCGTGATCGACTGACCGGGCTTTGTGCTAGAATCACCCCGTTTTTAACCCTCAACAGGACCTGTGCCACCATGAGCCTTGCGCAATCCGTTCTGGCCGTAAACAACGACCTGCCGATCCGTACCGACCGCCCCGTGCACAGTGGCAAGGTGCGCTCCGTCTACTGGCTGACCGAAGCCGACAGCCGACGCCTGATTGAAGAGAAGGGCTACGATGTGGCACCTGATGCACCGCTGGCAATCATGGTGATCAGTGACCGCATCTCCGCGTTCGACTGCATCTGGCATGGTGAAGGCGGCCTCAACGGTGTCCCTGGCAAGGGCGCGGCACTGAACAGCATCTCCAACCACTGGTTCCGCCTGTTCCGTGAACAGGGGCTGGCCAACAGCCATATTCTCGACATTCCGCATCCGTTCGTCTGGATCGTGCAGAAAGCCCGTCCCGTGATGATTGAAGCGATCTGCCGCCAGTACATCACCGGCTCCATGTGGCGGGCCTACAGCAAGGGCGAGCGCGAGTTCTGCGGCATCACCCTGCCGGAAGGGCTGCATAAGGACCAGAAGCTGCCCGAGCTG
This sequence comes from Marinobacterium sp. MBR-109, assembly GCF_040547565.1. NCBI lineage: Bacteria > Pseudomonadati > Pseudomonadota > Gammaproteobacteria > Oceanospirillales > Oceanospirillaceae > Marinobacterium > Marinobacterium sp. MBR-109. The sequence continues at coordinate 194,536 of NZ_JBEPPZ010000005.1, forward strand.
CTGATCACCCCGTCCACCAAAGGTATTCTGCGCGGCATTCCCGGTGTACCTGAAGCGGATGACGTCAACATCACCCGCGCCAGTATCATCGACAACTACGAGGCTTTTGGCTTCCGCTCAGCGGCCGATGTGGATCAGTACGAAAAGCTGCTCAAGGAAGGCTTTGGCGTCATCAGTGATGCGCTGGCCAAGCTGGATCAGGTGTTTGTCGATACCAAGTTCGAGTTCGGTTACGTCACTGATGCGGCCGGCAATGAAAAGCTGATCTACATGGATGAGGTGGGTACACCGGACTCCTCTCGTATCTGGGATGGTCCTGCATTCCGTGATGGCAAGGTGATCGAGAAATCGAAGGAAGGCTTCCGTCAGCTGTTGCTCAACCACTTCCCCGATCCGGACATTCTGCTTAACAAGGATCGCATGTCGGAGCGTGAAGCCCTGGCGCGGGATAACGCACTGCCGGCAGAGGTGCTGATGGACGTGTCGCGCACCTACCTGGATATTGCCGAGAAGATCGTGGGGCACAGCATCGAGCTGTCGGACAATCCGAAAGCGGAGATCATCGAGATCCTGCGTGAGCAGTACGGTTTGATCGACTGATCCTGCGTCACCATGAGGCCGGAACCTCCCCCTGCTCTCAAGCAGCGGGAGGTTTTTTATTGCCTTTTCAGCGCGGTCTCAGCCGATCACAGTTCGGTTTGCGCCCGGCGGCGAGCGCCTGCTGATACAGCGGCATATATTGCTGCACCTGAGCATCCAGTTGCTGGATACGTGTACTCGGGGCCGGATGGGTAGACAGCAGCTCCGGTGGAGTGGCTCCGCCTGTCTGTGCCATCTTCTGCCACAGCGTTACTGCCTCACGCGGGTCGAAGCCGGCCTTCGCCATTATCTCCTGCCCCAGCATATCCGCCTCCGACTCGTGTTTACGGCTGTAGGGCAGCAAAATGCCATACTGGGCACCCAACCCCAGCGCCATGATCGCGGCCTGCTGGGTTCTGGAGTCGACCCGATCCGCCAAAGCCACACTGGTTGCAACAATGCCAAGCTGAGTCAGTTGCTGCTGACTCATGCGAGCATTGCTGTGCTGCGCCAGCACATGCGCCACCTCGTGACCAACCACCGATGCCAGCTGATGCTGGTTGTTGGCCACCTTGAGCATTCCGGTATAGACCCCAATCTTGCCCCCCGGCAAAGCGAAGGCATTCACGGAATCATCCTTGAACACCACCAGCTCCCAGTCCTGAGGGGCATAGCCATATTCACGCGGCACCTGCATCACGACCGCATCGGACACGCACTGCACGTAGCGATTGATGCGGGTGTCATTCTCGATCGGGATCTTCTGTTTCATCTGTTCAAAAGACTGGGAGCCAAGCGCATTCATCTGCGTGGGCGAATTGAGCAACAGGGTGCGTTCACCGGTGGGGGAAACGGCACAGCCGGTCAAGGCGAGTGTTGCGGTCAACGCAAGCGGTGCCAGCCATCCGGGGCGACACCGCTGTTTCATGAGGCAGGGCATGGGTCCATATCTCCTTGTGAGGATCAACTTTCCCGAAAGAATACTCTGATCAGAGGCGACCCTCCAGTTCGGGAACCGCTTCAAACAGATCCCCGACCAGACCGTAGTCAGCCACCTGGAAGATCGGCGCTTCTTCATCCTTGTTAATCGCCACAATGATTTTGGAGTCTTTCATGCCTGCCAGGTGCTGAATGGCACCGGAGATACCCACAGCGATGTAGAGTTCGGGGGCGACCATTTTGCCGGTCTGGCCCACCTGCATGTCGTTGGGCACAAAGCCCGCATCCACAGCGGCACGGGAGGCGCCGACAGCCGCGCCCAGCTTATCGGCTACGCTGTTCAGCAGGTTGAAGTTTTCACCATTGCCCATGCCTCGGCCTCCGGAGACCACGATGGAGGCGGCCGTCAATTCCGGACGGTCCGACTTGGCCAGCTCTTCACCCACAAAGCTCACGTCGTCATGCTGATGCACGGCAGAGCAAGCCTCAATAGTTGCACTGCCGCCGCTGACTTCGGCCGCATCAAAGGCGGTGCCGCGCACGGTCATCACCTTGACCGCATCTGCTGACTTCACGGTTGCAATGGCGTTACCGGCATAGATCGGACGCTTGAAGGTATCGGCAGATTCAACCGCGATAATGTCAGACAGCTGATTCACGCCCAGCAGTGCCGCTACGCGTGGCAGTGCGTTTTTACCGGTGGTGGTGCCCGGTGCCAGAATATGGCTGTAACCGTCGGCCAGCTCGACCACCAGTTTGCTGATATTTTCCGCCAGCTGGTGAGCGTAGGCGGCATTATCTGCCACGATCACCTTGTGCACACCGGCGATTGCGGCAGCGGCATCGGCCACCGGCTGACAGTTTTCACCCGCTACCAGCAGGTCGATATCACCCCCGATCTGCTGTGCAGCCGTTACCAGGCTCAGGGTAACCGGCTTGAGGGACTGGTTGTCGTGTTCGGTCAGAATCAGAATGCTCATGCGATCACCTTTGCTTCATTACGCAGTTTTTCCACCAGCTCGTCCACCGAGCCAACCTTGATACCGGCCTGACGTTCAGCTGGCGGCTCAACTCCGACCAGCTGCACGCCTCCTGCCAGCTGAGCACCCAGCTCTTCAGGTGTTTTCACATCCAGCGGCTTTTTCTTGGCTTTCATGATGTTGGGCAGCGATGCATAGCGCGGCTCGTTCAGACGCAGGTCGGTAGTGACCACCGCCGGCAGCTTCAGGCTGAGGGTCTGCAGACCACCGTCGATCTCACGGGTTACTTTGAGGCTGTCGCCCTCGACCACCACTTCAGAGGCAAACGTGGCCTGTGGGCGGTCCATCAGCGCCGCCAGCATCTGTCCGGTCTGATTGTTGTCAGAGTCGATCGCCTGCTTGCCCAGCAGAATCAGGTCAGCCGACTCCTCTTCCGCCAGCTTCTGCAGAATGCGCGCCACCGACAGGGAATCCAGCTGATCCGGTGCCTCCACCTGTACAGCGCGGTCAGCGCCCAGGGCCAGCGCAGTACGCAGCTGTTCCTGACAGGCCTTGCTGCCGATGGACACGACCACCACTTCATCCGCCTTGCCCGCTTCTTTCAGGCGTACCGCCTCTTCCACCGCGATTTCACAAAACGGGTTGAGCGACATTTTGACGTTGGCCAGATCCACATCAGAGCGGTCCGACTTGACCCGCACCTTGACGTTGTAATCAATCACGCGCTTAACAGCGACCAGTATTTTCATGTTTCAGTACCTTTATCAATCAAGCAGCACAAAGGGAAAAAAAGGAGGCCCGAAGGCCTCAATGCTCACTAAGAAGCCACTTCCTCAGCTGCCTGCTTACGCAGAAGGAAACGCTGGATCTTGCCGCTTGAGGTTTTGGGCAGATCATTCACGAATTCGATTTCACGCGGGAAGGCGTGGGTGGAAAGCCGGTTGCGCACATGCTGCTTCAGGGCTTCAGCCAGCGCATCATCGGCATCAACATGCGGATGCGTCACCACAAAGGCCTTGACGATAAAGCCGCGTTTTTCGTCAGGCTTGCCCACCACGGCACTTTCAACCACCGCCTCATGCTCCAGCAACGTGCTTTCCACATCGGCAGGCCCGATGCGGTAGCCGGCCGAGGCGATGATGTCGTCATCACGCCCGGTATAGGAGTGTGAGCCATCGCCATTGTTGATCACCACGTCACCGGTCAAATAGTACTTGCCGTGGTAGGGGCTCTTTTCACCCCAGGTATAGCCCTGAAAGAAATAGAGCGGTGAATTGTCCATGTCGATGGCCAGCTCGCCACTTTCGCCCGGACCCACTTCTTTGAAGTTGGCGTCCAGCGCCACCAGACGATAGCCCGGCAACTGGTAGCCCATGCTGGCATCACGCAGCTGATGCCCCAGCTCGTGGAAGTTGGCGGAGGTCATGCCGGTCTCGGTCTGACCATACTGATCGCAGACCAGACAGCCGAAGGCGCGCTGTACCCAGCTCACGATTTCAGGGTTCAGGGGCTCACCGGCACTGTTGGCCACCCGAAGATCGATCTCGGGGTAGTCTTTCAACAGTTTGTCGTTGGCCTTGAGCATGCGGTAAGCCGTGGGCGCAGCCGCCAGGTTGGTGATGCGATGCTTGCGCAGGAACTCGAAGGTGTTCTCGGCAGTAAAGCCGGCTTCATTGAAGTGGGTGGTACAGCCGAGCAACAGCGGCCCCACCACGGCGTAGTACAGTCCATACGCCCAGCCCGGGTCAGCCACGTTCCAGAAGTTGTCGCTGTCACGCAGACCGATCGCATAACGCATGTAGACATAGAACGCGGGCAGCGCTTTGGCCGGAACCGTCACCCCCTTCGACTTGCCGGTAGTGCCGGAGGTAAACATCTGCAGGAAGGGATCTTCCGGGCCGATTTTCACCGGCTCAAACTGATCGGACTGTTGATCCAGTGTCGGCTGGAACAGGAAGTCCGCCTCCCCTTCCAGCGGATGACCGGCTTCAGCCACCAGCATGGTGGTGGGGAGCCCCTTCACATCCGCTAACTTCGACCATTGTTCGGGATTGGTGATGATCAGTTTGGTGTCGGCTTTCTGTACCCGGTACTCAATGGCACCCGAGCCGAAGGCGGTAAACATGGGCTGGTAAACAGCGCCTGCTCGCAGTGCACCCAGAACGGCAACCAGCAGCTCCGGAGTGCGCGTCAGCAGTGCAGATATCCGATCGCCCTTGCCAATCCCCTGCGACTTGAGGAAATTGGCAAACTGGGCAGAACGCTGCTTCAGCTCACGAAATGTCATTTCACCGCCGCTGCCATCGGCAAGCTCGTAGCGAAGCGCAACCTTTGCAGGATCATCCGCCCAGCGATCACAGATCTCCTCGCAGACATTGATCCCCGCGTTAAAATCGCCCACGAAGTTCTGTATGATCGACTCCGGCGAGAAATCCCTGATGAAGTCGTTGTAGCTGATCTTGTCCATACTGAAACCTGTTTATTGTTCTAATGAGGTTCACCATTACCCGAGCTGACGGCGCTGGCCAAACCGGGCATGAATAAGGGAAAATACTTATCCCATCTGTATGGACGCAGATTAAAGCAATCGCCCGGGGCAACAGAATGACAACTTTCAACAGATAAATTGACATTTTTTGCACCCCTGATTCGTCATCAAAAACAAGCGGTTGATAAAAATCAGCCGGCACAGAGCCCAGCCCTGACCTATGAAGAACCTGACTTTCTCTTCCCACTATGCACGCGCCATGCTGCAGGGCTACCGCGCTCAGGGGCGTAACGTGGAACGTTTGCTGGCCAGCTGTGATATCGACCCGGACCTGATCAACCAGCCCAAGGCACGGCTGCGCACTGGTCAGTTCATCCAGCTGTTTCGCCGCATCTGGCGCGAGCTTGATGACGAATTCATGGGCCTCACATCATCCCCCTGTCGCGTTGGGCACTTTCACCTGATGGGATCACTGGTGGTGCACAGCACCAACCTGGAGGAGGTAATACGGCAAAGCATCCGCTGTTACCGCCTGTTCTCGGATGACATCGAGATCAGCCTGATGCTGCAGGGCGATGAGGTCGAACTGAGCCTGACCCATCATCACCCTGAACTGGACCCGGACAATTTTCTGGTAGAGTGGCTGTTGATGGTCTGGCACCGCCTGATCGGCTGGCTGATCGGGCGCAAGATCGTACTCAGTCATGCCAGCTTTACCCACCCGCTCCCCTCTCACTTCGATGAGTATCGTTTCATCTACCCCTGCAAGTGCCTGTTCGAGCAACCCCGCAGCAGTATTTTCTTCAGCAAGAATTACCTCAGCATGCCGGTAACACGCAGTCCAAAAGAGCTGGACGAATTCATTTTGAGCTCGCCGCGGGACCTGCTGATCTGGACCGACGAAGATGACAGCCTGAGCACCCGGGTACGCGGCCTGCTGGAAGGATTTGACGAAGGTGGCCTGCCCAATCTGGATTGGGTATCGGAGCAGCTGCACACCACCTCCTACACGTTGTCACGCAAGTTGAAGGCAGAGGGCACCTCCTACCAGAAGATCAAGGACAACCTGCGCCGTGACCAGGCGATCATGATGCTGACCCGGCAGAATTTGAGCATCGGGGATATTTCCAGCCAACTGGGGTTCGCCGAGCCCGGCGCATTCTCAAGGGCATTCAAGCACTGGACCGGTGTCAGCCCCCTGGCCTATCGCAAGCAGGAGGGGTAATCGGCTTGTTAATGGTCGCGAAGTTCTTTATAAAACCGTATAGCCATTCTGAAAGAGGGAGTTTTCAGCCGACTACATCCGCTCTGCGGATCAACTGTCGCGCCCGCCAGCCCGACATGCCCCCACAACTTCTCCTGAGGAACGGACTTCATGACCAACCTGTCCATCCGCTTCAAACTGCTGGCCGGCTCAGCACTCGCCATACTCGCCTCACTCGGAATTGTCATTTACCTTGCGCTCGGTGCCTATCAAGCCTCCATCGACAAGGCGGTAGACGACACCACCGGCATCATTACAGAGAACGTGAATGATCAATTGCGTCTGACCGCTGGACAGATATCGGTTGATATTCGTCAGCGTCTTGAACGCGGTTTCGACTCGGCAACCGCTCTGGCAACCTTTATGGGGGCTACCGCCTGGACCGACCAGCTGGTTTCACGCCATGCGGCCAAGCAACTGGTTCGCGCTCATCTGCTGGCCAACGAAGAGGTCAGCTCCATGTATGCCCAGTTCGAGCCCAACGGTTACGACAACTTTGACAACCTGTACAAGGGCCAGCTGGAACACAGCTCGAATCAGGGCAACCTGGAGATTTACTGGGTACGTGAAGGGAACTCGCTGACTTTCTACCCCACCGAAGACTCGAACCGCAAACTGGACGTCACCCTGAACGCAAACGGCATGCGTGAATCCGAATGGTACCTGTGCCCACGCGAAACAGCCTCGCCCTGTATGGTGGAGCCGTACCTGTACGAGATCGAGCCGGGCAACTCGGTACTGATGACGTCCCTCACCGTACCCATCATGCACGACAAAAAAGTGATCGGGGTTGCCGGCACCGACATCAACCTGCCTGTACTGCAGCAACTGACTGAAAAGCTCTCGCAAAACCTCTATAACGGCGAAGCCAGTATTACACTGCTCAGCCAGCAGAATCGTGTTATCGCATCCAGCCGCTTTACCCAGGCGGCCGGGAAGACCATTCAATCCGTTGACCCAGACTTCCTGCAACGCATCAACAAACCTGAAGACAGCAACGACATCATTATGGTGACCGAGGAGCTGTCCGCCGCCAATACCCGCTGGCGTTTGATTGTGGAAGTTCCCAAGGCCGCCGCTCTGGCAGAACTGAACCAGTTACAGGCCGACATGGAAGATAATCGCAGCAGCACCATCTGGGATTTGCTGATCACCGCAGGCGTCATTCTGCTGATCACCCTGGCGGTGGTGAATCTGTTCATATCCGGCATCACCAGGCCGCTGGCACAACTCGGCGAGCGCATGCAGGCACTGGGAGGTTCAGAGGGCGACCTGACACAGGAGCTGGAGCACTTCCGTCATGCTGAACTGAACGCCGTATCGGATGGTTTCAACAGCTTTACCCGCAAGATCCGCACCGTCATTCACGAGTTGATCAGCCTGTCCGCACAGCTGCAGCAGAATGCCAACTCACTGGCAGACAACGCACAACAGACCCGCATATCAACCGAAGAGCAGCAGAAACAGCTGCAAAGTGTGGCTGCAGCCGCCAACGAGATGGCCGCTACCGCCACCCAGGTGGCCAACCTGGCAGGTCAGACGGCCCAGGACGCCGGCAACTCCGAACAGGAAGTCAGCGCCACCCGCAACACTCTCAAGTCTACTGTTGACGAAATCGGTAACATGTCCGGCGCACTGGATGAGGCTTCAGACAGTATCGGCCAGGTTGCCAGCCGCAGTGACGAAATCTATAACATTATCGAAACCATCCGTAATATTGCCGAGCAGACCAACCTGCTGGCCTTGAACGCCGCGATCGAAGCCGCGCGGGCAGGTGATCAGGGGCGTGGCTTTGCGGTGGTCGCTGATGAAGTCAGAAACCTTGCCAGCCGCACACAGGATGCTACCGGTGATATCGACACACTGATTTCAGCCCTGAAACGGGATGTGGATGACAGTGTCGGTCGCATGCAGCATTGTAGAGGCATGGCCGCCCAGACGGTCGAGCAGAGTCACTCCAGCTATCAACGGCTGGAAGGCGTCTCTTCACGCATCACGGCCATTACCGAGAACACCACTCAGGTCGCGACCGCCGCCGAAGAGCAGAGCATGGTGAACGAAGAGATCAATCGCAACATCACCAGCATTGGTGATGCTGCGGATGTACTCGCACAGGCTGCTGCACAGGTCACCGCGCTGGGTAAGGAAGTATCAACCAGCGCTGCTCGCCTTGATCAGCAACTGGGTCGATTTAAGGTGTAAATACGGCGCTGAGCAAACAACAGTGGTCGACAGTAAAGAGAAGGTTACCCCCAGGTGCCTTAAACTCCGGGAGATGTAGTGCAAGCCAGTGGGTGTAGGAACGACAGGCGACACCCACCGGTTTCCTCTTCCAGTTCACGCTTCAGCACAAGGGTACACCGGGCAGGCTGAAATCGTTGTAACGCAGTGAACAGCAGCATCCATCTCATATACTGCTAGACTCAAACCAGCAAAACGCTTGGCCGTCCTTGTTTGTGCGCTTTCCAGATGCTGCTTGGGTTGGAGAGTTGAGACGCAGACTTCGGCGCAGAGGCGGGAGGGCGGTTCAATGAGTCAACTTCAGGCGCTGAAGCACAGTAACGATGTACCGAACACCGGCGAAGTGGTATCGGTGCGTGGCAGCGTTGTTGATATCCGCTTCACCCGCCGCCTGCCCCCCATCTACTCCTTGCTGCGTACCGGAGAGCGGCAACAGATCATCATCGAAGTACTGGCACAACTGGATGCCCGACATGTTCGCGGTATCGCCATGACCCCCACCCAAGGGCTCGCCCGTGGCATGCGGGTAGAAGACAGCGGCGGGCCGCTGCACGCTCCGGTAGGCAAAGGCATCATGGCGCGCATGTTCGATGTGTTCGGCAACACCATCGATCGCGAAGCTCCTTTGACCGATGTGCAGTGGCGCTCGGTGCACCAGCCTCCTCCACCTCTGGCTCGTCGCTCTACACAAACTGAAGTGTTTGAAACCGGCATCAAGCTGATTGATGTGCTGCTGCCCCTGGAACGGGGCGGCAAGGCCGGTCTGTTCGGCGGTGCGGGCGTCGGCAAAACCGTGCTGCTGACGGAAATGATCCACAATATGATCGGTCACCATGAGGGCGTCAGCATCTTTTGCGGTATTGGCGAACGCTGCCGTGAAGGCGAGGAACTGCACCGCGAGATGAAACAGGCCGGCGTGCTGTCGAACATGGTCATGATCTTCGGCCAAATGAACGAGCCGCCAGGCAGTCGTTTCCGTGTGGGTCATGCCGCGCTGACCATGGCCGAGTATTTCCGCGATGATGAACACCGCGACGTATTGCTGCTGATCGACAATATTTTCCGCTTCATTCAGGCAGGCATGGAAGTCTCGGGACTGATGGGGCAGATGCCCTCGCGGCTGGGTTATCAGCCGACGCTGGGCACCGAACTGTCACAGCTTGAAGAGCGCATCGCCAATACCGACCGGGGTGCGATCACCTCGATTCAGGCGGTCTACGTGCCGGCGGATGATTTCACCGACCCGGCCGCCGTACATACCTTTTCACACCTGTCAGCCTCCATCGTGTTGTCGCGCAAGCGTGCCAGCGAGGGGCTCTACCCTGCCATCGACCCGCTGCAGTCCAGTTCCAAGATGACCACACCGGGCATTGTCGGCGAGCGCCACTACCGGCTGGCTCAAGAGATTCGCCGCACCCTGGCGCAATACGAACAGCTCAAGGACATCATCGCCATGCTCGGACTTGAACAATTGTCGTCAGAGGATCGCAAGGTGGTGGCCCGAGCCCGCCGGCTGGAGCGGTTTCTCACTCAGCCCTTTTTCACCACCGAGCAGTTTACCGGTCTGACCGGCAAACTGGTCAGTCTGGAAACATCACTGGATGGCTGTGAACGCATTTTGCGTGACGAGTTCGCGGACTACCCGGAACGTGCGCTATACATGATAGGCGCCGTGGATGAAGCCCGGCAAAAAAATGCCAACAGGCCTGCGGCGGATACCGTTGTAGAACAGAGGTCATCCGATGTCACCGATGAGCCTTAAAGTACTGCTGCCCCATGGCATTTTCATCGAAGCCGCTGCCGTGACACGTATTGTGGCCGAAACCAGCGCCGGCTCCTTTGGCCTGCTGCCACGCCGTCTGGACTGCGTAGCCGCACTGATACCGGGGATTTTGATCTACCAAACCACGACAGAAGACGAGCGCTATATTGCGGTGGATCAGGGCGTATTGATCAAGGCCGGTGGCGAGGTGGTTGTGTCCGTGCGCCACGCGCTGGCCGGGACTGACCTGCAGCAGTTGCGCCAGCAGGTGACACAGGAGTTTTTAACCCTGGACGAACATGAGCGCAACCTGCGCTCCGTGATGGCGAAACTGGAAAGCGGTTTTCTGCGCCGGTTTGCAGGACTGAAAAATGACTGATGAGCCTGACAACAACCCCCACAAGGAACCGGACTTCGCCCATCAGGTCGGCTCAAAAGCCAAACGCAAGCTCAAGGCCCAACGCCAGCCAACGCCGGGACTGTGGTTTGGACTGGGCATGATGGGACTGGTCGGCTGGTCCGTGGCAGTCCCCACACTGCTGGGGGCTGCCATCGGCATCTGGCTCGACAAGCACAGTTCCGGCCAGTATTCCTGGACCTTGGCGTTACTGATCGCTGGACTCTGTATCGGTTGCCTGAACGCCTGGCACTGGGTTACCAAAGAGGATCGCGCCATACGCGAGGAGGAAGATGAGCATGAATGAACCCCTGATCTGGGCATTGAGTGCGACGGCAGGGCTGGGGCTGGGCGCAGTGTTCTTCGGTGGCCTCTGGTGGACCGTGCGGCGTGGCATCAACTCCCCCCACCCCGCCCTGCTGTTTCTCGCCAGTTTGCTGCTGCGCATGAGCATCACGCTCGCCGGATTCTATTGGGTCGCGAATGGCCACTGGCAGCAGTTACTGGCATGCCTTTTGGGATTTGTCATCGCCCGACTGATCCTGATGCGCGTCCTCGGCCCTTTACCGATGCAGACTGCACCACTGCAGGAGAGCGGTCATGCCCCTTAGCCCTGACGAAACCCTGTTCTGGCAGTACGGCATTTTCCATCTCAACGCCACCATTCTGTATACATGGGGGCTGATGCTGTTTTTGACGCTGGGGGCCTGGCTGATCACCCGTCGCCTGTCGACTGATTTGACCCGCTCTCGCTGGCAAAACCTGTTGGAAATCATTGTCACGGCGATCATGCAACAGATCGAAGAGGTAGGTCTAAGGCATCCACAGACCTATCTTGGCTTTCTTGGCACCCTGTTCCTGTTCGTGGCCAGCGCCAGCCTGTTCACCATTATCCCCGGCTATCACCCCCCGACCGGGTCGTTATCCACCACGGTGGCGCTGGCACTGTGCGTGTTCGTTGCCGTTCCCCTGTTCGGCATCGCGGAACAGGGCTGGGCCAATTACCTCAAGTCTTATGTCCAACCCACCTTTATCATGCTGCCGTTCAATCTCATCAGCGAGCTGTCGCGCACGCTGGCTCTGGCCGTTCGCCTGTTCGGCAACATGATGAGCGGGACGATGATCATCGCAATTCTGCTCAGCATTACCCCATTCATTTTCCCCGTCGTCATGACCCTGCTCGGTCTGCTCACGGGCATGGTACAGGCTTATATTTTCAGCATTTTGGCCGCGGTTTACATCGCTGCCGCCACTCAAGTCCGCAGCCACCCTTCTGCCGCCAAAACAGAGGATGCCGCATGAATATGCCACTGGCCAAATCAAGGAAATCCCATGGATAGCATGACACTGATTGCTCTGGTCTCGATTACCCTTGCCGGCCTGACCACGGCAATAGGCACCCTGGCACCGGCACTGTCCGAGGGCCGGGCGGTCGCCACAGCATTGAGTGCCCTCGCACAACAGCCCGATGCGTCCGCCACCATTACCCGAACACTGTTTGTTGGCCTGGCGATGATCGAATCCACGGCTATTTATTGTTTTGTGGTTTCGATGATTCTTCTGTTCGCCAATCCGTTCTGGAACTACGCACTTACAATCGCCGCAGGACAATGAACCATGCTCATCGACTGGTTTACTGTCGTCGCCCAGCTGATCAACTTCCTCGTTCTGGTGTGGTTGATGAAACGTTTTCTGTACCGGCCGATTCTCGATGCCATTGATGCGCGTGAGCATCGCATCGCCGCCACGCTGGCCGATGCTGCAGCAAAAAGCTCTGAAGCGGAACAGGCACGCGATGCCTTTTTGCACCAGAGCACGGCCCTGGACCAGCAGCGTGACGACCTGTTGAACGCGGCAAAAGCGGCGGCACAGGCAGAGCGCAAACAATTGCTGGCAGAGACACAACAGGCCGCCGATGCCCTCGACCGACAACGTCGGAAAGCCCTGTTGCGCGAACATCAACAACTGAAGGCCGAACTTGCCCGCCTGACACGGGATGAAGTCTTTGCCATCACCCGCAAGGTATTGACCGAACTGTCCGGCGATACGCTGGAAGCGCGCATGAGCGAGGTGTTTGCAGAACGACTGCAGGGGCTGGACCCGGCCACACGCGATGAACTGGTCAGCGCACTGGCAAACGGCTCCGACCCGGTAAGGGTGCGCAGTGTATTCGAACTGCCTGCACCGCAGCGCCAGACAATACAGACAGCACTGGAAGAACTGTTTGCCACTGAGGTGCCGGTCACATTCGAAACCACTCCCACCTTGATCAACGGCCTTGAACTCAGTGTCAACGGCCGCAAACTGGGCTGGAACATCGCCGATTATCTGACTGATATGGAAACCCGTATCAGTGCCCTGTTAGCGCTATCTGCTGGCCAAACACCTGCTGACACCAACCCCAAGCCTGACGCCAAAGCGTCGGAAGCACCTCAATGAGCACGCCGGCCGATACGCTGCAAAACACCTTTGAGCGCGCCTTTGCCGATCTGCGGCAGGGCCGGAAAACCTTCACTGCGCAGCTCAACATACAGGAAGTGGGTCGGATCACCCGCCTGTCCACTGGCGTCGCGCAGGTCAGTGGCTTGCCCGGAGCTGGCTCAGATGAACTGGTCAGCTTTGGCGATGGCATGTTCGGCATTGCCTTCAACGTGGACGAGGATGAGATCGGCGTGGTGCTGCTGGGTGAATACTGGCACCTGCAGGCCGGCGATACCGTTGAGCGCACCGGGCGCGTCATGGACGTAGCGGTTGGGGATGCCTTGCTCGGGCGCGTCATAGATCCACTTGGCCGCCCCCTCGATGGCCTGGGTCCCATTGCAACCGAGCAGCGACTGCCCATCGAACGACCGGCACCGCCGATTATGGATCGAGCGCCCGTCACCGTACCGCTGCAGACCGGACTGAAGGTGATCGACGCGCTGATTCCCGTGGGGCGTGGGCAGCGTGAATTGATTCTGGGTGATCGCCAGACCGGTAAAACGGCCATCGCCATCGACACCATTCTCAATCAGCGCGGCAAGGATGTGCTCTGCATCTATTGCGCCATCGGCCAACGCGCCTCAGCCGTGGCCAAGGTAGTGGCGACTTTGCAGGCCCATGATGCCATGGACTACTCCGTGGTGGTGCTGACTGAAGGCGATGACCCGCCGGGACTGACCTACATCGCCCCCTATGCCGCAACCAGTATCGCGGAGTATTTCATGGCACAGGGGCGCGATCTGCTGATCGTCTACGACGACCTGACTCACCACGCACGCGCCTATCGGGAAATATCGCTGCTGCTGCGCCGCCCACCCGGCCGGGAAGCCTTCCCTGGCGATATTTTTTACATCCACTCGCGACTACTGGAACGTGCTACTCACCTGCGACCCGAGTGTGGTGGCGGCTCACTGACGGCACTGCCCATCATCGAGACCGAAGCGCAAAACCTCTCTGCCTACATCCCGACCAACCTGATCTCGATTACCGATGGCCAGGTTTACCTGTCACCTTCGCTGTTTGGACTGGGGGTTTTACCGGCGATCGATGTTGGCCAGTCGGTGTCCCGTGTGGGCGGCAAGGCACAGCGTCCCGCTTACCGTGCCGTCGCAGGCGATCTCAAGCTGGCGTATGCCCAGTTCGAAGAGCTGGAAACTTTTGCCCGCTTCGGCGCCCGACTGGATGAAGACAGTCGCAGAGTGATCGAGCATGGCCTGCGTATCCGTGCCTGTCTCAAGCAGGCCGAGGGGGCACCGGTGGCAATGCCGGCCCAGATCACCGTGTTGCTGGCATTGATCGAGGGCTTGTTTGACCCCATACCCATGCAGCAGATGGCCGCTGCAGAAAAAGCCGTGCGCGAAGCCAGTACACGGCTGCCCGATGCGCTGCAGCAGCGTCTGGGCAGCTCCGAGAAACTCAGCGATGCAGACCGTGCCACCATCATCGCCCTGGCTCAGGCCGCACTGCACAGCCTGCCAGAGGCATCCTGATGGCTCACTCCTCAGCCGATCTGCGGCGTCAAATCGACAGCGCCAGCGACCTCCAAGCGGTTGTTCGAACCATGAAGGCGCTGGCTGCTTCAAGCATCAACCAATACGAGCAGGCCGTACAGGCGCTGGCACATTATGCCCACAGTGTAGAGCTGGGATTGAGCGTCTGCCTGCATGATGTTGCCAGTAACCACACCCCTGGCAGCGCCGACATAGCCGCTACTGCCGCTCCTCCTGGGATTGTCGTCTTCGGCTCGGATCAGGGGCTGGTGGGGCAGTTCAATGATGTGGTCGCCGAACATGCCCTGCAGGCATTGTCAGACTCATCAGCTCGCCCACTGGTATGGGCTGTCGGAGCGCGCGTCCAAGCGCGACTGACAGATGCTGGGTTAACACTGGAGGGCGGTTTCGGTGTGCCCAGCTCTGTCCAAGCCATTACCCTGCTGGTTGGCCAGATTCTGGCCATCAGCGAGGCGCATATCAGCCGTGGTGAGATCAGCGGACTCAGCCTGTTTTACAATCAGCCGGCAGCGGCAACCACCTATGTCCCCACGCGCCAGCATCTGCTGCCTCTGGATGCACACTGGTGTCAGCAGTTGGCCGAGCGCCACTGGCCGACCTACAACCTGCCCGAAGTGCTCGGCATGCAGACTACAACGCTGAAAGCACTGATCCGGGAATACCTGTTCGTTTCGCTGTTTCGTGCCTGTGCCGAGTCATTGGCCAGCGAAAACGCCAGTCGACTGGCTGCCATGCAGCGCGCCGATACCAATATCGGTGAACGTCTGGAGGCACTCAACATGACATTTCACAGTGAGCGCCAGGGGGCTATCGATGAGGAGTTGTTTGATGTCATAGCCGGCTTCGAAGCCTTGCCGAGGCATTAACGGCGTGGCAGCAGTTTTGTGCGGCTGGGGAATGTAACCGCTGCCCCCCGCTTACCTGGCAGGAGGCAGCATATGTCCTATGCCTTTTTGAGAACGCCGATAATAAACAACAGAATAACAGCGCCGATGGTGGCCATAACAATAGAACCTACAAACCCTCCTGCTGTTATACCGAGCAAGCCGAACAGAAAACCGCCCAGCACAGCCCCAATGATTCCAACAATGATGTTGCCAATGATACCGAATCCGCTCCCCTTCACGAGGGTGCCTGCAAGCCACCCCACCAGGGCGCCAACAGCCAAAAATATCAACAAACCAATAATATCCATGCCTTACCCCGTCTTATTTTTTAATAAACAGGAAGATGCCAACAAAAAAGCTGACGGCACCCATAATATAGAGCGTCATGACCTTGTCTGTATCCGAACCTGTAACGGCCTGAGTTACCTGCGACTCTACCGATCCAGATAATTGATAACCCCAGATTGCAAGGCCAACCCCCAGAACCAGGAGGACAATACCTATGATTTTCATTGTAGCTCCTGCACCCATTGACATATTAAACCCCCGATGAATGACTATTTCCTGAGTTTCGCGGCGACGTCACTCACGGTAGACTTCAGGGAATCCCAGGCAGATTCCACGCTGTGCTTGCTTGCCTCCCAGGCATCCTCACTTGCATCAGCAAGGTGCTGCAGTTTCGTACGGCCGTCTGCAACCTTATCTTCCAACACCTTGATCTGTTTATGCATTTCCAGCTGAGCATCCGCGCTGGCCTCAGAAGCCTTTGCCTTGATTTTGTCGACATCGGCCTGCAACTTATCCAACTGAGCCTGCTTTTTCTGCTTATACAGTTCTTTATCGTTCATGGTCTTATTTTCCTGTTGTTTGGGTTGTGCGCCGGTACTCACAAGCCGCGTACCGGATACTGGGATGTCCTTCCAGAGTGGTCTGGCGCATCCTCAAGCCTGATCAGCAGAAAATGGAAGGGTGTAGACAGTCGGAAATCGTATACCTGAAGCATAGGAGAGAAATGGTAATTTGCCATTATTTATGGCATCCATCGGCCTGCGTGATGGCTGCTTCACGTGTTTATCAATTGAGGTGCTGCTTACGGCTCGTCAAAGATGTAGTTTTGCTGGTTGAAAATACGCAGGCATGCATCAACTGCCTGCGCATCTAAAGTAATGTCTCGCTGAGCCGTAATCTCGTTCAGAGCGGCCTCCTTACCGAGCGCTGCTCTATAGGGTCGATGTGATACCATCGCCTCAACCACATCAGCTACAGCCAAAATCCTGGACTCCATGAGCAACTCATCTTGTGTTAACCCCATGGGATAACCCGAACCATCGATGCGCTCATGGTGCTGCACAATTATTGTGGCAATAGGCCAAGGGAAATTAACACCTTTGAGTATATTGAAGGCGATGGCTGGATGTTCCTTGATCAAACCGAACTCCATCGTGCTCAAGCGCCGAGGCTTCGCAAGGATCTCTGCCGGAATGCCGATCTTGCCCAGGTCATGAATGGATGCCGCCAGATGAAGTCCATGAATACGGTCTTCCGAGAGCCCCATCTCAGTCGCAATCTTGACACACAAGGCAGCCACTCGCCGTTGATGTCCCGCCGTATAGGCATCACGCTCTTCACCGGTATCGGCGATGACTTGTATGGTTTGCTCAAGGCTATCGCGCAAACTGACTTCATACTGAATCTTGGCGGCGGCTGTCCGTAGTGCGGCGATTCCAAACGAAAGATCGGCTGCAATTTCCTGTAGCAATTTTCGTTCCGGTGAGGACCAAACGTTAACTCTGGAACTATAGAGCGTTAAGCAAGCAATCATATCGTTGGGTAAATGAAAAGGAATAGCAATTGCAGACTGATAGCCCCGCTTTAAAGCCTCTTTGCGCCAATGCACCATCCTGGAATCGACAGATATATTATCAACAAACTCAACCTGCTTTGAACGTATTGCAAGGCCCGTTGGGCTAATACCAAAATCACGTTCGGCAGAAGAAGTCTTTAGCAGCTCCAAATACCCGTCGTCTTCACCATACTGTGAGAGTACTTTGATATTCTTTTCATCTCCTTCATCTGCCAAACCAACCCATGCCATACAGTAACCGCCTGTATCAACCGCTATACGACAATACTCAGTAAGCAAGATATTTTCCGTTTCTGAACTTAGCAGTGCTACATTACTTTCGCTGAGCATTTTAAGGGAGCGTGTAGTTGCCTTTAGCGCGATCTCCACCAGATATCGCTTGGTGTTATCGCGTATATTACATTGAATAACCTGAACGCCTTCACAGTCATATACATTGCTCACGAACTCAACTGATAAGCGCGCTCCTTTTTTCGTGACGAGTGGCAAATTGTCATAGCGTATGAAATGCTTCTCCTGTAACTCAGCAAAAGCCTCTTTATTCAATGCAATATCTTTGAAAGCACCAATTTCCCATAGCTTTTTACCCATAAATTCTTCGTATGAGTATCCCAGCATATTGACCAAAAAAGGATTAACATCTTCGATTTGTGCCGTTTCAGCATTCAGGAGCAGGATGCCATCCTGAGCACTTTCAAACAGGCGTCGATAGCGCGCTTCAGACACTCGCAGAGCTTTTTCGGTTGCCGCAGACGGAGGCGGGTTAGTGGCAGATGATTCCGGGCTTGTCATGGCACCGCCCCTTCGATCAAGTCAAAAATTGACTCTACGCCTTAATGTGAAGATGAGCAACTTGCCACCAGACCGCTCAGGTGTAAAAGAGCTTTGGCATATGGTGTGACAACAAGTGGGTAGAAGATCATCACCAGCCTGGTACGACAAAAAAGGCCACCCGAAGGTGGCCTACTCTAATCCAAGAGCCAAGGGCAGAGATGTAATGAAGGGAGCTGCCTCAAAGCAGCTCGACAGCCACGGCTGTCGCTTCGCCACCACCGATACAGAGGGATGCAACCCCTTTTTTCAAGCCGCGCTGCTTAAGGGCGTTGAGCAGCGTGACGAGAATACGTGAGCCGGAGGAGCCGATTGGGTGTCCCAAGGCACAGGCGCCACCGTAGACGTTGACCTTGTCGGCATCCAGGCCCAGTTCATTGATCGCCAGCAGGGAGACCACGGCGAAGGCTTCGTTGATCTCGTACAGATCCACGTCGTCCTTGCTCCAGCCCGCCTTGTCGAGCACTTTCTGAATCGCGCCGATCGGGGCGATAGTGAACTCGGCCGGTAGCTGGGCGTGGGTGGAGTGCGCCACGATCCGCGCCAGCGGCTTGACGCCGCGCTTGTCGGCCTCGGCCTGTGTGGCCAGTACCAGCGCGGAACCGCCATCGCTGATGGAGCTGGAGTTGGCGGCGGTGACGGTGCCGTCCTTTTTGAACGCCGGCTTCAGCTGCGGGATTTTGTCCGGACGGGCGTTGCCCGGCTGTTCGTCGATATCAACAACGGTATCACCCTTGCGGCCCCTGATGATGACCGGTGCGATCTCGTCCTTGAACCAACCGTTTTCGATGGCGGCCAACGACTTGTTCAGAGAGCCGATGGCGAACTCGTCCATCGCTTCGCGGGTGATGTTGAAGTCATCAGCAGAGCGCTGGGCGAATACGCCCATCAGGCCACCTTCGTAAGCGTCTTCCAGGCCGTCGAAGAACATGGAGTCGATCACCTGACCGTGGCCCATGCGCATGCCGGCACGCGCTTTGGGCAACATGTAGGGCGCCTGACTCATGTTTTCCATGCCGCCAGCGATCATGATATTGGCGCTGCCGGCCTTGATCTGGTCGTGGGCCTGCATCACCGCTTTCATGCCGGAGCCGCACATCTTGTTGATGGTGGTGGCACCGGCCGCATCCGGGATGCCGGCCTTGCGGGAGGCCTGACGGGCCGGAGCCTGACCCAGTGCACCGGGCAGTACGCAGCCCATGATCACTTCGTCGATATCGCTCGGCTGCAGGCCGGCACGCTCAATGGCCGCTTCGATGGCCACCGCACCCAGGTCCGGCGAACGCACGTCGCTGAGTGAGCCCATCATGCCGCCCATGGGGGTACGGGCCGCGCCCAGAATCACAATGCTGTTGTCTGACATCTTGTTGCTCCTGTTAAGTCGCTAATATTCTGATCAGTCATTCGGTTGGCCGTTGCGTTACCGCCCAAGCACCGAGCGCGCAATGACTTCCTTCATCACCTCGGATGTGCCGCCGTAGATGCGCTGCACACGGGCGTCGATGAAGGCGCGTGAGATCGGGTATTCAGTGGTGTAGCCGTAGCCGCCGAACAGCTGCAGGCAGCCATCAGCCACGCGGCACTGCATTTCGGTGGCGGTGTACTTGGCCATGGATGCGGTGGCGGCATCCAGCTCGCCGCGGGAGTACTCGCTGATGCACTGATCAATGAACGCCTTGTTGACGCGGTAGTCGGTCTCCATCTCGGCGATGCGGAAGCGGGTGTTCTGCAACTCCTTCAGCTTCTGGCCGAACAGGGTGCGCTCATCGGCATACTGGATGGTCATATCCAGCGCTCCGCGGGCGGCGCCAACACCGATGGCACCGATCACCAGACGCTCACGGGCCAGCTCCTGCATCAGGTACATGAAGCCCTTGCCCTCTTCGCCCAGCAGGGCCGATTTGGGCACGCGCATATTCTCGAAGAACAGTTCGGAGGTATCGCCGCTGTGCTGACCGATCTTTTCCAGATTGCGGCCCTTGCCATAGCCCGGCAGTGTGGTGTCCACCAGAAACAGGCTGACACCTTTGGCGCCGGCCGCCGGATCGGTCTTGGCAGCGACGATCACCATGTCCGCGTGCTGACCGTTGGTGATGAAGGTTTTTGAGCCGTTGATCACATACTCGTCACCATCCAGTACCGCCGTGGTGCGCAGCGCCGCCAGATCACTGCCGGCCCCCGGCTCGGTCATGGCGATGGCGCCAACCACCTCACCGGACACCATGCCCGGCAGCCAGCGGCTTTTCTGCTCGTCATTGCCGATGTGGGCGATGTAGGGGGCCACGATATCGGAGTGCACCATTACATTGGTGGCCAGGGCACCGTAGCCCAGTCGGGCCATTTCAGTGACCAGCATGACCGAATACTCAAAGGGCACACCACAACCGCCATGGTCTTCGGGCGCATCCACGCACAGCAGACCCGCTTCGCCCAGCGTATTCCAGAGCGCACGCGGCGTAATGCCCTCGCGTTCCCACTGTTCATAATGCGGCGCGACTTCACGTTCCAGTGCGCGCAGCACCATCTCGCGGAACAGTTCCAGCTCTTCGGTATCGATTACGGCTGCATTCATCACTCGATCCTCGCTTACTTCGGTGCCATGCGCAGCGCGCAGTCGAGACGAATGGTCTCGCCGTTCAGCAGCGGGTTTTTCACAATCTGCTCCACCAGCATGCCGTACTCGTCAGGACGACCCAAACGCTGCGGGAACGGCAGGGTCGCGGCCAGGCTGTCCTGCACTTCCTGCGGGAAACCGGCCATCATCGGTGTCATGAAGATGCCGGGTGCGATGGTGTTAACGCGAATACCACTGCGCGCCAGCTCACGAGCCGCCTGCAGCGTCATGGCCACCACGCCGCCCTTGGATGCACTGTAGGCCACCTGACCGATCTGGCCTTCGTACGCGGCGATGGAGGCAGTAGAGATGATCACGCCACGCTCACCATCGTCGTTCGCTTCACGGGTGGCCATCTCGGCGGCGGCCAGGCGCATGATATTGAAACTGCCCACCAGGTTGACCTGGATGACCTTGTTGAAGTCTTCCAGCGGCATCGGGCCTTCCTTGCCCACTATCTTGCCGGCCGGGGCGATACCGGCACAGTTGACGGCAATACCGCAGGGGCCATGCGCTTCACGTGCCGCCGCAAACGCCGCTTCCGCGCTTTCGGCCGAGGACACGTCACAACGTACAAAGATGCCACCCAGCTCTTCAGCGATCTGGCGACCGCGCTCTTCATTCAGGTCAAAGATGGCAACCCTGGCGCCAGCCGCTGCCAGCGCCCGCGCCGAGCCTTCACCCAGACCGGATGCGCCACCGGTAACAATTGCGGGTACGTCTTTGAAATCCATTGCTCTCACCTTGTCGCTTGTAGGGTTAGTGCCACCTGCTGTGGCAGACCAATAAGGGAATGACCTTAGTTTGGATCAGCAGGCGAGGCTCCGCCATGACAATTTCCGGCAGCAAATTTGTTAAAAAAAGACAATTGAACGCTGTTTCAGACAGGCAAAATAATGTCGCGTTTCAACTGCAATTTCCGATTTTTCGCCTATAATCAAACTCCCGTTCCAATACTCCGGATGCAATATGTGGGCTAAGGCTGTACTGCTATTGTGCCTCTGGCTGCCAATTTCGCTGAGCACACCTGCCATTGCTGCCCATTCAGCGGATACCACCACTGTTGAATTGACCACGGCTTTTCTGGTCGAAACAGGATCCCGCTTGAGCCCTGCCACGGCTGCAGGACTATGGCACAAGGGGCAATTCACACCCTATGCCGACACACTGGCGCAAGGGTTGGGCAGCAAACCGGTCTGGGTTGCCCTGAAGTTGCACAATGACACCGGCAGGCAAGTGGAGCGTAGCCTTCTGCTGGATACTGCCTGGTTGGATGAGATCCGGCTATACCACTACCGCGGCCCACGGTTACACCACCAGGTTGTGGCGGGAGATCTGCAGCCATTTGCCAATCGCAACCCATTACTGACCGGGTTTCTGTTTCCGCTGCAACTGAGCCCGGGTGAGCACCTGGTGCTGTTACGGATCAGCACACCCGACCCGATGCTGTTACCGTTGCGCCTGCTGGATGACGAACAACTGGAACACCTCTCGCTGCAGCGACTGACCAGCTACGGCTTGAGTTATGGTTTTCTGTTGGCATTGATCTTCTACAATACGGCACTGTTCTTTGGTATTCGTGACCGTCACCACCTGTTGTATGCGCTCTATTTGGGCTCGTTTCTGCTGGTTAACCTGGCCTACTCTGGCCATGGTCTGGCCTGGTTCTGGAGTGATGCCACCGAATGGCAGCGCTGGGCACCCCCTGCGCTGATGATCCTGTTCGGTTGTTGTGGACTGCTGTTTGCCACCAGTTTTCTGCATATACGTCAGCACTGTTCACTGGGCTATCGAGCGGCGCAGCTCGCGGCTGCCCTCGCACTTCTCAGTCTTTCTGCCGGCTGGCTGATGGACTCACAACTGATCGCACTGAGCACCGCGTTTGTGTTTATGCTGGTCTTCACCAGCCTGATGCTGCTGATGGGCCTGTACCGGGTCACTCAAGGCAGTGTCAGTGCCCGCTTTTATCTGCTGGCCGTGATCTCCGGCACCTGCGGTACCGTCATCACGACACTGGCAGTGCTGGGGCACCTGCCCTTGAGGGAATGGAGCTTTCGCGCCGCCGAAATCGGCATGCTGGCCGAAGCCACTCTGCTGGCACTGGCACTTGCAGCGCGTATACGCCATGTTCAACGCGAGCAGATTCAGGCCGAGCACGCTGCCAATACAGACCCTTTAACGCTGCTCAATAACCGTCGGGCGCTCTATCGTCTGGCCGAGAGCCACTGGCAGACCGGAAACCGTCGGCGCCGCCCACTCAGTGCCGTCGTGCTGGATATCGATCATTTCAAACTGTGCAATGACACACACGGTCACGCAGCGGGTGACCGGGTGTTATGTCAGCTGGGCCAGTGCATTCTGAATACGGTGCGCGAAGGTGACCTGGCGGCACGCTGGGGCGGTGAAGAATTTCTTATCCTGTTGCCTGATACGAACCTGGAAGATGCAGGTCGCTTTGCTGCCCGACTGCTTGAACAGATCCGCCTTACACAGCTGATTCTGAACGGCCGGGTGGTTGAGGTTACGGCCAGCATCGGGATTGCAGAGCAGTCAGAGCAGGATCGCAGCCTCGACGACCTGATCGGCCATGCCGATCAGGCGCTGTATGAAGCCAAGCACCGGGGACGTAACCGCATTTTTCAACAGCAGGTAGACGCGGATGGAAACGATCAGCTCAGCGAGGTGTTGATCAGCGAATCAGCGGACTGAAACAGACCACATCTGCATGGGGAAAGCTGACGTTAGCCTGCCAGCGCTGTGCCAGCCAGCGAAAGCTGGCTTCAGCGAAAAAGGTGATATGGGTGGGGTCATTGCGGTAGTGCCAGCTGCGAAAGCGGTTCTCATCCAATACCCGCTTGGTCTGCAGTACCAGCAGCCCGTCCGGGCTCAGCAATGACCAGAGCTGATCCAGAACAGTCAGGGGGTCGGCCAGGTGCTCAACCACTTCGGTACAGGTAATAAAGTCGTATTGCTGCTGTAGAGAAGCCGGGTCAGGATGGTAGTACTTGTCATACAGGGACATCTCATAGCCGGCTTCGCGCGCCATGGCAACCAGAGCAGGCCCCGGGCCGCAACCAAAGTCAAGCCCCTTGGCAGGCGGAAGCTGATGCTGTGTAACCTGCTCAAATGCGCGGGACAGAAAACGGCGATAGCCCGGGTCATCAACCGCATTTTCATGATCGTCATAGATGGCCTTTTCGGCCTGCTCAGACAACCTCTGAGTTGGCTCCAGATGCACCAGCTCACAGGTTCGACAACGGTGGTAAAGTCGCTCTTTACACCTTAGCGGGTAGAGGTCGTCACTGCCGCACAATGGGCAACGCCCGGTAGGCTTTTCGGTCTGCAGCACGATACCTCCGCTCTGAGTTGAAACAGCGGATGATGTCACAGTGCCGGTATGCACGCCATGCTCGCAAACAGGTCTCTCAGTGAAAGGCCCTGCTGCGACGATCCAGTTTGTGGCTACTCAGAACAACATGCTTGAGTTTATTGAGCTTCGCCACCCGATTCATGGCCAGCAACTCGATCACACCTGCCGCCAGCATCAGCTTGATCACAAACGACTGCTCAGCCAGCAAGGGATGAAACTGACCTCCATTACCGGTGAACAGAAGGTAGATGCCAAACCCGATGATCAGCGTGGCCGGCAATGTAATCAGGTTGTATTTGCGAATGTGGCGGTTAATGTCTTTAACCGAACTCTTCTTGTCGACACTCATGGTGAACCCTCCCGAGGATTTGATCATTAATTGATCAGACCTGCCTATACGAACGATTGTAGCGCCAACCAAAATTGTGCTCCAGTGTCTCAAAAATGCCGACATTTGCAGCAAAACGTTTGTATGTTGCTCGTTAACAACAAAAAAGGGCCACCCGAAGGCAGCCCTTGAACACATGGATTCGTTCGGCTCAGAGATTACCAAGCTTCAGCCAGAGCGTTTCACCGGAGCTGTCATCCACACCATCGTTATCCGTTACCATATAAGCCTCACCATTGGCATCGATCGCGAAGCCTTCAACCTTGTCGGTGATATAGCCATTAAGGCCCTTCAGATCCGGCATCAAATCACGCACGAGGGTTTTGGGTACCACTGGCAGCGCCTCACTCAATGACCGTGGCTTCAGTGCTGACAGCTCGATGCGGTACAGCCGCTTGATTGCCGCTTTTTCACCGATCTGGTTGTCACGCTCAATCACATAGAGACCGTCTTGATGCAGCTCAAGCTCGGACAGGCCTACCCAGCCTTCGCTGGCGGGCTCCAGCGGATAATGCACCGCACTCCACTGACCGGTTTTCAGGTCATAAGCCAACAGTTTTGCGTGATTATCAGGGTCATCACCCCAGGGACGCTGCAGCGCAATCCAGAGCGTATCGCCTGCCAGTGCGATCCCCTCGGCACCAAAGCGGCTCTGATGTTTGAGCAGCTGTGAAGGCAGTTCAATGGTACGGGTGATTTCGCCCGCCGCATTCACATGATGGATCGCATGCGGAACCTTCTTGTCGACATTGCCTTCAGACGCCAGCCAGAAGCCCCCCTTACCATCCGAAGTAATTCCTTCGAGATCCAGCTTGTCGGCAACCTTGCCTTCGTGGGTGATATCGATCGCAGCGGTAATACGAGCTGGGTGCTCAGTCGCATCAATACGGAATATACGAGGCTGCTTTTTGTAAAAACTGTCATTAACGGCATAGAGAATACCAGGCTCTTTGTCGTCTGCAGCCAACCCTGAAAGAGCTCCCCAGCCAATCGGATTTCCCGATGTGTCGTTTTCTGAAATCAGCTGAGGATAAGCGGCAGGTGCGTCTGACCACTTGAACAGCATGACATGTGCACGCGCACCACCCTCTTCAACCAGGTCCTTTTCGTTGGCACTGGCCAGCAAGCCACGTGCAGGGATCGCGATGGCTGACTCCGGTGCCATACCGGACGGCAACAACTGCACAAACTCAGGTTCAGCACCTGTGTCTCGGTAGACCCCCACCACCGATCCGCGCTCAGACAATACGAAGATATAGGTGTCATCACCAAAACGGGCAACTTCAAGCCCTTCAGGTTCACCGCCCTTTTTGCCTGAACGCTTGTCCGGGTAGTGGCCGGCACGTACCACTTCATGTTCAAAGGCCGCTCCCGACTCGAACAGCAATTCACCACTCTTGTGGAAAATACTGAACCCGCGCGCGCCACCCTGATAGTCGCCTTCATTGGCAATCACGAAGCGTTCATTGTCCAGCCACTTGACCGCATCAGGCTCTCGCAGCACGTTTTTCAAACTGCCGGTAAAGATCAGCGCACCATCCTTTTCGGTGTCGATGCCCTCAAGATCAACGCTGCCCGCCGAAAAGTGGTTGATCACCTTGCCGCTGGCACCGTCAATGATCACCAAGTGATTGTTTTCCTGCAGTGTCACCACAATCTCACCCTGAGCATTAAAGTCGACAAATTCCGGCTCAGGATCTTCAGGCGCAATGTCGGCCAGCCCTGTCAAATCAACACGTCTCAGGCTGTTGCAGTCCAGTTGCCCATCCTTGACCGACAGGATGACCAGGTCACCGGCCGGCAACTGCGGTATCTGTCCATCATTCAGGTCCTCATCACGCTCGTTCTCGATTGCGATGGCAACCAGCGTCTTATCGGCTGAAACCGCCACCGAATCAGGCTGCCCATCCAGTTCGCACCGATTGATCACCTTCATCTGATCCGGTGAAACCAGCGCCAGAAAACCGGAAGGTTTTACATAGCTTTCAGACGTGTTCACAGCGGTCACAACCAGGTTACCCAGTGCACTGACGGAGGTAGGCTCACCCTCCAGTGCCAGGAAGCCTGCGGGCCTGGGCTGTTCTTCTTGTCGAATGTCTAAAAAACCGAGCCCTCCCCTGGGGCTATCGGAATACACCAGCATCTCGCCATTGGCCGTTGCGGTAATGATTTCGGCCGACGTTTCCTGCGACATCTGATCGGCAGGCAAATTCTGACTGACCGGGAAGCTGGCAATACGATTGAACTGCTCGGCATGGGCACCCGCTGCAGCAACAGCCAGTGCAAGCACGGAAAGACGAGAAGCTAAACAATGCATCAGATACATTTCCTTTGATGGTTTGATATCTCACATAAGAGGCAATTTGCTGTACCCGTATATCAAGCCTAAATTAAATTACTGTTACAGATTCATTGAAATAAATATTAATATTTTAGAAACACTCATGTAATAATCTGAAAATAGTATGCACCGCAACTTTGGAACACATGGTTACAGGTGCTTACATGAAAAAAATGGTCTTGCCGCTGCTTATTTCGATGGCAGTTATTCCTTCCATATCCCATGCAGAAATAAAACTGTCTACAGGGGAAGGCGTTAATATTCTGGCCATCAACGGCAAGGCCATTGATCAGGGTACTCTCTTCTCAGGCGCACCTGAGCTGAAAGCCGATAACGGAAAAACACAAATAGTCGCTGAGTATACAGCTGAAATATCGGATTCAGCCGATGATTACAGGCTTGAGAACAGTGACACGTTTGTCATCACCTTCTCTGCTGCCAACACAACGGTTCAGGTTCATGCACCTGAAATATCCAGCGCATACGATTTAAAGGCATTTAATGAGTCCGGTGAATGGACGCTTCAAGACAAGGATGGACATTCCATCTCCTTTGATTATGGAAAGCTTGAAAAAGAAGGTTTTCAGCTATCACGTGATTACGAGAGTGAGCTGAAAAAGTTCAACAATACTCAATCAGATGCCGCCATGATTTCCTTAAATCATGAAACGCACAGTTTCAATAAAGGAACACCGGCTCAATCAGTATCCAACAGTATAAACCCCGATCAGAAAATGGTCGGACAAATGCTGCAGTTCTGGTATGAGCAGGCCAGTACGGAAACACAGAATAAATTCAAGAGCTGGATTAAATCTGGCCAGTAAAACTCACCCTTACTATTCTTTTATTTGGAGTCTCGCACATGAAAAAGCTTCTTCTGGCTGTTGCAGTTTCCGCTGCTGCCAGCTCCGCCAGCGCTGTTACTGTTTATGAAGGCAATGGTTTTACCTACAAACTGAACGGCGACCTGCAGGTTCAGCTGCGTAAGGAGATCGGTGAAGACGAACACGCTGATATCGAGTTTGATGATCTGGAACTGAAAAACTACGTCAGCTATGACCTTGGCAACGACATGAAAGCCTTTGGTCGCGTTGATTTCGGCTTCAAGGATGCCGCTGAAGACAAGCAGGATGGCAGCAAGCTTGAAGAAGCGTATCTGGGTCTGGCCTTCGGTAATACCTCCGTGTCTTTCGGCAAACAGAACTTTGCATCTGACGAGTTCGGTATCGAGGAAGCCTACGAACTGAAGACCGTAAGCGAAGACCGCTTCGATGGCATGTCTACCGACGGTGATGACACTATCCGTATGGATATCGAACTGGAGAATGTTTACCTGGTTGCCTCCTACGAGATGGATGCCGAAAACGAATCCAGCGAAAACGGTGAATATTTTGATCTTTTTGCATCCACCAGCGTTGGTGATCTGACACTGGCAGCCGCCTACCAGAACGCAAAGGAAGCGATCGGTGCCGAGTCTTTTGATACCTGGGGTGTCAGCGCCTCTTATGATGCCGGCTTTGCCACGTTTGCAGCTGACTACAGCAGCACTGATGACATTGCTGACCTCTACAACATTGCTGTTTCTTTCCCGATTGCCAGCACCACAAAAATGGCCATCGGTATGGTTAACGAAGACTTTGATGCCGGCGACGACATCACTGAATGGTACGCCAACGTAACCTACAAGTTCCCGACTCAGAAAAACGTCAGCCTGTTTGCAGAAATCGCTGACTCTGACGAAGACGGCGCCGACATGGGCTACCTGGCAGGTATGCGCGTCAAATTCTAATGGACTAGCGTAGCCGTTCACGCCTTACCCCCTTCGGGCCTGAACGGTCACGGCTCACTGCCGGCTCTCTTGAGCCGGCTTTTTCGTTTCATGACGCTATGTCATTAGCCCGGGCTGGCCAGGAGTCGAGGTTACTGCAGCTGAAACTCAACCGGCTGCAGAAGCTCAGGTGCGGTTTCTCCCAACGCTTCCGCAATACTGATTTCATGAATGCGGCATATTGCATCCAATGGCAGGTCGTTGCTTTCACGCCCGAAAGGGAATTCCAGCTGCTCGGAAAGGCGGTCCAGCCCAAAAAACGTGTAGGCCACGATGGCGCAAAACACCGGAGTAAACCAGCCAGCGGCGCCGACCAGTCCAAAGGGAAGAAGGTAGCAGTAGATATAGGCCGTCCGATGTGCCAACAGTGTGTAGGCAAAAGGCAAGGGTGTATGCGCAATCCGCTCGGATGCAGCCTGAATGCCCGCCAGTTCATGCAGGTGGCGGTCCAGGGCCGCCGCCGCGATGGTATCGATGCGCCCTGACTGCAAAGCCTGCGCAATCTGCAGCCCCGCCTGCTGCAACATGAACTCCGCCGGATTGCGTTTCGAAAGGGCCATATTGATCATTTCAGCCGGCAGATCCGGTGGCAGATCATCGCGTACATCCTCACCACGCAGTTGTCCGCGCAACAGGTGACTGTATGCCAGCACACATGACAGCAGGTGTCGACGCTCCCCCTCCGCCAAATATATGCCACTGGCACGCGCCAGACTGCGCACTTCATATACCATATGACCCCACTGCTTTCTGGCCTCCCACCAACGGTCATAGGTTGCGGTGTTGCGCACGCTCAGCAATATCGACAGGGCAATACCGATTAGAGTGAACGGCAACAGGCTGTACTCGACAACCCCATCAAGATAATGCCGCCTCATGCCCCAGGTGACGGTCAGGGCAAACAACCCGACCAGAATAATATGAGGCAACACATGAGGCACAACCGAGCCTTTCCAGGCCAGCATCAGCCCGATGGCACCAGGGCGCTTGCGAACGATCATAGAATATGGACTCCGAACAACAGACAAGGCCCTGTCATTCCAGGGTCCTTGAATGGAAAACAGACGGCAGAAACAGCCTGCCCGCACTAGTGTCGATCAGAATGATCACGCTGAACAGCGTTTTCTGGTTGCCGAGGCAGGCAGGGAAGGCACAGGAGCACATCAAACAGTGATGCCCGCAGTTTTGGGGCATCGTACAATCAGCGAAGCGGGCTCAGTGGGCGGGAATGAATTGCAGAGCTTCAGCAGGAATCGAAACCCACAACCGCTGGCCGTTACTGAGGCGCAGTTTTTCATAGCGATAGCGTGGCAAGGAAAGCTGCACCAGTGGCAAGCCTTTTTCGACTTCCAGTTCCAGCCACAACTGGTCATCACCCGTACAGAGGCGTGCCAACCGCGCCCGCAGCATCAGATGCCTGCGCGGGTCAGGCCCCCAGGGCCCCAGCAGCAAACAGGCACTGTCACTGGCAAAAACAAGCTCACCGGGCCGGGTGACCGTATCCACCCCTGAAGGCAATTGCAGCTGCTGACGCCCGACCAGCGTCACACCATCGCTTCCTGCACGAACAGGCAGACGGTTATTGACATCAAGTGCGACGGGCGACCAGCGGCTCTGATCAGGATGTGCTTCAATACAGGTCATATCTACCTCTTACGCGTACCGATACAGTGCAAGCCGATACGCCAGATCAGGTTTACGGGATCATTCAGATGATGAATTGCAAGAATGACGCCAGTATGACAACCGAGGGGGCCGTTGATGCAACTTTACTCTGACCCTGCCACTGCTACAATTGCTGTCCTGAGCTCTTAGGAACCGCCCTCAACCTGCAGGATGTGTGCATGAAGTTTCGTTTCCCCGTCGTCATCATCGACGAAGATTTCCGCTCCGAAAACATCTCAGGCTCCGGTATCCGGGATCTGGCCGAAGCGATCAGTCGCGAAGGCATGGAAGTGGTCGGATTTACCAGCTACGGCGACCTCACTTCATTCGCACAACAGGCCAGCCGAGCGTCCTGCTTTATTCTGTCGATCGATGACGAGGAGTTCGGTTCCGGCTCGGACGATGACGTCAACAAGGCACTTGAATCGATCCGCCAGTTCATTGGCGAAGTGCGCAAGCGCAACGCCGATATCCCGGTGTTCCTCTACGGTGAAACCCGCACATCACGCCACATCTCCAACGATATCCTGCGTGAGTTGCATGGCTTCATCCACATGTTTGAGGATACACCCGAGTTTGTCGCACGCCACATCATTCGCGAAGCGACCAAGTATCTGGAAAGCCTGGCTCCACCTTTTTTCAAGGCGCTGATGGACTACGCCAGTGACAGCTCCTATTCCTGGCACTGCCCCGGCCATTCAGGCGGTGTTGCCTTTCTGAAAAGCCCTGTAGGCCAGATGTTTCACCAGTTCTTCGGTGAAAACATGCTGCGCGCCGACGTGTGCAACGCAGTGGAAGAGCTGGGCCAACTGCTGGACCACACCGGCCCGGTATCGGCCAGTGAGGCCAATGCCGCACGCATCTTCAATGCCGATCACCTGTTCTTCGTCACCAACGGCACCTCCACCTCCAACAAGGTGGTCTGGCATTCCACGGTGGCACCGGGTGACATCGTCGTGGTCGACCGTAATTGCCACAAGTCGATTCTGCACTCGATCATCATGACCGGGGCGATCCCAGTATTCCTGATGCCGACCCGCAACAACTACGGCATCATTGGTCCGATTCCGAAGAGCGAATTCGACCCTGAAACCATCCGCAAGAAGATCGAGGCCAACCCCTTTGCCCGCGAGGCGAAGAACAAAAAGCCACGCATTCTGACCATTACCCAAAGCACCTACGACGGCATCGTTTACAACGTGGAAACGATCAAGGAGATGCTGGGCAACACCATCGACACGCTGCACTTCGATGAAGCCTGGTTGCCGCACGCCTCGTTCCATGAGTTCTACCACAACATGCACGCCATCGGGCCGGACCGTCCGCGCTCGGATGAAACCCTGGTGTTTGCCACCCAGTCCACTCACAAGCTGCTGGCAGGGCTGTCGCAGGCTTCACAGATTCTGGTACAGGACGGCACCAGCCGAAAGCTGGATACTCACCGTTTCAACGAATCCTACCTGATGCACTCCTCGACCAGCCCACAGTACGCGATCATCGCATCCTGTGACGTGGCAGCCGCCATGATGGAGCCGCCGGGCGGCAAGGCGCTGGTCGAAGAATCACTGCTGGAAGCGATCGATTTCCGCCGTGCCATGCACAAGGTTGACGAGGAGTTTGGCGAAGACGACTGGTGGTTCAAGGTCTGGGGGCCGGATGTCCAGGCCGAGGAGGGTCTGGGGGATCGTGACAACTGGATCATCCATGACAACGATGACTGGCATGGCTTTGGCAAGATCGATTCAGGCTTCAACATGCTGGACCCGATCAAGTCCACCATCATCACGCCGGGGCTTAACCTGGAAGGTGAGTTCGACGAGATCGGCATTCCGGCCGCCATCGTCAGCAAATACCTGGCCGAACACGGCATTATTATTGAGAAGAGCGGGCTCTACTCCTTCTTCATCATGTTTACCATCGGCATCACCAAGGGCCGCTGGAACTCAATGGTGACCGAACTGCAGCAGTTCAAGGATGACTACGATCAGAATCTGCCCATGTGGCGTGTGATGCCTGAGTTTGCCAAGCGTCACCCTACGTATGAGCGCGTTGGTCTGCGTGATCTCTGTACCGAGATCCACAACGTTTACAAACAGTACGATGTGGCTCGCATCACTACCGAAATGTACCTGTCCAACATCGAACCGGCCATGACCCCGGCCGATGCCTGGGCCAAAATGGCGCACCGCGAGGTGGAGCGGGTTTCCATTGATGCGCTGGAAGGTCGCGTCACTGCCATGCTGGTGACCCCCTACCCGCCGGGTATTCCTCTGCTGGTACCGGGTGAGCGTTTCAACAAGACTATCGTGCGCTACCTGCAGTTTGCCCGCGACTTCAATTCACGCTTCCCGGGCTTCGAGACCGACGTTCACGGCCTGGTACGTGAGCAGGTCAACGGCAAGGACGCCTACTTCGTGGATGTGGTCAAGGACTGATCAACACACGACAAACAACACCTTATTAGAAGCGGCTTTCAGAAGCCGCTTTTTTTATACATGAAATATTTGGCACACAATTTGTAGGTAATCTATAGTGAGCTGGATGGTCCTTGAGGGACCAAACGGCGATAACAAGGATAACAGGTGCCATGAAAAAGAATCTGCCCATTACCGACCGTGAGGTCGAGTTCCCCGACAA
The DNA here is from genome assembly GCF_040547565.1 of Marinobacterium sp. MBR-109. NCBI lineage: Bacteria > Pseudomonadati > Pseudomonadota > Gammaproteobacteria > Oceanospirillales > Oceanospirillaceae > Marinobacterium > Marinobacterium sp. MBR-109. The sequence goes on from NZ_JBEPPZ010000005.1 coordinate 227,603, forward strand.
TACCAATATTCTCTCCACCACCGACCTCAAGGGTCAGGTAACTTACGTCAATCAGGACTTCGTCAAGATATGTGGTTTCAGCCAGGAAGAGCTGTTGGGCAAAAACCACAACATCGTACGCCACCCCGACATGCCTCCGGCAGCTTTCCAGTCCCTGTGGGATACGGTAAAGACCGGAAACTCATGGATGGGTGTTGTGAAAAACCGCTGCAAAAACGGTGATCATTACTGGGTCAGCGCGTATGTAACACCCATCTCCGAGGATGGCAGAGTCGTCGAATACCAATCCGTACGTACCCGTCCCGAGCCTGAACAGATCGCCAGAGCCAGTCAGCTCTATGCTCGTCTCTCGGCCGGCAAAGGATTCAAGCCCAGCCTGGCCAGCCGCATACGGCTGCCCTGGCGCCTGTTGGGGGCCGGCGTACTGGCGACACTGGCAGCACTGGGCCTGCACCACGCGGGGGTTGCCGGCACCGATGGCACTGCGGCGATTGTGGTTGCCGCCATGTTGGCAAGCCTGTTGTCGATGCTGATCATACAGCCAATCCACCAGGTAATTGAGCAGACCCGCACAAGTGTTTCGAACGATGCGCTGGCACGACGCATCTACACGGGCCGCGATGACGAGGCCGGCCAGCTTCAGTTCGCTCTGTTTCGCCTGCGTTCGGAGGCGCGTGCCATTGCCGGACGCATCAACGACTGTGCAGAGCAGCTGGGTCAGAATGCCGAGCGGCTGGCATCTGCCGTTGAGCGCAGCAGCCAGGGACTGAACCACCAGCAGTCAGAAACGGAGCAGATTGCGTCGGCCATCACAGAGATGGTCGCCAGCATCGAGGAAGTGGCCCGTCATGCACAGATGACGGCGGTCAGCGCAGAGGGCTCCAATACCTGCGCCAGCAACGGTCAGGCCGTCATGGCAGATGCCCGTGAAGCGATCCTGTCACTGACTGACGAGATCGAAAATGCCACGGGTGTCATTGACCAGCTTGCGACCAGCAGTGACAACATCCATGGCATTCTGGAGGTGATCACCGGCATCTCTGAAAAAACCAACCTGCTGGCGCTGAACGCCGCCATCGAGGCTGCCCGTGCCGGCGAGCATGGTCGTGGCTTTGCCGTGGTCGCAGAAGAGGTCCGCAATCTGGCACAACGCAGCCAGGAGTCAGTCGGTGAAATTCAGACGCTGCTGGAAAGCCTGCAACAGGGCTCACGCAACGCCACCAGCGCCATGCGCCAGAGTCAGAGCAAAGCCCGTCAGACCGTCGAGCGAGCACTGCAGGCCACCGACGCACTGCAGGAGATCACCACGGCGGTGAACCAGATCACGGACATGAACACGCAGATCGCCTCTGCAGTAGAGCAGCAGCTCAGTGTCAGCGGTGAAATCGAGCGCAACGTGGGGCTGATCCGTGACGTGGCACAAAACAACCTCAGTGATGGCCAACAGACACAGCTGTCGGCTGAAGAGATGGCGGGACTGTCACGCAACCTGAAGCAGTTATCGACCAACTTCTGGGTCGTGAAGGCCTGAGCGAACAGCGCTCTCCATGAACGCAAACGCCCCGCATAGCGGGGCGTTTTCCGTCAAGCCGAGCTTAACGAACCGTCAGGTTCTCTGCTGCACCTTGTCTTCCAGCGCCGTCAGCTTTTGTACTATGTCGGCAGAGATGGCCGCTACCTGATCGTAGCAGTTCTCTGCACGATCAAACTCCTTGGCCTGACGATAGCGAACCGCCTCCTTCACCAATGCATGCAGCTTCTCATGCGGTGATTCAATGCTGGTGAATTCGCTCAGGTTGCCGTATTTCTCTTTACCCTCGGAGTAATACCACTTGCCGAAGGCGCAATCCATGTGCGAAACAGCCTCTTTCTCTGTCAGACTGGATTTGCCATCCAGGAAGCTGCGCAGCCGTGTTTTCCAGGACAGATGAGCCGCCTTGGCGGCTCCCAGATCAATACCCTGTACATTGGTTTCAAACCGGCTCACTTCATTCAGCAGGCTCTCCACATAACCACTGATCTGGCTGGTCACTTCAACCGACTGTTTTGAATACGCCGACGTTCTGCGCGACTGATCGGCAATACCGGTGATATGGCGATCCATATCATGCGCCACCTGGCTCTGCTCTTCGGCGGCTGTGGCGATCTGGGTGTTCATATCAGTGATGACACCCACCGCATCCACGATACGCAAAATGACGCTGCGCGCCTCTTCCGCCTGCGCCACGCTTTCTTCAGCCATACGCTGACTGGTTTCGATGGAACGTACCGCCGAAGTCGACTGTTTCTGCAACCGCTCAACGATACGCGCAATATTTTCAGTTGATTCCTGGGTGCGCTGAGCCAGCGTCCGAACCTCGTCCGCCACTACGGCGAAGCCACGCCCCTGTTCCCCTGCGCGGGCAGCCTCGATGGCGGCATTCAGTGCCAGCAGGTTGGTCTGCTCGGCAATACCGGTAATCACATCCAGAATCTGGCTCACCTCTTCAGAGTCTTTCGCCAGTTCACGAATGACTTCACCGGAATGGCGCACCTGATCCGCCACACCACCGATCTGGTCGCTCACCTGTGCGACCAGTTGCTGCCCACCCTTGGCGGAGTCATTGGCCGCCTCGGCTGAGGATGCGGCATTGGATGCACTTTGTGCCACCTCCTGTACCGTAGAGGCCATTTCGGTCACCGCTGCCGCCACCTGATCAATTTGAGACTGCTGATTGGCGACACCACGATCGGTGTCCGCCAGTGCCGAGTTCACCTGACCGACGCCGGTACTGATACGCCCGGCTGTCTGAGTCACCTGATGCAGCAATTCGCCGATTTCAAGGATGATCTCGTTGTAGGCGGTATAGTTCTGCCCTACCTCGTTTTTCGGGTTATCGATTTCAATCGGAATCGAGAAATTGCCCTGGGCCAGTACCCGCAGGTGGTCACGCAGGTTCTTGATCTGCCGGAACATGACTGTCAGGCCAAAGGATCGTCCCATCACGATCAACACCAGGACCAGAGCGGTTACCCAAAGCGCAATTTGCTGCAGCAGTTTCTGCTGTCCCAGTGCTTTGGCTTCCATCAGCCCAACGGTATTGTTCATTTCCTTGAGCAGTGTGAGCGACTGCTGCTCCAGCTTTGGCAGCAATGCGGTATCCGACTGCTGCAGGTACTGGTTCAGTGTTGCACGATAACTGTTCCAGAGTGTGCCCACCTGCTCCAGTCGATTACGTATCTCACTGTCCTCAGCGGCCTTGATGCCACGCTCGGCAGAGCCGTTCAACAATGCCTGGTGCGCACTCTCAAACGCATTCATGGTCTGTGTAACACCACTGCGGTCCCCCACGTCTTGAGACAGCAGCAACACCTCCTTGGCCATTTTCTGACTCAGCATGCGCTGGGCACCTGCCACATTGATCGCGGAGGCATCTGTATTGTCAGAAAGGTAAACGGCAGCGCCAATCACTGCAGTCAGCACAAAGATGATCACATAGGAAAACATGAACTGAGCATCAAGCGAGCGCAGGCCGACCAGTTCGAGCAGCTGTTCCAGCAGCTTGCCTGCACGGTAGCGCATCGATTTTGTATCGGGGGAGTATTTGAACATCTTTACCTTCCTCTGGGGCTGGCAGCATCGGTGAATCGTTGGGCTAACCCTGACGAACCGCTGGCTTGACCGGTTCTTGGCTTCAGGGCCATTAAATCGTGCCTGACAGCCAGTGTAAATGCATTCAAGCCGGGTTATTGACCTGTTGCAGCGTGACTGTACTTGATGACAGACAATTTACAGGTTTACAGCTTCTGAATAAGCAAATACCCTAAGTAAAAACCCGCCAATAACAAGAATCTGGGTCACGGCATGAAAATCTATATTACACAACGTATTGCCATCGGTTTTGGTCTCCTGGTCATCTTCATCATGCTGGTCGGTGCCGGCGGCCTTTACGGCAGCCGAACGGTCAGTGCAGGCCTCAGCGCTGTCACCGAAGAGGTCCTCCCCCTGGTCGATGACAGCTATGCCCAGACACTTGCTCTGGGGTATGCAACCACCGATCTCTACGGTGCTCTGGCGCAACGCCAACCCGAACGCTTTGAACGTTATCGAGAGATGTTCAACACCAGTTTCGACCGTTTCAGTGAACAGCTCGACCAACTCCAGCTTCGGCTCAACAGTCACACCGAGCTGGCACCTATTGTGGAGCGCATTCGCAATAATGCGACAGAGTTGGAAGGCCTGTCGGAAAAGCTGTTCGCACTGCATCAGGAACAGAGCCGACTGCAAGGGGCTGTCAGCGACATCTCGGTCAAGTTCATGACTCAGAACGACGCCCTTGCCAGCTGGGCACGCAACTACCTTTCCACAGCCAGCAGCGATGAGGGCATACTGCGCATCCGATCCGTCACTCGCGCGGCCAACAGCTACCGATTCATGCTGTTCAATTACCAGCGCAATCAGGATATTGAGCGTCTGCGCAGTGATGCCGAAGACAACAGGGGCAGCCTGGTCAAGGCACATGAATTTTTCGCGGCAGCCGAACCCCGTGCCAATCAGGTCGAACCGCTGGTAGAAAACCTGGAAACCGCTTTCTACGGTGATGATGGCGTGCTGTCACTGTATAACCAGCTGACGGCCGCCGATCTTGAGCTGACCCAAACGCTGGAGCAGCTGTCAGCGCTGATGGAAGCCTCCAGTCAGGAGTCTGCCAGCATGGTAGAGGCTGCACGCACACTGGCGGCCGATACCCGTCAGGAAGGGCAGCAGGCGATCAGGCTGAGCAATATGGTTATCCTGGTGATTGCATCCGCTGCCATCGTACTGGCGATCGTCATAGCGCTGCTGACCATCAATGCCCTGCGCAAACCGCTGGCCGAAATTCGCCAGCAACTGGGGCGGCTGCGCCAGGGCGACCTGCGTATCAGCTTTGATGACCAGCGCAGGGACGAATTCGGCGAGCTGGGTGAGGCACTGAATGATGTAGTCAAAGGCCTGCGCGAAATTGTCACCACAATTACCCGCGGCTCCGAACACCTTGCATCGGTTGCCAGTCAGAACTCGGCCATCAGTGAGCAGACAACGCAGGCGATGGCACATCAGAGCGATCAGCTGCAGCAAACAGCATCAGCCGCAACCGAAATTTCCAGCAGCGTAGCCGAAGTGGCCAATCACAGCCACACCACTCTGGATGCGGTCAACGAGTGTGAATCGCTCAGTGTCAGCCTTACTGATAACGTACGTGAAACCCTGCAGAGCATCGAGCTGCAGGCTACCGGTATCCAGCAAGCGGTCAGCGTGAGTGATCAGCTTGCCAGCTACAGTTCAGAGATCGACAGCATTCTGTCAACCATTCGGGATATCGCCGAACAGACCAATCTGTTGGCACTGAACGCCGCCATTGAGGCTGCTCGGGCCGGGGAGCATGGCCGCGGTTTTGCAGTGGTGGCAGATGAAGTACGCGAGCTGGCCAGCCGAACCCAGAACTCCACTGGACGGATTCAGGAGATGGTGGAAAACATGCAGAAGAATATCACCCAGGTCGTGAGTGTGATGAAATCCAGCTACCACCAGACACAAAGCTGTGTTGAGCATGCCCACGCATCACAAACGTCACTGGACTCGCTCAATGCCGCCATCGCCCATATCGGCAGCCTGAGTACACAAATTACAGAGGCTGCACGCCAGCAGACCGATGCTGTTGAAGAGGTCAGCCGTACACTGAACGGGCTGAACACCACCGCCAGTGAAACGACCGAAGGCGCGCGACAGGCATCCGGCAGCAGTCGTGAGCTGCTCAGCTACGCCCATGAACAGCAGGAACTGCTGAAGCGTTTTTCGATCTGAAACCACGGGCTCATCCGGCTTGTGCAGGCCGGGTGAGCCCATGTCGAGTACGGTTTACTTCTGTTTCTTGACAAACTTGGTCAGAATCACAATCTGCTGACCTTCAACACGCCCCTCGATGTGCTCGGGGTTGTCCGGTACCAGTGAGATGTTGCGCACCGCCGTACCGCGCTTGGCCGTCAGGCTGGAACCTTTCACGTTCAGGTCCTTGATCAGGGTAACGGTATCCCCCGCTTCAAGCACAACACCATTGCTGTCCATGTGACGCACCACTTCATCGTCCGACAGGTGATCACCTGTCGCCTGGGCCCAGCTCAGCGTCTCATCATCCAGATACATCATATCCAGCAGATCCTGCGGCCAGCCTTCACCTCGCAGACGGTTGAGCATGCGCCAGGCCAGAACCTGTACCGCCGGTACCTGGCTCCACATGCTGTCATTCAGGCAGCGCCAGTGGTTGGGATCAACCTGGTCAGGGTTGTCGATCTGGGTGCGGCATGCGCCGCACAGGAGGACAGACTGATCGACACTACCATCCGAAGACGGCGGAACCGCAAAGACTGCCAGATCTTCGGTTGCGCCACAGAGTTCACACTTGGATTCGCTGCGAGTCTGCAGCGCCTGTTCGATTGACATGATCGACCCTCCTGTTTATGAAGCGGCGCATTATGCCAGAAACCTTCCGCTTTTTGTGGCCTTGAACACAAAAGGCTGCCTGCAGGCAGCCTTTTCTTGACGTTCACGACAGATGGATCACTCTTCGAAGAAGAACTTCTCTTCACCGAACGCCGGCTTAAGGTGGTTCAACCAGGTGGCCTTTTCATCATACCGGGCGAAGAACGGACGCTGCACCCAGTCAGGGTTACGGCCCTGAATGAAGCGCAACACAAACACCTTCTCACCGTTGATTTCGGTGACACCCTGAATTTCCACTTTGCCCGGCGTCGCCGACATGGACGGGCCGCGAGCAGTACGGGCAATGCCACTGACCTGCTTCATCGCCTCACGATAGGTTTTCCAGGCCTGCGCCAGCGGCACTTCAAAATAGTGCTGGGCACCGGTATCACGTTCCACAAACATGTAGTACGGCTGGATACCCATTTCCACCTGAGTCTGCCACATTTTTGCCCAGTCATCGGCCTCGGTGTTGATATGGTTGAGCAGTGGGCCTTGGCTGCGGATATGCGCACCGGTCTCGCGGAGGCGCGCCACCGCCTGGCGGTGGATATCGGTTTCCATCTCGCGCCAGTGGTTGTAATGCGCCATGAAAGCCAGATGCTTGCCGGCTGCGATGATGTCACGGAACAGCGCCATCAGATCATCGCTGTCCTCATCAGTGACAAAACGGTACGGCCAGAAGGTCAGCGCCTTGGAGCCGATACGAATGGTGCGGATATGGTCGAATTCCGGCACCAGCAGTGGCTCCAGGTAGGCACGCAGGTTTTTGGTCTTCATCACCATGGGGTCGCCACCGGTGATCAGCACATCGGTCACTTCCGGGTGTTCTCGCAGGTAATCACACAACTGACCGGATTCCTTGGCCGCGATTTTCAGTGACTGGTCGCCAACAAACTGTGCCCAACGGAAGCAGAAGGTACAGTAGCTGTGACACACCTGACCGGAGCTGGGGAAGAACAGTACGGTCTGGCCATACTTGTGCTGGATGCCGTTGACCGGCTCGCCGTTCACTCGCGGAATGTTCTGCTCCAGCTGGCCGGCCGGGTGCGGGTTCAGTGCCTGACGCACGTCGTTCACGACACGCTTGATCTCGGCCTTGTCACCGATCTCAAGCGCCGCTTCAACTGCCGTATAGTGTTCAGGCTTGAGCATGCCTCGCTGGGGGAAGGTCAACTGGAACATGGGATCGTTGATCGCATCATCCCAGTTGATCAGCTGATCGATCACATAGTTGTTGACCCGAAACGGCAGAACGGATGCAACCACTTCCATCTCATGTCTGAGTTGGGATGGAAGTCGTTGCAACTGCGGAATCTGCGCCAGATGACGGGCCGTGTAGACTTTAAAGGCGGGGGCGATATCGGCCTCGGTGGCCTGGATAAGATTGATCGGCGTTTGTGAATTCATGGGCTCCCTTGCAAGCTTGATTGGATTCAACAGTCGACTTCAAAGCCTGAAGCCACTGTGTGTAAAACAGATGAACAGGGGGAGCATTCAGAAACTGATACACCACCGGGGTGCAGCAGATGGGGACAGAGTCCGTTTTAACGGGCACTTGCACAAGACGTTTGCACACACGAAAAAGCAGCAAATGGGGCGTAAATAAACGCCAAAAACCGCGATAAACCCGCTAACTGTCCTCCAGAGACCGAATGCAGAAGACGAATTGTCCTACAGGCGCACGCCGGGGGTCAAGGACGCGGCTCATAACCGGATTCAGGGGGGCACTGCCAGCCAGTTGATCTCGATGGCCGTGGCAGCACCGATCACGACATGTTCAAGACTCGGTGGCAGCAGTGCCCAGCCGGGAGACACCTGCACCCTGCCGCCCATGATTTCGGCACGCGTTTGTGGAAACAGTGGCACCTTGGTGGGGTCGGCATAGCCGTCCGGCCAAAGTGGCTCGGTCGTCTCGGCATCATACTTGTCACTGGCACCCAGCGTGTGGAGAAACTCGTGCGCCGCAATCAGGTTATTGCGCCCCTGGTAGTCAACCCCCGCATAACCGTTCACCAGTCCGATCAGCCCCCGCTGCAGCCCCAGCGAGTGGCGCATGCCGACCTCGTTGTGCGGCAGGTGAAAGTTCATGAAAACGCGGGCATCCACCTCTCCACGCGGCAGGGAGTCATTGAACACGACCCAGAGCTGCATTTTAAGCGACCACCAGATCGCATCCAGAATACTGGGATGCTCAGGAACCTGGGGCGGGTTGGATTCGACCTGCGGTGCCAGCTGTACCCGTACCGGCTGCTCCAGCGACAAGCGGTATCGAGCGGCCTCACGATTGAAAAACAGTTCGATATCCTGAAATTGCTCAACACGCAGCTGATCGATCCAGGCCTGCGTCAGAGGATCTCCATCGGCGTTGACCGGATAGATGGCAAGGCGCACCGGCTGTTGCCACCAAACCTCATTACTGCGGCTGAGCCAGAGGTTGGTCAGCAGCAACAGGAGAACCAGCAGCAAAAGCAGCTGGATACCATATAGCAGGGACGTTTTGCTCATCCGAATCTCAACTGAAAATTCCGATGATGACAGCATAGCGCAGCAGCTTGCCCAGCGTAATGGCGACAAGACTGGCCAACAGATTGACCCGTAGCCAACCGGCCACGAAGCAAAGCGGGTCGCCCACCACCGGCAGCCAGGCCAGCAGCAACACCAGTGCTCCATAGCGCTCGATCCAGCACCTTGCACGCTGGTGCTCGGGCTTGTTCAGCGCCCGCAGAGGAAAACGATGCGCCAGCCAGTACCCCATACCCCAGGTCATCAGGCTGCCCAGCACATTGCCGACGGTTGCCATAAACAGCAGCAACCCCAGTGGATACTCCCCGGAGGCAACCAGCCAGGCCAGCAGGGCCTCAGAGCCACCCGGCAGCAGAGTCGATGAGATCAGTGCACTGAAAAACAGCCCTACAGGGCTCAACAGTGCGTCGTTCAAGCGTTCAGTCCCTGCCGGATGCAGCGCAACAGGCCATACTCATACTGCCCCGCAAGCGCCTCATGCACTGCCTTTAGTGAATCACCAAACTGCTGCTGACAGAAACGGATCGTCTTTTCGATTTCAGCACGTTCGGCAGCGGACAGTTCTACCACTTCATCCACGCTGATCCTGCGCTCGCGGATTGCATGTGCGAGGTGACCATAGATCACATTGACGGACAGTTTCTGCTGCCGCGCCACCTGCTCAACGGTCATGCCGGCACGATACAGCAGCAGTGACTCTTCAGCCTGTGCCTGCTGACTGTCAGCAGGCTCATCCTGAAACTCGGCGATCAGATCGAGGAAGGGCTGGCCGTAAAGATCGAGCTTGCGCTCCCCGACACCACTGAGTCGACGCATCTGCTCGGCGCTCAGCGGCCGATACAGCACCATCTCCATCAGCGTCGCATCATGGAAAATGACATAGGGTGGCACATCCTGCTCCTGCGCCAGCTGCCGGCGCAGGTTGCGCAGAGCCTCCCAGAGACGGTGCTCAGCCGGATCAAGCTTCTGTTGCGCCGCTGCAGAGCGGCCACTGGAGGTACGCTTGCCGCCTGCAGACGAAACTTTCAGGTCACGCCGCAGCTCCAGCGTTTCTTCTCCCTTGAGCAAAGGCCGGCAGCGGTCACTCAGGTGCAACACTCCAAAGCCCTGAGGATCAACGTTGAGGTAACCGCGCGCCACCAACTGTCGAAATACCGAACGCCACTGCTGTTGATCCAGGTCCTTGCCGATGCCCCATACGGACAGCTGCTCATGCCCGCGTTGGCGAGTCTTGTCACTGGACTGGCCACGCAGAATATCGATGATGTAGTTGACCCCGTACTGCTGACTGCTGCGGTAGACCGCCGACAGCGCCTTGCGTGCCGCTTCGGTACCATCCCAGACCGGTACCGGTTCCAGACAGGTATCGCAGTTGCCACAGGGTTGATGCGCATTTTCACCAAAGTAGCTCAACAAAGCCTGACGGCGACAGCTGGTGATTTCACACAACCCCAGCATCGCTTCCAGTTTCTGCCGTTCAATCTGCTTCTGGGCCGCTTCCGCCTGGGAGCCTTCCAGCATCTGACGCAGAAAAATCACATCCTGCAGCCCATACACCATCCAGGCATCCGCCGGCAGACCATCGCGACCGGCACGACCGGTTTCCTGATAGTAGGCTTCAATCGAACGCGGCAGATCCAGGTGCGCCACAAAACGCACATTGGGCTTGTCGATCCCCATGCCGAAGGCGATGGTCGCCACCATGATGATCGACTCTTCAGTCAGAAAGCGGTGTTGGTGATGCTGACGCAGTTGTGCGTCCAGCCCGGCATGGTAAGGCAGCGCATTGAAGCCACGCTCGCACAGCCAGGCGGCTGTTTCTTCGACCCGCTTGCGCGACAGGCAGTACACCACGCCCACATCCTGCGCATGCTCATCGCGGATGAAACGCAGCAGCTGCTCCCGTGCACGGTCCTTCTGGCCAATACGGTAGCGAATGTTAGGACGGTCAAAGCCGCAGACAAAGGCGGCGGCATCGGTCAACGCCAGCCGATCGATGATTTCCTGACGGGTACGCGCATCTGCGGTGGCCGTCAGTGCGATGCGCGGGACGCCGGGAAACCGCTCACGCAACTCGCTCAGCTGCATGTATTCGGGACGGAAGTCATGCCCCCACTGGGATACGCAGTGCGCTTCATCGATGGCAAAGAGTGCCACACGACACTGACTCAGCAGCTGGCGAGTGCGCGGCTGCTGCAAGCGTTCTGGGGCAACATAGAGCAGATCGAGTTGACCACTGCGCAAAGCCGCTTCGGTCTGCTGCAGCTCGTCCAGAGTCATGGCCGAGTTGAGACAACCGGCCCGGATGCCCAGCTGTGACAGGGCACTCACCTGATCATGCATCAACGCGATCAGGGGCGAAATTACAACCCCGCAGCCCTCACGCACCAGTGCCGGCAACTGATAGCAAAGTGACTTGCCACCGCCAGTGGGCATTACCACCAGCGCATCGCGGCCATTTATAAGGGTTTCAACCACCGTTTCCTGCGGGTGACGAAAGGACTCGAAGCCGAACACATCGGCCAGTATTTGTCGGGCGCGCTCTATCATGGCCGGCATTATCCGTGATCACCGGCATGAAGTCATCCACAGCCATACCCCCGAGGCACGCTTCAGGGTAGAATCATCCGTTGACCTGAACTTGCGGATGCTGTGAACCATGAATGCAAACATGCCTGCCCTGATTACCGAAGAGGAACTGGACCGTCTGGAGGAATTTCTGTTCTCCGATGCCGTGTCCGACGAAGCCCTGGACCTGATCGGCGCGCACGGTTTTCTCTGTGCCCTGAACATCAGCCCCGAGCCCGTTGCCGAGTCCGAGTGGCTTGAACAGCTGTTCGACGGTGAACCGGAATGGGCCAGTGCCGAAGAAAAGACCGAGATCCTGTCGCTGCTGCGCAAGCTGTACCAGACCATCGGCAACGACCTGTACAACGATCAGGAGATTCTGCTGCCCTGTGAGCTGAGTCTTGAGCCTGAAGAAGATGAAGAGATGACCGAACTGACCATCTGGGCACAGTCCTTCATGGAGGGTGTGTTCCTGAAAGAGGAACAGTGGTTCGGTGAAGACGAGGAAACCGTAGCCGGCCTGCTCTTGCCGATCATGGTAGCTTCGGACCTGTTCGAGGATGAAGAGATCCGCGACATCAGTGATGACCGCGCTCTGCGCGAAGAGATGTGCGTACAGATTCCAGAAGTCCTGATTGACCTCTACCTGCACTTCCACGCGCCGGAAAAATGATTCCGGTTCACTGATCCGCAGGCAGGCCGGGCGCAATGCCCGGCCATACCCATCTGTGCTTCAGTAAGTCACACGCAGTGAACTGCCCTGCCCCAGTACCCTGATACGCTCTCCCTGACGGAAGAACTGGCCGTTATCCACTTCCTGTACCACTGAGACGACACGACCGGAATCAAGACGAATGGTCAACTCCTGCCCCTGCCGGGTCGTGACGGACTTTTCAACTCTCTGGCCCACCAGACCACCGGCAACGGCGCCCACCACTGTGGCCAGGGTTCGTCCGCTGCCGCCACCGATCTGATTGCCGGCAATACCGCCGACAACAGCGCCGGTACCGGCACCCACAACGCCATCGTCACGCCCTTCGATCACCACCGGTGTCACTGACTCGATAGTGCCATACTGTACCGTCTGGGCCTGACGCACCTGGTCCCGACTGTAGCTTGTGCCATACAGCCCCTGCTGGGCACACCCACCCAAAAGACTGGCCGTGAGCACGGTCGTTAGAATAATGGCTTTGTTCATGACACTCTCCGTTATCTGATCTTCAATACCAGTTGACTCAACAATGCCCAAACAAGTTCTTTTGCCTTGCGATGCCATGGGCGACGCGACCACTCTACGGCGGTCACCTCATGACACTGTTCCATGTCGACATTGATCAGCTGCTCCACCTGAGCCGTGAGCCCAGCGTCTTCTACCTCTATATTAGCCTCTAAATTCCAGCGCAGGTTCCAGTGGTCCAGATTACAGGACCCCAATGATACCCAGTCATCAACCAGCCCCACTTTGGCATGCAAAAAGCGCGGCTGATATTCGTAAATTCGCACACCGGCATTAAGCAGGCGCCGGTAGTAGCGTTTCGAGGCGTGATAGACCCAGAACTGGTCAGTGTAGGGACCTGCCACGATCATGCGCACATCCACCCCTCGCCGCGCCGCACGGCGCAGTGCCGTGCGAATCGACAGCGAGGGCAGAAAGTAGGCGGTTTCAAGCCAGACACGATGCCTGGCGCCGTTCACCTGATTGAGAAAGGCAACTTTGATATCCTGCTGATACAACCCTTGCACGGTGGTGACACGCATCCGAGCGTCACCCGCATCAGGCTGTGCAGAAGGCGGCGACAGCGCCTGGCCACTGCTGCGCAACCAAAGACGGTTGAAAAGACAGGCCAGGTCTTCCACCACCGGTCCCTGCACTTCACACATGACTTCATGCCAGGGGCAGCCGGTACGCTGCGACAGCCAGTATTCATCCGCCAGACCGGCACCACCAATGAACGCCTTATGCTCATCCACCAGTAACAGCTTGCGGTGATCACGGGCAAAGTTGCGAGTCCATTTGGACAACTGCAGCGGGTTGTACAGGATCAGCTGAACACCTCCCGCCTGTAGCCGCTCACGATCAGCCCGGGCCAGGTGGCGACCGCCAAACCCATCGATCAACAGCCGGACATCCACCCCCCGCAGCACCGCGTCGGTGAGTGCCTGGATGAATCGATCCAGAATCTTGCCCGAGCTGACCATGTAAAACTCCAGCCTCAGACTGGAACGCGCCTGCTCAATGGCCTCCAGCATCTGCGGGAAAAAACTTTCCCCGTCCACCATCAGCCTGACCCGATTGCCACCACGCCACTCAAAGCGCTGCCGCATCGATACTCCTCGTTTCAGAGCTGGCGCTGACCATAAAGCCGCGCATACAACCCTTGTTGGTCAAGCAGCTCATCATGACTGCCCTGTTCGATAACCTTTCCATCTTCAAATACGTAGACCTTGTCTGCCTGACGGACTGCACTGAGGCGATGCGCTACAATCACGGTGGTACGGCCACTGAGAAACTCGGACATGGCACGGTGCAAGGCAAATTCTGTCTGGGTATCCAGTGCCGAGGTGGCCTCATCCAGAATGACCACCGCCGGGTCTGTCAGCACCATGCGAGCAATCGCCAGACGCTGACGCTGGCCGCCGGAAAGTCGAACCCCCTGACGCCCCACCATGGTATCGAGCCCCTGTTCCAAGGCCATGACAAAGGTTTTCAATTGCGCGACATCCAGCGCCTGCCATAGAGCGTCGTCCGAAATTTCACGTCCCAATGTCAGGTTATCACGGACAGAGCCGTTAAACAGAGCCGGCTGCTGCAGTACCGTGGAGACATGTTCACGCACGCGCTCAAGCCCGATCCGTTGCACCGGAACCCCGTCAAAACAGACATCACCCTGCTGCGGTGGATACAGCCCCAGCAGTACCTGCACCAGAGTGGACTTGCCACCGCCACTGGCCCCCACCAGCGCAACTTTCTGGCCAGCCGGAATCTCAAGACTTATACCGCGCAGCACCTCCTGCCCCGGGTAGTAACTGAAATGAACATCGCGCAAACTGATGGAAACTGTTTTGCGGTTCTCGAAAGGGTTCTGCAGCTGTGGGTAGCGGGGCTCAAGATTCAGGGCCAGCAATCGATTGACCCGCTCCAGCGCTGCCCGCGCCCCGAACCAGGCATACTGCATGCCCAGAATTTCCTGCACCGGCCCCATCATGAACCAGAGATAGCCAAACACGGCCATCATCTGTCCCACTGACAGATCCGAAAACACCACCATCAGCATGGAAACCGCACGGAACAGGTCAACGCCCACCATGAACAGCATAAAGCTCAAGCGATTGGCGGCATCAGAGCGCCATTCAAAGCTTGAGGAGTGGTTGCGCACCTGTCTTGCGCGTTCAATCAGCTGCTGCAGGTAATGCTGCTCCCGGTTGGCCGCACGGATCTGCTGGATCGCATCCAGGGTTTCCGTCAGCGCACCCTGAAAAAGCTCATAGGCTGAATTTTCCCGCGCCTTGAGATGCTTCACCCGTTTGCCAACGGTCATGGTCAGCCAGATGACAAAGGGGTTCAGAAACAGAATGAACAGTGCCAGCTGCCAATGCATCCAGAGCAGAATCACGGCGGTGCCGATGATCGACAGCACCGCCACCAGAAAGCGGCTGACCGAACTGCCGACAAAGCGATCTACCGTATCCAGGTCCGTTACAAAGTGGGATGCCACACTGCCACTGCCCAGCGTTTCATACTCAGCCATGGAGATCCGCTGCAGCCGCTCGAGCAAGCCGGCACGTATGTGATAGATCACGTCCTTTGAAATGATCGTAAACTGGCGAGCCTGCAGTACGTTCAGGCCCAGGGCGAACAGTCGCAACAGGACCGTCAGCACCAGAACCGACCCGATGTACAGCGGAGGCCCCTGCCAGGGTTCAGGAAACAGGTTGTTGACGGTGGCGACCACAACTCCGGGTTGATCCAGCAGCACCTCATCGACCAGCAACGGCATCAAAAGTGGCAGAGGCACACTCAAAGTGGCCGCAAGAATGGCTATCAGGTTGGCCAGAATCAGCTCGCGTCGGTGGCGCAGTGCAATATTGAAGATGTAATGCCAGTCGTAACTGGATGGTGAAGAGGCAGACACCCGAAGCTCCCTATCGACAGACCTGTCGTTGCACTACAAATGTACGCCGCTGGCGTAAAGAAAAACACCCGCGATCAGCGGGTGTTTTCAGCCACTCTGGACGGCGCTATCAGTTGCCGGCGTCTTTCAGCATGGCGTAAAGCTGATCTTTCAACTGCAGACGCTTCAGCTTGTACTCTTCTTCCGTACGAGTAGAGACCGGAAGAGTTTCCGCTTCCATCTGTTCCACTTCCTTGGTGATCACATGATATTCGTCGAACAGCTTGGCAAAATGCGCGTTTTCCATCTTCAGAGTATGAATCTGATCACGGTATTCGGGCAGTTCATGGACGAGATCATGGTGCTCAATAGTCATCAACGTATTTCCTGAGGTTGTTGTCACGGTACAGTTTCACTATCCTTCAGGCATGATAGGTTTTCCATGACAGGCGTCAATAGCTATTCGCGGGGCCCACATGATCCACACGCTCATCCTTCCTGATACCCCGGTCGGGCCCTTGACGCTGCAGGCTGACGCAAAGGGGTTGTGCCGAGTTGACTTTGGCCAGCGCAGTTCAGCCCAGAGCCCCGAACACCCGATCCTGCAGGCGGCGGCCAGCCAGCTTGAAGCCTATTTTGCCGGCAGGCTGAAGCAGTTTGACCTGCCTCTGGCCCCGGTCGGTACCGCCTTTCAGGAACAGGTCTGGAACAGGCTGCTTGAAATCCCCTGGGGCAACACCTGCAGCTATGGCGAAATCGCGGCCCGGATTGGCAATCCCGGGGCCTCCCGTGCCGTGGGACTGGCCAATAACCTCAACCCGCTGCCCATCATCATTCCCTGCCACCGTGTTGTTGCCAGCAACGGTGAACTGACCGGCTATGGCGGTGGCTTGAAGCACAAGATCTGCCTGTTGCAGCTGGAGCAGATCGCGATCCAGCCGGCCAAGCAGCCCGAGCGCGCCCGCATCATCCGTAAGCCGGCATAATCGACCCGACGAGGACTCGACCTTGACCGGGATACAGGGTAGTTTATGCACCCCACTCCCAGTGTTTAAAGTGAAGCTGCCTCAGATGGATACCCTGACCCTGCAGCCGCTGGCCCAAGCCAACGGTGATGTTCAGATCCCCGGCTCCAAGAGCCTCTCCAACCGCATTCTGCTGCTGGCCGCCCTTGCCGAGGGTCGTACCCGCATCACCAATCTGCTCGACAGCGATGATGTGCGTCATATGCTGAACGCACTCAAGGCACTGGGCGTCAGCTATCAATTGGCGGATGACCGCCGCAGCTGTGAGCTGGACGGTCTGGGGCAGGCATTCAAGTCAGAACAGGCACTGGAGCTGTTTCTGGGTAATGCCGGTACCGCCATGCGCCCTCTCTGTGCAGCTCTGTGCGCCAGTGAAGGCAGATTTAATCTGACCGGTGAGCCACGCATGTATGAGCGGCCGATCGCCGATCTGGTGGATGCCCTGTTGCCGCTGGGTGCCGATATCGAATATCTGGGTGAGCCGGGCTACCCGCCACTGCGGATCAATGCCAAAGGCCTTAAAGGCGGCGAAGTCAGTATTCGCGGCAACATCTCCAGCCAGTTCCTGACCGCCCTGTTGATGGCGGCTCCTTTGGCCGAGGGTGATCTGAGCATTCAGGTGGAGGGCGAACTGGTCTCCAAGCCCTATATCGACATCACCCTGCACACCATGGCGCTGTTTGGCGTAGAGGTGGAAAACCACGACTACCAGCGTTTCGTGGTACGCGCCGGTCAACAGTACCGTTCACCGGGTGAGGTGATGGTGGAAGGGGATGCCTCTTCGGCCTCCTACTTTCTGGCCGCTGCCGCAATCGCCGGTGGCACCGTGCGGGTCTACGGCGTCGGCGCCGACAGCGTACAGGGTGACAAGGCCTTTGCCGAGGTACTGGGCAAGATGGGGGCGCAGGTCAGCTATGGCCCGACCTGGATTGAAGTGACGCGGGGCGAGCTCAACGGCGTTGATCTGGACCTGAACGCCATCCCCGATGCCGCCATGACCATTGCCACCACGGCCCTGTTTGCCAAGGGCCCCACCGCCATTCGCAATGTTTACAACTGGCGCGTCAAGGAAACCGACCGTCTCAGCGCGATGGCGACAGAACTGCGCAAGGTCGGGGCTGAAGTGGTCGAGGGAGAGGACTTTATCGAAATCACGCCACCTGCACAGATTCAGAGCGCCGCCATCGATACCTATGATGACCACCGCATGGCGATGTGTTTCTCGCTGGCCGCTTTTGGCGATGCGCCGATCACCATTAATGATCCCGGCTGTACCCGCAAGACGTTTCCGGAATATTTCGAGCTGTTTCGCCGCATCACGGCCTGATGCAACCGTCCGGCTTGGGCACGGGTTGAACCTGCCCAAGCCGCTTCAGGCTTTATCCGCTTTTGAGCCACCCATGCAGTTGGGCGATTGGGGCACCTGACCATTGCGCTGCTGCCATTCTTCCGGCGTATGCAGATGCAGTGCCAGTGCATGGATTGGGTTCTGCATCAATTCTGCCACCAGCCCATATACCAGCTGATGACGCTGCACCAGCCGCTTGCCGGCAAAGTCAGGGCTGACCAGTACCAGCTTGAAATGACTTTCGGTTGCCGGGCCGGAGTGCATGTGGCTCTCGTTTTCCAGTGCAAACCGTTCAACCTGCATGCCGGCATTGACCAGCTCTTCAATACGTTCAGCAACGCTCATCTACAACTCCAGGACTTACTGATCACGCAGACGATCCTTGCGTGCCAGCTTGATAAAATGATGGTGGATACGCCGTGTGGCCAGCCAGACACTGAAGGCCACCACCGGCACCGAAATGCCGATTGCCAGTGATTTGTCCAGCGGTACACCCGCATCGTACAGAGCTTCAAACAGATACTTCAGCAGACCGATCAGGTAGTAGCTGATCGCCACCACGGACAGCCCCTCTACCGTATGCTGCATCATCAACTGGATGCGAGAGCGGCGGTCCATTGAGCTGAGCAGTTGCTGGTTCTGCTGCTGAATGCCCAGCTCCACTCGAGTGCGCATCATATCAGACACACGATCCACACGCCGCGAAAGGTCCTCCAGCCGCTCACTGCTCGCCTGGCAGGTGCGTACGGCCGGTGTCAGGCGGCGAGTGAGGAATTCAGTGATGGTCAGGTGTCCGGACACTTCATCCTCACGCAGCGCCTCAAGCCGGGTCAATACCAGCTCATGGTAGGCCTTGGTCGCCCCAAAGCGGAACGTGGAGCGGGCGCGCCAGGACTCGATACCGGCAGCCATTTCGATCAGATCGGCCAGCAACTCACGCTCGTTAACCTCGCCATTACCTGCCAGCTGCTGCGTCAGCTCCGCCAGACGCGCATCCATCCGCACCAGTTCGGGTGAAACCGTACGCGCCAGTGGCAGGGCCAGCAGGGCCATCAAGCGGTAGGTCTCAATCTCCATCAGGCGCTGGGTCAGACGGCCAAGCTGACTGTCACTCATCTGTTTGTTGACCACCATCAAGCGGCCGAAACCGTCCGAATGTAGTTGAAAACTGGCCCAGACTCGCGCATCACCATCCTGCGGGCTGCTGCCCACAAGGCGCATCTCTTCAAATGCCTGCTTTACCTGAGGCAGACTCGGTTCCGGCCCCTGCCGAGCATCTTCAATGCTGACATGAAATGCCGCTACTACCTGGCCAGGCAGGGTTTCAATCCAGCCCTCGGGCAACGGGGTCAGACCGGTTACATCAAAGGCGCCACTGCCCTCGGGAATATCCAGATTCACGAAAGTGAAGGTCGTGAACTCGGTATGCTGCTCCAGACGCATGCGAAAGGTGCCGCAATCATACTCATAGCAGTTGCGGTCCCCCTGTTCGACCGGGCAGCCAAACAGCGCGTACAGCTGCTGCAGATGCTCATGCTGCCCCTGACGATCAGCTTCGTTACACAGCAGCGCCATATGCGTAACCCGGGCCGGGCTTGGAATGACCTGAAACGGTCGTGAATGCAGCTCATCGTACAACAGCGAACGCAGTGGATGGATATTCATGGGCCTGTCTTTATATGCCAAAAATCTAACATTAAAGAATTCTGCCGCCGCAGGCCAGTGCCGCGCATCGTCAATTGTGGTCGGTTTGCTTTATACTTGCGACCTGATGTGAGTGCAGGTGACCATGATTATTCGCGTATTGCCCCAGCTGGAGAGTCGAGAGGAATGGCTGGCGTTTTGCCGCCGCGAAATGCCCTATTGCCTGATCGACCACCCGAGCTGCCTGGTCGATTTTCAGACCCACTTCCTGCAGCTGACCCTGTTCGAAAACGTGCCTGAAGTGCGCTATACCCTGGGTTCGCGCCGTTCGATGGAACCCGCCTGGCAACTGATCAAGGGCTGCAACTGGAGTCTGACCCGATTGATCGAGGGGCTCGCCTCACTGGACTTTGGCAGCAACGTGCGTGACAACGGCCTGCTCGGGCTTGAAGGTGAGCTCAGCGCTCGACGGTCTTTCCCGCGTGACGCCCATCTGCACAGCCCCGCCAGCAGCCGCCTGCTGGCTCCGCTTAAAACACTGCCGCAGCACTGGTGCGCTCACACCCTGAGCTGCCTGCTGGCAAACGAACAGTTCCGTGACTGGCGCGAAGAGCAGGAAGATGCCAGCCTGAGTGCGGCCGGAGTGCTGTTGGACATGCTCGACCATTCCGAGCAATGGAGCGGGCGCCCCTTCGGCCCTCGTCTGCAGCTATGCTACCGAGGACAGGTACTGGCCAGCCTGATTCCCGAACTGGAAAGGTATCCTTCAGAGCCAGCCCGACGGGGACTGCTGGCAGCCCCGTCGCGCTGATCGACTCAAAGCGTCAAGGACGCCTCTTCCACGTCGGCAGCTTCAGCCGCCATGATCTTGTAGGGATGATCAGAGGCGAGCAATTCCTTGCCCTGTTCTGTGGGGAACTCCACATCCAGATCAACGACACGACCATCACGGCACACATTGATAATGGTATCCATGCAGGACGACAGCAGTGAATACTTTTCATCCGGCGCTGCAATAATCGTCTGCAGGCCCAGATCAGACATGAAGCCCAGTGACGTCACCGTGTTCTCGGAGTCGAGCTTGTTGAACGCCTCGTCGAATACGGACAGACTCATGCCGCCCACCGGGCGCCCGTCGCCGCCTTCCTTGAGGCGATAGGTCGCCCCCAGCGCAGCCGCCATGGCCACATAGAACGGCACCTGATGCTCACCACCGGAGCCGGTCTTGATACGCTGAGTCAGAGTGGTCTTGCGGTTGCCCTGCAGATCTTTGACCACCAGCTCGAAGTTGTAGAAGTTACGGTAGTCCTGCAGCAAACTGCTTTCGCCCTCATCACGCAGCACATCGTGGATCTTGTTCAACGCCTCACGGTGGGTGTTATCCCCCTGATGCTGGATATCGAACAGGGTTCCCACGTTGGCCTGATCCAGACGGGTATAGGCCTCGACCAGTTCCAGAATGTCCTTCAGTTCCGGGTTGGGCATCATCTCGAAGCTGTACATCTCCTGATGGAACGGGCGGTTCTTCAGGTGACTGTTCAGTTCGCGGATCAGATCCTTGATCTTGTTGATCTGGTCATTCAGGTGCGCCACAAAGTCGGAACGGAAGGCCGTCTCGGCTTCCAGACGGGCACGTTCAGCCTTCTTGGTGTACTCGGCCAGCTCGGAGTCACGCAGCGCCTGGACAGTCTTGTTGACGTAGAATTCCAGGTCTTCGTGGGTGGAATCGGCACTGATATTGTCCAGTTCCTGATGACTCATGCCCCCGCCGTGATAGCGTGCCTTGTACTGAGCGACGGCATCACGCACGGCGTTTTTCTTTTTCTCGTGCAGTTGCAGTTCTGACTGCGCTTTTTTGGCGGCCTCGAAAATGATGCGCTCCAGCTCCCCGCCACAGCTTTCATCCAGGTAATCGCGCTTTTCCTGCGCCGACTGGGCATCAAAGTGGGGCTTTTCCTCGCACAGGGTGCGTGCCTGAGCGTGTTCCACCAGCTCCTGCTCCAGCACTTCAAGGGCCGCATTGTCCTTGATCATACCGGTACGGACCTTCTGCAGCTTCTCCATCAGGGTTTTCTGACGGGCCTCCACCTGCTTCTGACTGTCAGCCAACTCGGCAATGCGCTGCTGGATACCGCTGTCATCATGATTGCGCAGATCCACGACCGCTTGCTCGTAACCCTGAATTTCGCTGCTGAGCTGCTCACGCTGATTGACCAGATCGAACACGCTTTCGGTGACCTGGGTCAGGCCCGTCGTCATGCTGATCAGGGCATCACGCAGTTTTTCCAGCGACTCGTGACGCTTGCCCAGCGTGGTGAATTCCGCGATCAGCTCATCAACCTGGCGTCCCTGCACTGCCAGCTGATCCTGACGGCGACGGATACCCATAATCGGGCTCAGCTCGTTGATGGAGGTGGTCGAGCCCTCGGTCTGCAGCATGCAGTCGTAGGTCAGGGCCCGCTCCTGACGCAGCAGCTCCTGCTCGGTTTCGACCGCCATCACGCCACCCAGGGCACGGTTAAGGTAGGCTTGGGCGTGTTCGTTGTCGGTGTCGATAAACTGTGCCAGTGACCCCGGCTTGCTGCGATTCAGCCAGTCACCTGACTTGGTGGTATTGATGATTCGACATCCCTTGAGATGACGCCCCTTGCGGCGGTACAGGGTGATCGCTTCCTTAACCCGATCCGGTGCCACCACCAGTGCTTCACGGCGTGCGCCCAGGAAGGACTCGATGGCGATACGCCACTTGTCATCGTTGATATCGGCCAGTTCACAGATCGGTGTGGAGTCGATGCCATACTCACTCAGCAGCTCCATCAACTCACGCGTGTTGTGACGAATCGGCGCACGCCCCTGCTGCAACTGTTCCACCGCGCTTTTCTGGTTCTGGATCAGGCTGCGCAGGTCGTTAATGCGGATCACCGACTCTTCGTAGCGGCGCGAGATCGCCTTGCGCACGCTGTCGACCTGCCCTTTGAGTTCGTTGATCACCTTATCCACACTGACCGGCTCAGAGGGCCAGGCATCGGCCAGCATATTCTCGCCAGAACGCCAGAGTTCGACCGAGCGCTCCACCAGCGGTTTGAAATCATCCGGCAACAGGTCATTGTAGCTGGCAAAACTCACGGTGGTACGCAGCAGGTTGTAGGCCTGCTGGATCTTGTCCTTGACCACGTTCTGCTCGTGCTGACGCGCCTTGACGGTGGACTCCAGTGCATTGATCTTATGGGCCGAGTCGCTGCTGTTCAGTTCGGCGCGAGCATCAGCCAGATCCTGCATCGCCTGGTTCAGACGCGCACTGTTCTCCTCCAGCTCCTGCTGCAGCTTTTCTTCCTGTTCACTGTAGGATTCCAGCCGCTCGGCGGCATCTTCCTTACGCAGATCCGCCTGTTCAAAACGGCCTTCGTGGACCACCCATTCGTATTCGACCGCATTTTTCACGTTGCGGCTGATGCCGTTACACAGCTCCTGCGCCTTCTCCAGCTCGGCAATGCGGTTGGAGACCTCCAGCGTCTTCTGCTCCATCGCCCGGTATTCATCCAGCGACTTGCGGAAAGCACCAACATGTACGATGTTTTCGTCCAGCACGAATTCGCGAATAAAGCGTGTCGGGCTGTCGATCGGCACAAATTTCAGCGCGTTCTTGAAGTTTTTGACGAACTTGTCGTCATCATTCGGCATCTGCGCATCATGGCTCAGGTGTGTCACCATATCGCGGATAAAGCGATTGGCACGTTTTTCCAGAACCATCTCCGGACACTGCTTGAGCAGGCTGTCACGCACTTCGTTCCAGGGACGTGGCATGCGGCCATTGCCTTCCTTGACCGAGAAGTCGTCCAGCGACACGGAAAACTCCGGCAGAATAAACCGGCCCAGCACATCCTCTTCCGCACTGGCGGTCGATGCGCTGATGGCAATGCCGATACAGCTTTCTTTTGCGGTTTCGGTATCGAAGAAGCTGAGCGCCATGTAGGTCAGCGAGTCTTCGCGGGCGGTAGCCTTCTTGCCGTTGTCATCCATGAAGCCCAGGCAGTAGGTGCGCAAAGAGCGCTCGCTCTTCTCACCGGCCGAGGCGTTGAAGCTCAGGTGGCGCTTGTGGCCGCCCATGAGTACCGTCTGGATCGCGTCCAGCAGGGATGACTTGCCCGAGCCGTTGGGGCCGACAATGGCCACATTGCCCTTGATCGGAATCTCGACCGCTCCCAGCACATACCAGTTGACCAGCACAATCCGGTTAAGCTGCTTCATGCGGGCTTCTCCTCAGTCTCGGGGGTTGGCGTGTCGGGCAGGTCGGCCGGATCGGTATCCTCGGGCTCCAGCTGATCACGGATATCGGTGTCGCACAGCGCTTCGAGCTGGCCAATGTAGTCTTCCACCACCACCTGACGAATGGTCGGGTTGATCTTCAGTGGAATGTTTTTCGGGTCGGTTTCATCCTGCTTGCCGCGTTCAATCAGGCCGTGGCGAGTAAACAGGGAGATGATCTCCTTGAGACGGGTCTCGTTGGGGATCTCCTTGCCGGTCAGGTTGCTGAACAGGCGCAGCAGCTCGTCGGTACTGGTGTAGGCCTTGCCGCCTTCCACTTCGAAGCTTTCCAGCTTCTGCTCGTACTGCTGACGCAGGCAGAGCATCAGCAGCGACTCGTCCAGCTTCAGACGCAGCACACGCTCTTCACCCTGCGGCAGAATACCCAGATAGGCTTCGTCTGGCTGATACACCAGGCTCCAGCCGATCGCCGCAAACAGGTTACGAAAATACTCCGTGTTGCCGGCAATCAGAAAATAGCTGTCACGGTGCACCGGCCGGTCCGCATAGAGAAACTGGTTGCTCAGCAGCAGATTGGCGGCACGGATGAAGTCATCGGCGTCATGCTGCTCATTGCGGGAGACGATTTTCTGCAGATCACCAAGCATTAGCTGTTCCTGTGGATAACAAAACCACGACACTCCACCATTCCGGAGACGTTGACGTAGTTGTCTTCAAATTGAATTCGATAGCGCTGCCGCATCCGCTGCGCCTTCTTGCCCAGCGAGTTGAAGTGACGCACGTAACTGAAGCAGATGTAGTCTTCCACCGTGCCGATCCGAAAATCGGTTGCCCTCAGCTGCTCGCGGCCGGCAAGCTGGCTTTCCAGGTAGGTTTCGATACGATCCACATTGACCTCGCGCCGCTCTTTCCATTCTTTGAACAGACGGCGCAACTCCAGCACGGCAGGATCGATCTCTTTCTGGGTAATAATGCGCGGCTGAGCCTCCACCCGGCGGCGTA
Organism: Marinobacterium sp. MBR-109; assembly: GCF_040547565.1. Lineage (NCBI taxonomy): Bacteria > Pseudomonadati > Pseudomonadota > Gammaproteobacteria > Oceanospirillales > Oceanospirillaceae > Marinobacterium > Marinobacterium sp. MBR-109. Next base: position 252,593 of record NZ_JBEPPZ010000005.1, read on the forward strand.
CCGGTGCACGTACACTGGCGGGTGAGATAAAGCCCACTTCATCCAGCGTAGTGAGCGGCGGAATGACCTTTTCCGGCAGGTTGCCCACTGCCGCGATCAGGCGCGACAACCGTGCCGCCATGCCAGGTGTGGTCTTGTCCATGTAGCGCACGGTATCCGCGACCCGCTTTTCCAGCTGGTAGCGGAAATCGTCAATGGCGGCCAAGCGCTGATCCACCGACTCAAAGATGCGAATAATGCGGTTGATATGCTGGTGCACCTGCGCTTCGGCTACGTCGTATGACATATCCAGCTGCATCTGATAATGCTCGGCCAGCTGCTGCAGTTTGAGCGGATCGAACTGCAGGTCGCGCAGCATGGAGAGAATCTGACGGCGGAAGCGGAACGGGTTGTTGCGGGTTTTCAGCGTCTTGTAGTCGGAAACCAGTATCTGCTCAACAAAGCGGTCGAAGAAGCCGCGCACGATCTCCTGCGGGTTGTTGCTGGCCGACAGGTTCATTTTCAGCTCTCGCAGGCCCAACATCATGTCAGTCAAATGGGCACTGAAATCCGCCGCCGTTTGGGCTGCTTCAGAAAGCGTGATGCCACGCCCCAGAGGGTCACTGATGGCCGACTCCAGCGAACTGAGCACGTTCAGTACGGCACCGCCGTAGCTGCGTTTTTCCAGCCGGGCGATACTGACCAATGAGCGCAGCAGGTAGCTGACTGAAGGTGAAAGCAGTACATAGGTGCGGTACACCTTCTGTTCCTCTTCCAGCCAGCCAGTCTGAACCAGGCGTCGATAGATGCGATTGGTGTACTCGGCACTGGAACGAGGCGGCTCTGCGCCTGCATCTTCGCCAGGCTCTGTCTCCCAGCGGCGCACGCCCAGCCGCACCACGGCATTCTCGATGCTGGAGCGCACCAGATCCCGCGGGATAAAGGGATCGATCAGATCCTCGTCAAAAAAGAGATCTGCCAGCTCCAGCAGCACCGACTGATACACCTGCCGGTTCTGCCCCGAGAGCGGGAGAAATATGTCTTCAGGAAGCTTGTTGAAAAGCACTGATCCGTCCAGTTATACGCTGATGCCGATAGCGGGCTATGTTAGCGAAAAACCGGCGGAGAGATAAGGGGAATTGCGTCTGAATGGATATAGCGCAACAGCCCGCCAATCGGCGGGCTCTGAAACGATGAGGGCTTAATCCACGTGGATCACGCCATTTTCAAGCAATGCGGCCAGCAACTCGGCCTGATCCGTGCCGACATCCAGCCCCAAGTCACTGAAAGTCATATTCTCAATGGTCATCACTTGATCAATACCCGCATCAATGCCCTCACCGGCATGATTCAGGGAGAGCAACAGGTTGCCGCCCTCTTCAGCCACATGGATATAGTTAACGAGTGTATCCAGGCTGTCACCGCTTGCCCCCTCAAGCAGATCGGACAGATCCAGCCCGACTTCAACTTCATCATCCAGCTCAGGCATGGCATCGTCCAGTGTAGCCATCAGGACCGGCTCACCCGACATTGAAAGCTCTCCAGAACCGATATCCGCTGACGACATTGGTTTGAGACTATAGCTGGAGTCATCCCCGCCATCGAAGGCGATATACTTGAATTCCAGCGGCTCGCCGTTGCTGTCGTTCAGATAGAAGTGACCCATGCCTGTTTCGGTGTCGATCTGATCTTCCACCGAGAAATAGCGCTCGTTGTTGGCCAGCTGAATACGGTCACCGTTGGTATCATAGATCGACCACTGGCTACCGCCCACATTACCGTCAAAATGGAACCAGATCTCGGTCATGGGATTGGTCAGCTCAAACGCGATCGCTTCGGTTGGGTCCAGCTGATCAGGTGACTCCTGATGCGGGTTACCCTGTCGTTCAACCGAATAATAGCCGGTCTCTTCGTTGTAGATCGCCCAAGCGTTATCGGCACCTGTATCCTTCAGGCCATTGGCGTCAGCATAGGTCCCACCGGTACCGTTGGGGTTGTTTGCGCTACCCTGACCACCGACATAGCCCTGATAGTCCGCAATCAGTGACTCTGGGTCCTCTGGATCTTCGGGGTCTTCGGGAAGTTCAGGATCCTCTGGAGCTTCGGGAGTCGGTGGGGTCCCGGGAACCTCGGGGTTTTCGGGGGAAATAACCGGGATGGTATCGCCTGTCAATATTCCCTCTTCGCCGTCCGGCTGCTCAACGGAATAATTCAGGCCGATGGTGTCATACCCCGCTACCGGTGTGACTTCAGCCGCTGTTCTGGCCAGCACGATGAAGTCCGCACCCTCATTACCCTCAGCACCGGCACCCGGTGCGCCGGCGGCAGTGGCTTCAAGCAGCTCAGTCGGATCTTCACCGGCCAGAATCGCCTCCTGGATGGCCGCTATCTCTGCACTGACTGTATTCTCAGCCGGGGCCTGCACAGGAACCAGCGCTGACTCTGACACCAGCCAGTTCTGACCACCTTCAAGCGTCACAACCTGTCCATTGTCTGTAGTAAATTCAAGTCGTGAACCAGATGCAGTGCGGATCAGATCACCCAGCAAGATCGCGTCCCCTACTGCAAGGAGTCGCTCAGTGCCATCTGCAGCAATGGCCACGGCCTGACCGGAAAGAAACGAAACTGTTCCTGTACTCATGCTTTAGCCCTTTATATGTGTGGTTACTCATTCAAGTAAAGGCCGGTTTGGGCAAGAGAGCAAGGTGTACTGAGGGACAGGTTTTTCTGAGATTCCGTTCTGAGCCTTACGCAAACAAAAGGCCTCGCCATTGATGGCGAAGCCTTTATGTTACGAGAATTGCTCCAGCTCTTGCCGGAGCACTGCCTAATCAGCTTTGATCGACGTTGATATTACCACTCTGGATCAATGCGTTAACATCAAAACCAGTTACGTCAGTCAACTCGATCACCTGATCGGCAGTCCCACCAAGGTCGTTCGAGTCCAGACTACCATTGGAACTGACATACAAAGTGGTACTTCCGTTGCTTTCGATAGCCTGAAGATAGGAATCGATTGAGCCGGCATTCTCTCCGTCCTGCAGCAGCTCGGACAGGTCAAGCACATCCCCCTCAGAGGCGTCAAAGTCTGCCACTATATCAGTGCCACTTTCCCCTGATTTCCAAACGAAGGTATCCGCTCCAGAACCACTACCATCTTTGTTATCACCGTAGAGAATGTCATCACCCAAGTTACCAAAGATGACGTCATCTCCATCTGAACCGATAATAATGTCATCGCCAGTACCACCATTAATGGTGTCCGCAGAGGACGTACCCACCATTTCGGAAGTACCCAGCAAGTTGATATTCAAGTCCTGATAGCTCGATACATCACCATCAGCATCTTCAAGACCCAGGGAGAAAATCAGAGGCTGGTTTTCAGGCAGCACATCCTGTGAGTATGCTACACCCTCAATTTTTGAGGTAGCACTTCCATCCGCCGTGGCCGTGAAACTTATCTCACTGAAACTGTTGGTCGGGTCGAATATCACCCAACCGTTATCAGACACACTTACACTTCCGGTTTCACCTGCGTCCGTCTGCCAAGAAACATCCAAAGAACCACTGCCCTGCATTTTGAAATACAGGCTGACTGAATCCACGTCATTTCCTGACACCGCCATGGTGAAGTCTTCACCAGGGTCAAAGTTGCCGTTGCTATTTACACCGAACCCACTTGAGGTCGGTTTAATGTTTGTTGTGGAGGTGAAGGTAACGTCACCAATGGTCAGCGAGGATACAGCTGCACTTCCTTGTACCCCACTGAACGATACCGTGTTCTCGGTTGTCGGGCGTGAACCCAGAATATCGAATGTATAATGACCATCGGGGTTCACGGTAAGAGTGAAAAAATCTGCCCCTGTGCTATCAACAGTTGCCGTAACAGTCAAAACACCCGTCACTGGATTCGTTTCTGAAGAATAGGTAACACCGGTAAGTGCCGTTGCACCGCCAAACAGTATCCCGCCTATTCCATCTGCACCAAACGAGCCGTCAAACGTTCCTTCGTACGATCCGATTACGTTGGGCACTGAGTTGACACCCTCTCGGCCATCGAAAGAGTTCAGCTCAGGACTGTCATCTTCGACCGTTACCGTCAAAAAGCCTGTATCGGAGCCACCGTTACCATCACTGACGGTCACTCCGATATCAAAAGCAAGAGTATCTTCACTTGAAGTATCCGCATGGTCTACCGGTCCTTGAAGCTCCGCCGTCCAGGCTCCGTTCGAGTCAATGGATACAACCAAAACAGTGGCCATAGCAGTGGCACCTGTCAACTGAGTTGCGCCTACAAGACCGTTGGTTCCTGTGCCGTTACCTGACCAAGTAACAGGCTGGCCTCCTGAAGTAAGGCCGATGACTGGAGCACTCAAAGAGTATGTCAGGGCGTCCCCTTCCACATCCGAAGCCATAACCTGCCCGCTAGCAACAGCACTATCGGTGGTATCAGAATTGCCTTCATTATCCGGCAAGCCGTTAGCAAGCCCCTCTTCAGAGATAATAACTGCATCTGTAGTTATTATCGGGTCGTCATTGACCGCGGTCACCTGGCTTGTATCGCTGTCCACGTCGCTCAGCGCGCCATCGCTGACCGTTACCTCCGCCATCAGCTGCTCAATCGGCAC
>NZ_JBEPPZ010000006.1:0-216869 GCF_040547565.1 Marinobacterium sp. MBR-109
AGTGTCGTTGAATCCAGAGCGGAAAGTGGTCACTGAGACAGTGCGAATGGCTGCATAAAAATCAGACAGGGCGACAGATACCTTGACAGTTACCGTTAGCAACATGGCACTTTTACTGTGCTACATAAACAGCCCTCTGCACATATACACCGCCGCCACCGATTATTCAAAAATGCTTGTTCGGCTTGAAAAAAAGCGGAATAAGCGGGGGATGATCGCAGAGCTTCGTGGGTATTATTTTGAACAATACACAAGCACCAAAAAATTGATCGGCGGCAAAAATAACAAGCCTGAGCATGTACATGTTTTCGGCAAAACCAAGCAAATGTATGAACGGCAGCAAGCGCTAAACACCGAATATTTACAAAACACATTCGTCCACACCATCGATTTTAAAGGGTTAGTTCGCGAATTTTGCTTGGCTGACGTTACAAAAAGCAGTGAGCAGCGCTGTGCCGAGATATATGCCGAAATGCGAATGGTGGAAGAGATTGCGAAGCGTGAAGGACTTATAAGCTTACTTGCAACACTTACCGCAACACCGGGATACCACCCAAACCCAAGCGTAGGCCGGTGCAGCTGGAACGGCTCCAGCAGCCGCGAGGCTCTGGCGTTTATTAATGCCAAGGTCTGGAGGGTGATTTATAACGAAGCGACTAAAAAAGGCATACGCCTGCTGGGTTTTGCAGTTCCAGAGCCGCACAAAGACGGCTGTCCACACTTGCACGTTGCGCTTTTTGTACACCCAAACCAGCACAAAGCTTTATATCGCATTCTTATAAAAACACGTAAAAAGATAGCTAGAGAGCATAACTGCCCGCACTACAAATTAGACATTTACCCACACTCGCGACTACCTGAGCACAAAAAAGGCAGCAAGGCGAGCAGCTACGCCATGAAGTACGTGTTTAAAAGCTTTACCGATCCTGCCGTTGCGGCTTGGTACAGCAAATTTAACGGTAAAGCTATACGCCGCTATCGCTTGATCGGCGTAAGCAGCTTTAAAACTAAGTACAACTACTTAGTAAAAATGTTACCTCAGCTCAAGATGTACAATCATCAGGCAATTAAACAGCTGGTTGAACTGCTAGAAAACAAAAATATGCCGGAACATTTAAAAAAGGTGGCATTTTATGACCACTTTAACCGCATTTTTAAAAGTGTATATGTCGAAAGCGACAGCGGCGAGTATCTTAAATTTAGTCATGTAATACTGAAAACGGGCGACGAAGAGCTAAACATAGTAAACATGAATAGGCTGCTTAATCCAGAAAACGCCGAAGATGCCTGCAAAATTGCAGAATTTAACGATAAAAAAGAAGAAGAGGAAAAAGATAACGCTACTACCGAACAAGCGCCCGGAGCACTTGTTCTAAATCTTTCGAGGTGTGCCGGAGCTTCGCCCGACACACTTAAAAAGACTGAAATTAATGCTTTTTGGACTCATTTTGGAGATGATGAAGAGGTTATTAACCTCTTAGATATATAAAAATTGACTAAATTTTTAATAAAAATCAGAAGCGGCCAAGTGCCGCTTGAGGTGTTTCCATTAATAAAAACTTAAGATTCCTTGTCTTTAATAACTGCTAATAATTAGTAATCTTTCATTTATCGAGGGGCCCTCGAAAAAAGTATATTTAATTAAATACCTGCCATCCGTAAATTCAAAATTATTCTTTTCGGAAAAGAACTTTTTCAAAATTTTGTTTTTATGGGTAGGGAAATAGTGATCAGAAATCTTTATGAGCCAATCGTGAGCAATATTTTTTCCGTCTTGCATATTTATTCCGGGAATTTTTGTGGTTGTGTATTCATTCCACATGAATTTAATATTCTTGATTGATTTCTGATCGCTATCTGCATTAATAAAAATTTTGACACTATCGCTTTTTCCACCAATACATGAGTATAGCTTGTTAGCATATTTGCTTGATGGTATGTATTTTGGATTATCACAGCTAAGGAGGTGTGTCATCCTATTGGATTCATGATTAAATGTATCAAACCCATAAGCTGCTGTAGAAAATAATGATAAGGCTAAAATGATACTCTTAATATACATAAATATATCTTTAATTCATGAATTGAAAGTCTAAAATGGAGAAAAACGTTCCGCTGTATTTTGTTTTGCATTCGTAATGGCTTCTTATGTTTGCACCGAAACTATTATCAGCATCTACATACCCCCTAATTAACCATTCATCAGGGCCGGTGCTATAAACTTTTATCTGTTGCATAACAGGGAACTTTGCCGAGCTTGGTGACTTTAGATTACGTTTTACATGATTTTGGCATGTAACTAATGCATCAAATTCATCCATTGCTCTTACCTTTTGAGGGTCGCTTTTGGATGTTTTAGATGATGGAGGAGTGTTGGCTTTGTACCAGATGAACGCGCCAAAAGTTATTAGCACAAGGAGAACAAACCAACCGGGTACATGATTCGAGTTTTCTGAAGTTTTTTTTGCCATAGGAACATTTCCTTCGTTCTCTAGCATGGTAGCGGTGGCCGGACTCGAACCGGCACGCTCGTGAAAGCAATGGATTTTGAATCCATCGTGTCTACCAATTTCACCACACCGCCACAATTTCAACTCTACACAACTCTACAATCTGCCTTGTATGCTGCTAGGGTTTTTTTCACTTTAAAATCAATGCCTTGGCGCAACATGAGAATTCATCATTTGCATTTTGAATCCCCTGTGTCTACCAATTTCACCACGCTGGCACTGTCTGGCAGCCGTTGATATCTGACTGGCTACCGAAGTGAAGGCGCTATTATATGCGTTGGCGGCGCCACGTCAAACAGGACTGAAAAAAACTCTGATTTCGGGTAGACTGCGCGCTTTAATTTCTCCGGTTTACAGAGTCCCATGCAGGTAAAAGACTTCTATTTCGAGCTGCCGGAAGAGCTGATTGCGCGCTATCCACTGGAACAGCGCAGTACCAGCCGCTTGCTCTGCCTTGATGGCAATACCGGTGAACGGACCCACCGACAGTTTACCGATCTCCTTACATTGCTGCAGCCCGGCGATCTGCTGGTGTTTAACGACACCCGCGTGATTCCGGCACGGCTGTTCGGGCAGAAAGAGAGTGGTGGCCAGATCGAGATGCTGGTGGAAAGGGTCACCTCCGAAAACACGGCACTGGCGCACATTCGAGCCAGTCGTGCGCCCAAGACGGGTGCGCGGTTGTTGTTTGAGGGCGGACTTGAGGCCGAAGTGACGGGGCGACAGGAAAACCTGTTCCAGCTCAGGTTCACTAACCTGGACGATCATCTGGTGTCCGCGCTGGAGCAACACGGTCACATGCCGCTGCCGCCCTATATGAAGCGCGAGGATCAGCTGTCTGACCGTGAGCGTTATCAAACGGTCTACAACCGCAAGCCCGGTGCCGTTGCGGCCCCTACGGCGGGGCTGCATTTTGATGAAGCTCTGATGCAACAGCTGAAGGACAGGGGTATCGAGCAAACCTTTGTGACCCTGCATGTAGGCGCGGGGACCTTTCAGCCGGTCAAGGTCGATACCATTGCCGAGCATCACATGCATGCCGAGTACATCGAAGTGTCTGATGAGGCGTGTGCGGCGGTGAAGGCAGCTCAGGCCCGAGGCAATAAGGTTGTGGCCGTGGGCACGACCAGTGTGCGCTGTCTTGAAACGGCCAGCCGCTCCGGCGAAATCGCCCCCTTTTATGGCGATACCGATATCTTTATCTACCCGGGCTATCGCTTTCGCACGGTGGATCGGCTGATTACCAATTTCCATCTGCCTGAGTCGACGTTGATGATGCTGGTCAGTGCCTTCGCGGGACATCAGTCGATCATGCAGGCCTATGCCGATGCCGTGGCCGAGCGTTACCGCTTTTTCAGTTATGGCGATGCCATGTTTTTGACCCGCCGTGATGCGGCGGATGAGGACGCTTTGTGAGCAGAGAATGTTTTATGCAGTTCGAGACCCTTGCCAGTGAAGGCAAGGCGCGTCGCGGGCGACTGACCTTTCCCCGTGGCGTGGTTGAAACCCCCGCCTTCATGCCGGTGGGTACCTACGGTACCGTCAAGGGCATGCTGCCGCGGGATATCGAAGCTACCGGTGCCCAGATCATTCTGGGCAACACCTTCCATCTGATGCTGCGTCCGGGTACCGAAATCGTACAGCAGCACGGTGATCTGCATGACTTCATGCAGTGGAAGGGGCCGATTCTGACCGACTCCGGCGGCTTTCAGGTGTTCAGTCTTGGCAAGCTGCGCAAGATCACCGAAGAGGGCGTGACCTTTCAGTCACCGGTGAACGGCAGCAAGGTGTTCATGACGCCGGAAAGCTCGATGCAGGTTCAGCGTGAACTGGGCTCCGATATCGTGATGATCTTTGATGAATGCACGCCCTATCCGGCAACGGAAAAGGAAGCCGCCGACTCCATGCGCATGTCGCTGCGCTGGGCCGAGCGCTCCAAAAAGGCCCACGGTGAAAGCCCTTCGGCGCTGTTCGGGATTATCCAGGGTGGCATGTACGAGAGTCTGCGCGATGAGTCCCTTGCCGGGCTGACCGAGATCGCCTTCGATGGCTATGCCATCGGCGGCCTCTCGGTAGGTGAGCCGAAGGAAGATATGGTGCGCATCCTTGACCATCTGGCGTGGAAAATGCCCGAGGACAAACCCCGTTATCTGATGGGTGTGGGCAAGCCGGAAGATTTGGTTGAGGGCGTACGTCGTGGTGTCGACATGTTCGACTGTGTCATGCCGACCCGCAATGCGCGCAATGGCTTTCTGTTCACTCGCAACGGCATCGTCAAGATCCGAAATTCGGCCAATAAAACCAATACGGCACCTGTGGATGAAACCTGCAGCTGTTATACCTGTCAGAACTTCAGTCGCGCCTATTTGCACCATCTGGACAAGTGTAAGGAGATCCTGGGGGCGCAGCTCAATACCATCCACAACCTGCACTACTATCAGGAGCTGATGGCTGGTTTGCGCAACGCCATTGAACAGGGTAAATTGAGCGACTTCGTAGACGAATTCTATCGTCAGCGGGGGCAGGAAACGCCGCCGCTGACGGCTTGAAACGCATCACTGACACTGTAATCGGGAGTACAACCTGAATGAGCTTTTTCATCTCTCCGGCCTACGCTGAAGGCGCTGGCGCCATGGACCCGGGCATGTTCAACATCCTGTTCCTGGTCGGCTTTGGTCTGATTTTCTACTTCTTCATGTGGCGCCCCCAGGCCAAACGTGCCAAGGATCACAAAAACCTGATTGCCAGCCTGGCAAAAGGTGACGAAGTCATCACCGCAGGCGGTATCATCGGTAAGGTGGTGCGTCTGAGCGATGACTACGTGGTACTGGAAGTATCCGAAGGCACCGAGCTGAAGTTCCAGAAGGCCCACGTTGCGGCCGAACTGCCCAAGGGCACGATCAAGAATATCTGATCGCCCGTCTGTGTTCCGGCGCCACTGTTCAGGTGGCGCTTTCGTTTTTGGTGAGGATGGAGCACGATGCTCAACCGCTACCCCCTGTGGAAAAATTTCCTGATCTTGCTGGTGCTGGTGATTGCCGGTCTCTACGCAGCTCCCAACCTGTACCCGGATGACTATGCGATTCAGGTGTCGGCCGGTCGTAATGCGGCCCCCGTTGATCAGGGTACGCTGACGTCCATTGAACAGCGTCTGGAAGAGGCAGGCCTTGCGGCCAAGGCAACGGAATTGCAGGAGGGCGGTATTGGCCTGATCCGTCTTGAGAGCTCTGATGCTCAGCTTGTAGCCCGGGAGCTGATTGCCCAGACGCTGGGCAACAACTATACCGTGGCGATGAACCTGGCGCCGACGACGCCTGATTGGCTGCGAGCCATTGGTGCCGGTCCCATGACGCTGGGTCTCGACCTGCGTGGCGGTGTGCACTTTCTGATGGAAGTGGACATGGCGCAAGCGGTTGCGCAGCGGCTGGATGTGTATGTCAGCGAGATCAAGACCAAACTGCGTGAAGAAAAACTGCGCTACCGCATGGTTGACCATCTCGAAGATGGCCGCCTGTCGGTCCGTTTCGATGACCCTGCCGTGCGTGATGAAGCTCAGGGGCTGCTGCGCCGTACCTGGCCCGAGTTCATGGTGGATGCTGCCGCCGATGGCGAGGACTATTTCCTCTACATCAATCTGACGGAAGAGACCATCCGCCAGATTGAGGATTACGCCATCAAGCAGAACCTCACGACCCTGCGTAACCGTGTCAACGAGTTGGGTGTGGCCGAGCCGCTGGTGCAGCGTCAGGGGCGCAATCGCATCGTGGTTCAGCTGCCGGGCGTACAGGATGCGGCGGCCGCCAAGCGTGTAATCGGCAAGACGGCCAATCTGGAGTTCCGTCTCGAAGCACTGCCGGACACCAGTCGTGCCCTGACTGAAACATATGACTTCCGCAGCCAGCCGGGCCGCACAGCAGCGTTGGAAAAGGACATCATTATCACCGGCTCCAGTGTGTCCAACGCGCAGGCTGCCTTTGACGAGAACGGCATGCCACAGGTGTCGATCACACTGGATGGCCCCGGTGGTCAGATGATGAACCGAGTGACGCGCAATGCGATCCAGCGTCGCATGGCCGTGCTGTTTGTTGAGCACAAACAGCGCACACTGGTGCAGACCATTGAGGGTGAGCGTGTTGAGCGCCGTATCCCCTACACCGAGAAAAGCATCATCTCGCTGGCCACCATCCAGAGTACGCTGGGCAACCAGTTCCGCATCACCGGACTGGACAGCGCCCAGGAATCCTCCGAACTTGCGCTCCTGTTGCGTGCCGGTGCGCTGGCTGCGCCCGTGTACTTCGTAGAAGAGCGTACGGTCGGTCCGAGTCTGGGTGCCAAGAATATCGAACAGGGTACGTTGTCGGTGCAGATCGGTTTTGCACTGGTGCTGGTGTTCATGCTGGTCTTCTACCGGGTATTCGGTCTGCTGGCCAATATCGCGCTGACGCTCAACCTGGTGCTGCTGATGGCGGTGATGTCGCTGCTGTCAGCGACACTGACCCTGCCGGGTATTGCCGGCATCGTGTTGACCGTGGGTATGGCGGTAGATGCCAACGTGCTGATATTTGAGCGCATAAAGGAAGAGTTGAAGAATGGCCTGCCGGTGCAGTCGGCGATCCACTCGGGCTTCAGTCGCGCGTTTACCACCATTCTGGATGCCAACGTGACGACGCTGATCGCGGCCGTGATCCTGTTCGCCATGGGCACTGGGCCGGTCAAGGGCTTCGCCGTTACGCTGTCGGTCGGTATTCTGACCTCCATGTTCACTGCGCTGCTGGTGACCCGTGCACTGGTGAATCTGGTGTATGGTGGCCGCTCGCTGAAGAAACTGATGATCTGAGGAACCCCCATGACGACGGCAAAGAAGATTTACAATTTCATGGGGATACGCAAGCTGGCGCTGGCGTTCTCCGCAGTTTTGTTGCTGGTGTCGATTGCATCGCTGGCAGTTAACGGTCTCAAGTTTGGTCTGGACTTTACCGGTGGCAGCCTGGTCGAAGTCGGCTATGAGCAGTCGGTCAGTCTGGAAGATGTGCGCCAGAAACTGAGTGCAGAAGGCTTTCCGGATGCGGTTGTACAAACCTTTGGCTCTTCGCGCGATATCCTGATCCGGCTGCAGGTTGATCACGACCCGCAGCTCGGTGACAAGGTGCTGGAAGCCCTGCGTGCCGGGTCCGATCAAACCATTGAGCTGCGCCGCAACGAATTTGTCGGCTCACAGGTGGGTGAAGAGCTGCGCGAGCAGGGTGGTCTTGGCATGCTGCTGGCGCTGTTCATGATCATGGTCTATCTTGCCTTTCGGTTTCAGCTGAAGTTCTCGCTGGGTGCCGTCGTGGCGCTGGTACACGACGTACTGATCGTGCTGGGTGTATTTTCGCTGCTGCAGATCGAGTTTGACCTGACGGTGCTGGCGGCAGTACTGGCGGTGATCGGCTACTCGCTGAACGATACCATCGTGGTGTATGACCGGATTCGTGAAAACTTCCGCATCATGCGCAAGGAAGATAACGTTCAAGTGATGAATGCGTCCCTGAGCCAGACGCTCAGCCGTACCTTGATGACCTCCCTGACCACCTTGCTGGTACTGGTGGCGCTGTTCTACTTCGGTGGCGAGATGATCCACAGCTTTGCACTGGCATTGCTGGTGGGGGTGCTGATAGGGACCTATTCGTCCATCTATGTGGCTGCCAATGCACTGGTCTTAATGCAGGTGAGCCGTGAAGACCTGATGCCGCCCGAAAAGAAAGAGGGCGAAGAGGTCGAAGAGGTTCCCTGATCTGTAAAGCCGGCATCGCCGGCTTTATTTTTTACATATTGACGGACTATTCTGAACGAAAGGTCCGCTGTTCCGGTCAAACTGCCGGACAGAAACAACTGGATAATGAATGAGCAAGAACTGGAAAGACAAAGACCCCAATCTGCAGCTGGAAGCTGAAAAATACGACCAGCCGGTCCCGAGTCGGGAATTCATGCTGGAATTCCTCGAAAAGTGGGGCGCACCGATCAGCCATCCTGTGCTGTGTCGGGAGCTGGGGATCAATGATGAAGACAGTGTGGAAGGCGTTCGCCGCCGCCTGATCGCCATGTGCCGCGATGGGCAGTTGATCTCCAACCGCAAGGGTGAATATGGCCTGATCCAGAAGATGGATCTTATCCCGGGACGGGTAATCGGCCACCGTGACGGCTTTGGCTTTCTCAAGCCTGATGCCGGCGGTGACGATCTGTTCCTCAGCCCACGCAACATGCGTGAGGTGTTCGATGGTGATCGTGCACTGGTCCAGTCCATTGGTGTGGATCACAAGGGGCGGCGCGAAGGCAAAATTGTCGAAGTGCTGGAGCGCGGCACCACCAAGGTGGTGGGCAAGTTTGATGGCCACAGTGGTTTTGGATCGCTGATTCCCGAAAATCAGCGCATCACCAATCAGGTGATGATCATCCCTGACCCGACCACGGGGCTGGAGTACGAAGACGGCCAGCTGGTGGTTGCCGAAATCATCCAGTATCCCAACCGGAAGCAGCCGGCGCGCGCTCGTGTCGTGGAAGTGCTGGGTGATCGCATGGCGCCTGGAATGGAGATTCAGGTTGCGATTCACAACCATGAAATCCCGGATGAGTTTCCTGCGGATGTGCACCAGCAGATCGGTGAACTGACACCTGAAGTGCGTGAAGACGACAAGCAGAACCGCATTGATCTGCGTGACCTGCCGTTTGTCACCATCGACGGTGAAGACGCCAAGGACTTTGATGACGCCGTCTACTGCGAGAAGAAGACCTTTGGTGGCTGGAGGCTGTGGGTGGCGATCGCTGACGTCTCCTACTATGTTCGCCCGGATACGGCACTGGACCGTGAAGCGGTCAAGCGTGGCAACTCGGTCTACTTCCCCGAGTTTGTGGTACCCATGCTGCCGGAACTGCTGTCCAATGGACTCTGTTCTCTGAACCCCAATGTGGATCGTCTGGCGATGGTGTGTGAAATGACCATCAGCCGGGCCGGTAAACTGTCGGGTTATAAATTCTACGAAGCGGTGATCAACTCCAAGGCGCGCTTGACCTACACCAAGGTAGGGGCAATGCTGGATGCCGAGCACGAAGACAGTGCAAGCCTGCGCCAGCAATACAGTGCCGTAGTGCCGGACGTTGAGCAGCTGCATCAGCTCTACAAGGCGTTGCGCAAGGCGCGTGATGAGCGCGGAGCCATCGATTTCGATACCGTCGAAACTCGGATCGTATTTGATCAGGTACGCAAGATCGATGAGATCATTCCGGTGGTACGCAACGATGCGCACAAGATCATCGAAGAGTGCATGCTGGTCGCCAACGTGGCAACCGCACGTTTTCTGGGCAAGTACGGCAAGCCGGCCCTGTACCGTATCCATGAAGGGCCCAAGGCACAGAAACTGCAGAATCTGCGTGCCTTCCTTGGTGAGCTGGGACTTAACCTGCCCGGTGGTGACAGCCCCGAGCCAAAGGATTACCTGAAGCTGGCCGAGTCAATCAAGGGGCGGCCGGATCGTCACATCATCCAGACCATGATGCTCAGGTCGATGCAGCAGGCTGTATACAGCCCCGAAAATCTGGGACATTTTGGCCTGGCCTATCCGACCTATGCGCATTTCACCTCGCCCATTCGACGCTACCCTGACCTGCTGGTTCACCGCGCCATTCGCAGCGCGATTCACGGTGATGGCAAGGCAAAGGCGGTCGAACGACCAAAGAAGTTCAGCGCCAACAGCGCCTTTGGTTATCCTTACACCATGGAGCAGATGCTGGCGTTGGGCGAACACTGCTCGATGACCGAACGGCGTGCGGATGATGCCACCCGTGACGTGGTGGCCTGGCTCAAGTGTGAATACATGCAGAGTCAGATCGGTGAAGTGTTCACCGGTGTGGTGGCAGCCGTGACCGGCTTTGGCGTGTTTGTTGAGTTGGAAGACCTGTATATCGAGGGACTTATCCACATTACCTCACTTCCCAGTGACTACTACCACTTTGAAGTGGCAAAGCAGCGCCTTGTCGGGGATCGTACCCGTCGCGTCTTCAAGCTGGGTGACGAGCTTGAGGTCAAGGTTGTGCGTGTGGATCTGGATGAGCGCAAGATCGACTTTGAGCTGGCTGCAGAGCCCGCCGCGACTCAGCCCAAGCGGGCCAGTCAGCGCGAAAAGCTGGCCAAGGGTCAGATCGCGGATGGTCGCGGCAAGCCGGATCATGCCAAGGGGCGTCGCCGCTCAAAAAAGCCTGAAGGCCGCACTGACGGGGATAAACCCGCCGGTGCTGCCACCAAACGCAAGGCTGCCCAGAAGCGCAAGCACCCTCCCAAGGCGCGCCAAAAGCGCAAGGACTGATGCTTGACTCAGCTGCCGGGGTAACGCCCGGCAGCCAGGTCGAATGTCAGCACCACATAAAGCCCCGTCAATACACATAACACCCCTGCCCAACTCAGTGGCATTCTGACCGGCGCGGGCCAGTGATACAGCCATATCCGATACAGCGCCGTGATCACCAGTGCTTCGGCAACTCCCGCCACCACGTCCATGGGCCAGTGTACTCCCAGCATTGGGCGAGACAGCGCAACGGCCAGAATCAGCGGTATGGTGCACAGATACCCCAGATGGCGGGTATGGTGATCCCGGTTGTGCAGCAGCCATACGGCCGTCAGGGTAAAGAATGCGGCGGCGGCTGAGGCATGCCCGCTGGGGTAGCTGAAATCAGTCAGCCCGCTGTCTTCAGGTCGTGGCAGACCGAACAGTTGCTTCAGTATGTGGTTAAGCAGGATGACGCCGGCGACCCCCACAAAAACCCCCCAGCCACGCCAGCCATCGCCTCGCATCATGCCAAACAGCGCGCACAGCAGTGCAAGGCCGGCAACAAGTGGAATATCACCGATCAGCGTCATCACCCGCGTCAGTTGTGGCCAGGCGTCTCCGGCTGAACTCAGAGGCACGAGCAGTGCCGTGTTGATGCGGATGCCAGCAGCTTCAAAGCTCAGAAGCGTGATGCCGGTCAGAGCGGTCAACGCACAGAGCAGCAGTAGTGTTGGTCCGGGCGGCCAGGGGGCGGGGAGTACTCGGCTCCAGTAAGTGTGAAGCGTGCCATGTGGTTTCAGCCGGTGATGAAACTGTTGAAACAGCAGCAGGGTAAACAGCAGTACAGCCGCTGACCAGAAAAGCGGGGCCAGTTGAGGTGAGGCGGTGGTGAGCCCTCGGCCGGTGAAATATCCGGGCAGCAGATACAGCGGTGCCCAACCCAAAGCCGAGATCAGGTTGAAGAAACTGAAATTCAGGCCCCGCATGCCGCAGCTGCCGGCCACAAACGGAATGACAGGACGAATCGGACCAACAAAGCGACCGGTGACGATGCTGAGCCCGCCCCAGCGCCGGAAAAATGCTTCGCCCCGCTGCAGCCATTCGGGGTGTCTTTGCAGCCAGCCAAGGCGGCGGATTGGTGTGGCGGAATAGCGCCCCAACAGAAAGCTGATGCCATCCCCACACACCGCGCCCGTGAACGCTGCCAGAAGACAGGCCCACAGTGATACTCCTGCAGAGCCGGCCATGACGGCCAGTGCAAACAGCAGGGCAACACCGGGCAGCAGCAGGCCGATAAAAGCCAGAGATTCCAGCATCGCAATCAGTGCGATCAGCACCACAATGCTGGTGGGCGTCAGCGGCAATACTTGCAGCAGTGATTCAAACACACAGACTCCTCGGGCTAAAAGGGCAGGACGGCACTGCGTCCGGTGCGGTCGCTCTGATATAATCGCAGCCAGATGCTGGAGATACCAGCGATGCCTCATTTAACGGAAGGGTGCGATGAACGAAATCATCCTGCTGACAATTTCCGGTGACGACCGTCCGGGCGTGACCTCGGCTATCACCGGGATCCTCGCCCGCTATCATATCAATATCCTGGATATCGGCCAGGCGGTCATTCACAACACGCTCTCGCTGGGTATTCTGATTCAGGTACCCAAGGAGTCGGAATCATCTCCCTTGCTGCGCGATATCCTGTTCAAGGCCCATGAGATGAACATGCTGGTGCGCTTTGAGCCGGTCGATGATGCGGCCTATGAGCACTGGGTCGAAGGTCAGGGCAAGTCACGCCACATCATTACTCTGCTGGCGCGGCGCATCAGTGCCGAGCATATTGCACGGGTGACCGCCATTGCCGCCGATCATGGCCTGAATATCGACAATATCAGCCGCCTGTCCGGTCGTATCTCCTTGCAGGATGAGGGAATGGGCCAGACTCGCGCCTGTGTCGAGTTCTCGGTGCGGGGCATGCCGGCGGATGCCGCGGCATTGCGTGAAGAGTTCCTTAAAACTGCCAGTGATCTGGATGTGGATATCGCCTTCCAGAAGGATGATATTTTCCGTCGCAACCGCCGGCTGGTGGTGTTCGATATGGACTCCACCCTGATCGAGGCAGAGGTGATTGACGAGCTGGCCAAGGAAGCTGGAGTTGGTGAGCAGGTGATTGAAATTACCGAGGCGGCGATGCGTGGCGAGATCGACTTCAACGAGAGCTTCCGTCGCCGTGTCGCCTTGCTCAAAGGGCTGGATGCGTCCGTGCTGGAACGCATTGCACAGCGTCTGCCGCTAACCGAAGGTGCAGCCGAGCTGGTGGGTCATCTGAAGGCGCTGGGTTTCAAGACCGCCATCCTGTCTGGAGGCTTTACCTACTTCGGTCATTACCTGCAGCAGAAGCTCGGCTTTGACTATGTGTATGCCAATGAGTTGGACATCCGTGATGGCAAGGTTACCGGCGAGGTGGTGGGTACCATCGTCAATGGTGAGCGCAAGGCGCAGCTGTTGCGTGAAATTGCCGAGAAGGAAGGGGTGCGACTGGAACAGACCATCGCAGTGGGTGATGGTGCCAATGACCTGCCGATGCTGTCCATCGCAGGGCTCGGGATTGCCTTCAGAGCAAAACCATTGGTGCGCCAGAGTGCCAAGCAGGCGATCTCCACCCTGGGTCTGGATGGCATTCTGTATCTGATCGGATTCCGTGATCGTGACAGCCTGCTCTGAGCAGGCTGTCACGGCCGTGCACTATCCCTCGAAAAAGTCGTAATCCATCTCTTCCCGCGGTGGCTGCAGGTAATGCCCCTGAATCAGATGTACACCGGCACTGAACAGATCGCTGATCACGCGGGTTTTTTCAACCAGAGGGGCGATGATCAGTTTGTTCTGCTGCTTAAGGGGTGCCAGCATCTCCTGCAGCGATTCCAGTGTCAGGTTTCGATTCTGCAGGTCCTGAATGTAGGAACCATCCAGCTTGATAAACTCGGAATCCAGCTCCTTGCGTACGTGCTCCGAGTTGGGTGAGCTGCCGAAATGCTTAAGGCATACCTGGCAGTGCAGTTGCTGAATGGCACGGGCAAAATGGCGTGCCGCAATCAAATCAACGGCAGCATCACTTTCGCTGATTTCGAATACCAGATACTCGGCGGGGACATGGCTGTGGCGCAACTCCTCACCCAGCCACTGCACCAGCTCAGTGCTGCGCAGTGACGGGCCGGAGAGGTTGATCAGCAGGTGTGTGCGCTTCTGAATGTTCTGCTTGCTGCTCAGCTCTGACAGCGCCCGGCTGATGACCCAGCGGTCCAGCTCGACCAGTACTTCGGGCTCTATCGCCTGGGCGATGAAGGCGTTAGGGGAGATCTCCTTGTCACTGTCGCTCATCAGGCGCAGCAGTACCTCGTAATACTGGGTCGGCGTTTCCAGCCGCAGAGGCACGACCGGCTGGTACAGGAGGCGGAATCGATCCATCTTAAGCGCATTGAGCAAGCGCTTGCTCATTTTTGCATCGCTGCTGGAGAGCAGGGTCTTCTCTTCCTGAAAAAGACTCACACCATTGCCGGGCCGGTTGCCGTGATGCAGGCTCTCGGCCACCATTTGGGCGCGTGACACCAGCTCTATGGGGGTCGGGGCGCTGTCATTGATGACGACGACACCTACCGACAGCGTGGTATGGATGGCGGTGTCCTGTACCTGGCAGATATGACTGCTGACGGCGTGACACAGCTGCTTTCCAATTTCGACGGCCTTGTTGGGGTCTGCGGTG
The DNA here is from genome assembly GCF_040547565.1 of Marinobacterium sp. MBR-109. Classification (NCBI taxonomy): domain Bacteria; kingdom Pseudomonadati; phylum Pseudomonadota; class Gammaproteobacteria; order Oceanospirillales; family Oceanospirillaceae; genus Marinobacterium; species Marinobacterium sp. MBR-109. The sequence continues at coordinate 14,568 of NZ_JBEPPZ010000006.1, forward strand.
TGGAGAATGATGGCAAAACTGTTGTCATCCAGATGGGCCAGCAGGTGGGCGCGGCTGACCTGCTGCTTCAGAATACCGGCAATGTCACGCAGGATGAGGTCGACCCCGTCGATGCCGACTTCGGCGCGAATCACTTCCAGATGGTCCAGTGTCAGCAGCATCAGGTTGCGATCCTGTCCGCCGCGGCGGGCATTATTGCAGGCAATCTCCAGTGAGCGCATAAAGGCCTGATGATTGCTCAGGCCGCTGATCGGGTTAATGTCACGGAACACCTCATCCGATTCATCGAAATCGGTGATGATCTCGACCTCAAGGCAGGGGTTGCCGTCATATTCGGTGGGTGCGAAGCTGAAGCGCGCCTCGAAGCGGGTGTCGTCCGGTCTGAGGGCGGTCAGGTTGCGCTGCAGTGCGCAGCCGCTGTGATCACACTCTCGCAATATCTGGTCCAGATCATCCCTGAAGCGCTCTTCCAGTAACTGACGCAGGGAGTGTTCCAGCAGGTGCTCGGCATCATCGTAGCCGAACAGGTGAGCAAAGCTTTTGTTGGCATATCGGATCAGGCCGTTATATAGCAGACAGATTGCCAGAGGCGAGCTTTCTACCAGCTTCTGGCTGCGCTGCTGCAGCTGTGCCAGTCGGCTCTGTGCGTCACGCAGTTCACGACGTGTTTGCAGCTGGGTGTAGAGCCGGCCCAGCTCCAGCAACAGCAGTTCGTTGTTACGCTCGGGGAGTACCGCCTGTACACCGATGCCAAGCCAGTGGGTCGGGTCCTGGTATTCATGACCCGGTGACAGCAGGATCACCGGTATGTCTCGGTTCAGGCGGTTCAGCAGGTCCAAAGCCTTGGCGGGAGTCAGTTCAGTGCTGTAATGCTCTTTGCTGGCAAAGATCAGCAGGTCCCAGGAACGTTGACTGAGTACATTGAGCAGTTCGTCACTGCTTTGCACCGATTGGCCACGGGGTGAAAAGCGTGCAGTTCTGAGAGTGGTCAGCAGCTGGTCTATCTGGATGCCGTCGCAGGCGGCAAACAGCAGGTTGATGTTGCGTCTGGGTGCATCATGCTGAGCCTGATTGGCCAGTGCGTGTAACAGCTCGTCCGTGGAACCACTCATGTTGTGTACCTGGAATAACGGGGGATTTTCAGCACCCATATTACCGGCAAAGTCACTGCGTGTCAGGTCGACCAAGGGTCAAGAAGTGAAGAGCGTGCGGGAGAAGATGGCAGGGGTAGGAGGATTCGAACCTCCGCATGCTGGAATCAGAATCCAGTGCCTTACCGCTTGGCGATACCCCTGTAAAGCATGGTGGCAATGGCGGGACTCGAACCTGCGACCCACGCATTATGAATGCGTTGCTCTAACCAACTGAGCTACATTGCCATAAAATGGCAGGGGTAGGAGGATTCGAACCTCCGCATGACGGGATCAAAACCCGTTGCCTTACCGCTTGGCTATACCCCTGTATCTGAAAGCATGGTGGCAATGGCGGGACTCGAACCTGCGACCCACGCATTATGAATGCGTTGCTCTAACCAACTGAGCTACATTGCCATAAGCTTTCAAGGCCGCGAATTATTCCCTGTTTTCGTAACCCTGTCAACGGCTTGAAAGCAAAAAAACGAATCAGACGTTAAAGCGGAAGTGGATCACGTCGCCGTCTTTAACGATGTACTCCTTGCCTTCCAGGCGCCAGCGACCGGCATCCTTCGCACCCTGCTCACCCTTGTGGGCGATGAAGTCGTCATAGCTGATCACTTCGGCACGGATGAAGCCCTTTTCGAAGTCGGTATGGATCACGCCAGCGGCCTGAGGCGCGGTAGCGCCGATCTTGACGGTCCAGGCGCGCACTTCCTTCACCCCGGCGGTAAAGTAGGTCTGCAGGCCAAGCAGGCTGTAGCCGGCGCGGATGACGCGATCAAGGCCGGGTTCGTCCATGCCCATCTCCTGCAGGAACTCGAGTTTCTCCTCGTCTTCCAGCTCGGCAATTTCAGACTCCAGCTTGTTGCAGATCGCAACCACCTCGGCACCTTCGGAGGCGGCCAGTTCCTTCACCTGGTCCAGGTAGGGGTTGTTTTCGAAGCCATCCTCAGACACGTTGGCGATGTACATGGTTGGCTTGGTGGTCAGGAGGTGGAAACTGCGGGCCAGCTTGCGCTCATCGTCGCTCAGATCGAGCCCTCGTACCGGCAGACCTTCAGCCAGATGCGGGATCATTTTTTCCAGCAGCGCCTTGGCGGCGATGGCTTCCTTGTCGCCACCCTTGGCGTTGCGCTGAACGCGCAGCAGCTGCTTTTCGCAGGAATCCAGATCCGACAGTGCCAGCTCCATATTGATGGTTTCAATATCTTCCAGCGGATGAATGCGGTTGGAGACGTGGATGACGTTGTCATCCTCGAAGCAGCGCACCACATGCGCGATGGCATCGGTTTCACGGATGTTGGCCAGGAACTTGTTGCCCAGACCTTCACCCTTGGAGGCCCCCGCTACCAGACCGGCGATATCCACAAACTCCATGGTGGTCGGGATGACGCGTTCGGGCTTGACGATTTCGGCCAGTGCATTCAGGCGCGGGTCCGGCATGGGGACAACGCCGGCATTCGGCTCAATGGTACAGAAGGGAAAGTTCTCGGCGTCGATGCCCGCTTTGGTCAGGGCATTGAAGAGCGTGGACTTGCCGACGTTGGGAAGTCCGACAATACCGCATTTGAAACCCATGATCAGATCCTGTGTTGAGGTTAGCCGTTGAAGCTGTGCAGCTGATTCATTGCGCGTGCCCAGTCGCCGCTGACAGCGAGTGGCAGAGCGCGCAGCGCTTCGTCAATGGCAGCCTGCGTCTTGTCGCGTTCGGATACCGGAGCCTTGCTCAGAACAAAGCCGGATACCTGAGCGGCGCTGCCCGGGTGGCCGATGCCGATACGCAGGCGATAGAAATTTCGGTCATTCCCCAGCTTGCTGATGATGTCGCGCAGGCCGTTGTGTCCGCCGTGTCCGCCGCTCTGCTTCAGGCGAGCGGTGCCGGGCTGGATGTCCAGCTCATCATGCACGACCAGTATGTCGCTGGTGGGAATCTTGTAGAAGTTGGCCAGCGCTGCCACAGATTGCCCGCTGCGATTCATGTAGGTTGTGGGAATCAGCAGATGGACCAGCTGGTGGTTGATCAGCACCTTGCCATAGAGGCCGAAGAATTTTTTCTCCGGTTGCAAGGAGGTGTGCTGGTGGGCAGCAAGCTGCTCCACCAGCTCGGCACCGGCATTGTGACGGGTCTGGCTGTACTCTGTCCCGGGGTTGCCGAGACCGACGATCAGTTGAATCCGGTCATTCATGCCTGTGCCTGTCTGTCAGAACTTACTTGGCGGCGCGAGCACCACGCGGTGCGTAGCAGTAGCCAACGCTCTGGTCATGATCTTCACCGCGACGCAGGGCAACGATTTCGACGCCTTCCGGCAGTGAAATGTCGGACAGGTGAGCGGTCTGGCCCATTTCGATCTGGCCCAGTTCCACTTCCAGAGCTTCCGGCAGGTCTTTCGGCAGGCAGGAAATTTCAACGGTGGCAGCTTCCTGAGCGAACTTGGCTGCGGCCTTGGCGGCAGCAGACTTTTCGAAGTTCACGAATGCCAGCGGAACCTGCAGCTTGATCTTCTGGCTGTCATCGATGCGCTGGAAGTCAGCATGCAGTACAACCGGCTTGGACGGGTGGCGCTGCAGATCCTTGATGATAACCGGCTGGTCCTGACCGTCGAGGTTCAGAGTCAGGATGGACGAGTAGAAACCGTCTTCCAGCAGCATGCGGTAGAGGTCCTTGCCGATCACGGAGATCGCCTTCGGCTCGGAAGAGCCGTAGATGATGCCCGGTACCAGACCTTCACGACGCAGGCGGCGGCTCGCACCTTTCCCCTGATCGTCACGGGCAACAGCGTTTACAGTAAATTTAGCCATGTTTTATATACCTTATATATTAAAGCTGCATACCCCCGCGACCAGAAGCATGCAGCATGTGAGCGGTCCATGGTGGACCTTCAAGTCACGGGACAGGCCCGTGGTTCAGTGCCCGTTCCGGTTAGCGGAACATGGCGCTGATGGATTCTTCATTGCAGACACGGCGTACCGCTTCTGCCAGCAGAGGCGACAGTGACAGCTGACGAATCTTGTCACACTTCTGCGCCTGCTCGGACAGCGGGATGGTGTCGGAAACGACCAGTTCATCCAGCTGAGAGCCGATAATGTTGTTGATTGCCGGGCCGGACAGAACCGGGTGGGTCACGTAGGACACCACACGGGCTGCGCCCTTGTCTTTCAGTGCCTTGGCAGCCTTGCACAGGGTACCGGCGGTATCACACATGTCATCCACCAGAATGCAGGTGCGGCCTGATACGTCACCGATAATGTTCATCACCTGAGATTCGTTGGCGCGTTCGCGGCGCTTGTCGATGATCGCCAGGTCGCAGTCGAGCTGCTTGGCGACGGCACGGGCGCGGACAACACCGCCTACGTCCGGAGAGACCACGATGATGTCTTCATACTGCTGATCAACAATGTCATCCAGCAGTACCGGGGAGCCGTAAACGTTGTCCACCGGAATGTCGAAAAAGCCCTGAATCTGGTCGGCGTGCAGATCAACCGTCAATACGCGGTCAATACCCACGTTGGCGATCATGCTGGCAACGACCTTGGCGCTGATCGGCACGCGTGCCGAGCGCGGCCGACGATCCTGACGTGCGTAGCCGAAATAGGGGATAACAGCCGTGATGCGGGTAGCTGAGGCGCGACGCATGGCGTCAGCGAACACAATCAGCTCCATCAGGTTGTCATTGGTGGGCGCGCAGGTGGACTGGATGATGAATACATCCTTGCCGCGGACATTTTCCTGGATCTCGACGCTTACTTCGCCGTCACTGAAGCGGCCAACGTGTGCCTTGCCCATGGGAATATCGAGGCGTTCGACAACTTTCTGAGCCAGCTCCGGGTTTGCATTGCCGGTGAAGACCATCATTTTAGACACGGCGATTACCTTCTCGATTGCGTCGGAGTTAGATGTTGTAGAGAGGAAGTCTGTCATGGTGTTTGGCAGGGGTAGGAGGATTCGAACCTCCGCATGCTGGAATCAGAATCCAGTGCCTTACCGCTTGGCGATACCCCTGTCGTCTCCTGTGGTGTGGACCACGCTCCAAGAAGGCGCATATTCTCAACAAAGAGCCTGTCGAAATCAACCCCTGTGGCAAATTTGTTGCCGTTTTCGATCGGTTCAGGGGTGCAGGTTGGTTGTCCAGCGGCTGACAACCAGTGTAATGCGCAGATCCGGGCGAGTCAGACGTATCTTTTCCGGCAATGTCAGTGTGCCGGCGCGAGTGTAGCGATCATATTCAACCTTCCAGCCGGCCTGGGTGAATCCCTGCTGATCCACCAGTCCTTGCCAGCTCAGGGTTGGGTCCGGAAGCCCTCGTACCCAGTAGCGGGCATGCGACAGTGGCAGGTGCCAGCCCAGCAGCTGCTGCATCAGGGCTTCGGGTGTGGTTGCTCGATGTACCTCGTCAGACCCTGCCTGCTGCAGGCTGACGTCGCTGTCGCTGCCTTCGATCCGCAGGCCGCCCTGGCCAAGTGGCCCGGTCAGCGCGATCCGGTACGCATCGGGCTGCTGTTGCCAGTTGAGGTTGGCGCTGTTGATTTCGCCGTCATGGCGAATGCCGATGCGGCCCTCCAGTGACCAGTGCTCAAGCTGCAACACCGGGCGTGGATCTGTCGGCATGGTCGGCTCGCGGGTTTGCAGCTGACTGCAGCCACCCAGGAACAATACCAGTAGCAGTGGCAGGAAAGCCCTCATGGCGTGACTCCGATCGCGTCGGCTGCTTCCAGCAGATGCGGGTTGTCCGGCTGCTGTGCCAGTGCCTGCTGCAGCAGTTCAATCGCCAGTTGCTGTTCGTCCAACGCCCACAGGACCTGTACCAGATGAGCGGTCACCTCGGGATCCGGGTAGCGGGCATGGGCCTGCTGCAGAAAATGGCGAGCTTCTTCATTACGCCCCAGCTTGTGCAAAACCCAGCCCATGGAGTCCAGAATGGCGGCATCTTCCGGTTGCTGCGCCAGTGCGCGACTGATCAGGGCGTGCGCCTCTTCCAGTTCGTCCGAATAGAGAGTCAGGGTGTAGCCGAGCGCGTTAAGCAGCATCGGGTTGTCCGGATCCAGTACCAGTGCCCGGCGCAGGTCATTGATCATGCGTTGTGACTGATCGGCATCGGTCAGCATGGAGCGGGTATACAGCAGATTGACGCTGTCGGGGGACTGTTCCAGCGCCTGGTCCAGAATGGCCAGTGCCTCGGGGCGCAGGCCCACTCGGTCGAGCCACTCGACCTGCAGAATGATCAGGTCTTCCTGTTGGTCCGGGTGGTTTTCTCGACCTGACTCGATCAGCGCGGCCACCCTTGCCTGTTCGTCGGCGCTTTCAAACAGGCTGAGGGCGCGAGCGTAGGCCTGAATCAGGTTGGGGCCCTGATCGACTTGAAGGAAATGCTCCAGAGCCAGTTCGCGCTGCTCCTGTTGCTGAGCAATTACGCCCAGGTAAAAGTGTGGTGCCGAGTTGTCAGGCTGTTGGTCCAGCAGCTGTTGCAGCAGCCGGCGACTCTGTTCGGGTTGGTTGTTTTCCAGCAATAAAAGGGCGAAATAATAGCGCAGCTGGTGATTGTCCTGCTGTTGCCGCAGCAGTTGCTGGATCGCATCCCAGGCCGCGTCGGTTTGTCCGGACAGCAGCAGCAGCTGAGCGCGCGAGGCCGCCAGGCGAGTATGCTCGGGTTCGTGGCGCAGAGCGCGCTGGACCAGCTTCAACCCTTGTGCCGGTTGCCCCTGCTGACGATAGATCTCGGCACGCTGCAATACCAGTTCAGCCTGTTCGGGCTCGACACGCAGTCCGGCGTCCAACAGTTCTGCCGCGGCCATGGTTCGGTCCAGCTGACGCAGCAGCAACACCCGTGTCAGCAGGTAATCGAGCTGCTCCGGTTGCTGTCGGCTAAGACGGGTCAGCAGGTCGTAGTAGTGCTCGGCAACTTCGGCGGGCATCTCGTCGCTCTGTGCGGCGATCAGGGTCAGTGCCTCGTCGCCCCCCTGCTCCAGTACCTGCTCCAGCAGTGGCAGAGCTGCCTCAAACTGGCGTTCATGCAACAGGATATTGGCACGTATGTGCAGAGGCTCAATGTTGTCAGGGTCGATTTCGCTCCACAGCCGACTGGTTTCCATGACCGCATCGGTACGACGCAGGAACTGGGCAATACGCGTGGCGCGTTCGGCTACCCCAGGGTCTCGGGTCAGTCGGGTCTGGTTCAAATAGTGATCGAGAGCGAGATCAAAACGGCCCTGCTTTCCGGCCAGTTCGGCGCTCAGCAGCTGATACAGGCTCTCGGCATGGAACTCGCCTTTGACGTAGGTGGTACTTGGCGCCAGCTCAAGGGTATCCACATTCGCGGAGGAGGGCGTCCTTTCCAGTTGGCTGCAGCCGGTGATCAGCAGGCTGGTGATCAGGCTGATCAGCAGGGGCTTGTTCATAAACTGATGCACTTTTCCGATCCTGATGGGTTGGAAATCTCACTATAGAGCAATTGAGTCGGGGCTGTCATGCCATCTGCAGCCTGCCCGACAACGGGTTATTCAGTCCTGTACGCAGAACTGACACGGGTGGGTTAATCCGGACGCGGCAAAGGTGTATGATTACGCGCTTGTCTGTAATGGGGTGATACGAACCTTCTATGGCTCTGCTGGCGTTAGGGATCAATCACAAAACGGCACCGGTCGAAGTACGTGAGCGGGTGGCGTTCGCACCGGAAAAACTGGCTCAGGCGCTGCATGAGGCGCGGCTGCATGCCCGGCTTTCCGAAGTGGCGATCTTGTCCACCTGTAACCGGACCGAACTCTACTGCTCTACCACCGAGCTGGAGGGTAGCCGTGCCCTGCTGGAGTGGCTGGGGCGTTATCACGGCCTTGACGTGGATGAGCTGCAGCGCTGCTCCTATGCCTACTGGGACGATGAAGCGGTACGCCACATGATGCGCGTGGCCTGCGGGCTGGACTCGCTGGTGCTGGGTGAGCCGCAGATACTGGGTCAGCTCAAGTCTGCGTTCTCGGTGTCTCAGGCCGAAGGGCTTGTCAGTGTTGAATTGGGGCGGCTGTTCCGCAGTACATTCTCGGTGGCCAAGAATGTGCGTACTCAGACGGCCATCGGCCAAAACCCGGTTTCGGTTGCCTATGCGGCCGTTAGCCTGGCGCAACACATTTTTGCCGATCTGGGTAAAAGCCGGGCTTTGTTGATCGGAGCCGGTGAGACCATCGAGCTGGTTGCACGCCATCTCAAGCGTGCCGGTGTGCAGCAGATTACGGTGGCAAACCGTACGCTTGCACGTGCGCTGTCCGTTGCGGAGGAGTTCAACGGGCGTGCCATTGAGCTGGGACAGATCCCCGACGAGCTGCCCCAGACCGATATTCTGATTGCGTCTACCGCCAGCCAGTTACCGATTCTGGGTAAGGGCGCCGTGGAAGCGGCGCTGAAAAAACGCAAGCACCGGCCGATCTTCATGGTGGATATCGCGGTACCGCGTGATATCGAACCGCAGGTGGGTGAGCTGAATGATGTCTATCTGTATACGGTTGACGACCTCAAGGAAGTGATTGAGGAAAATCAGCGTGAGCGTCAGAGCGCGGCCCGTGATGCCGAGGGCATTATTGAAACCGGAACACTGGAGTACATGCGCCGGCTGCGTGAGCTGGATGCGGTCGACACACTTACCCTGCTGCGACAAAGTGCCCATGAAACGGCGGCACAGGAGCTGGAAAAAGCCATGCGCATGCTGGCCAATGGCAAACCGGCTGAAGACGTGCTGCAGCGTTTCGCCCACGGACTGACCAATAAACTGCTGCATCAACCGACCGTTCAGCTGCGCCAGGCGTCCGCCGAAGGGCGTGAAGAGCTGCTGCAACTGGTACAGGAACTGTATCAGCTTACACCCCCCGACCACAGCGGTTCATGAGACAGCAACAGGAGTCTGCGTCACGATGAAAGCCTCCATACAACACCGGCTTGAGTCCCTTTGCGAGCGTTATGAGGAGCTGGCTGCGCTGCTCAGCGATGCTGAAGTGATTTCCGACCAGACCCGTTTTCGAGACTACTCCCGCGAATATTCCGAGCTGGAGCCGGTGGCCCAGAGTTTTTCACGCTGGCAGCAGGCGGTAGAGGACCAGTCCTCCGCCGAACAGATGCTGCAGGAAGACGATGCCGAGATGCGCGAAATGGCGCGCGAAGAGATCGAGTCGGCCCGCGAGCGCATCGAGCAGCTGGAAGCCGAGCTGCAGATTCTGCTGCTGCCGAAGGACCCCAATGATCACCGCAACGTCTTCCTGGAAATTCGCGCAGGAACCGGCGGTGATGAGGCCGCGATTTTTTCCGGCGACCTGTTTCGCATGTACTCCCGTTACGCCGAGCGCAAGGGCTGGCGAGTCGAGGTGATCAGCGCCAGCGAGGGGGAACACGGCGGTTACAAGGAGATCATCAGCCGGGTGGCCGGTCAGGATGTCTATGCCCAGCTGAAGTTTGAGTCCGGTGCCCACCGTGTACAGCGTGTCCCCGAGACCGAGTCGCAGGGACGCATCCACACCTCGGCCTGTACGGTTGCGATCATGCCTGAGCTGGACGAGTCTGCCGAGATCGAAATCAACAAGGCCGACCTGCGTGTGGATACTTTCCGCGCCTCAGGTGCCGGCGGTCAGCACATCAACAAGACCGACTCCGCGATCCGCATTACCCATCTGCCCACCGGGCTGGTGGTGGAGTGTCAGGAAGAGCGCTCACAGCACAAGAACCGCGCCAAGGCGATGGCGCTGCTGGCATCACGCCTGAAGCAGGCTGAGCTGGACAGGCAGCAGGTAGCACAGGCCAGTACACGCAAGAGTCTGGTCGGTTCAGGTGATCGCTCCGAGCGCATCCGTACCTACAATTTCCCGCAGGGGCGCTTGACCGATCACCGTATCAATCTGACGATCTACCGCCTGAACGAAGTGATGGCCGGAGACCTGGATCAGGTGATTCAGCCGCTGCGTACCGAATATCAGGCCGAGCAGTTGGGCGCCTTGTCCGGTGAGTGACTGTCTGACCATTGCCGCTGCGCTTGGCCGGGCAACCGAGCTGGAAGCGGTCAGCGACAGTGCACGTCTGGATGTCGAATTGCTGCTGTGCGAAGTGCTGCAACAGCCGCGCAGCTGGCTGTTTACCTGGCCGGAAAAATCCCTGACCGCTCATCAGCAGGCGGCCTTTCTGGCACTGTTTGAGCGGCGCAAGGCCGGTGAGCCGGTGGCGCATCTGCTGGGTTACCGTGACTTCTGGACCCTGCGCCTGCGTGTAAGCCCGGCCACCCTGATTCCCCGTCCGGACACCGAAGTGCTGGTGGAACAGGCACTGCTGCGACTGGATGCCGATACGGCTCGGGTGGCAGACCTGGGTACCGGAACCGGTGCTCTGGCACTGGCGCTGGCCAGCGAACGCCCCAGATGGCAGCTGGTGGCCACCGATCTGCAGCCGGATGCGGTAAAGCTGGCACAGATCAATGCAGCCGAACATGAACTGACTAATGTTGAAGTTCGCCAGGGCAGTTGGTGTGAGCCGCTGGATGGTGAGTTTGACATGATCGTCAGCAATCCGCCCTACATCGATCCGGATGATCCACATCTGCAGCAGGGCGATGTGCGCTTTGAACCTTTGAGCGCACTGATTGCCGAACGCAAGGGAATGGCCGATATCGAACAGATCGCGGCGGCAGCCCGTCAGTACCTGAGCCCGCAAGGCTGGCTGTTGCTGGAACATGGCTACGATCAGGCGCAGGCCGTACGCCGGCTGCTGCAGCAGTTGGGGTATGCACAGGTGTTCAGTGCCCGCGACTACGGTGGCAATGATCGTGTCAGTGGTGGCTGCTGGCGCGGTGATACAGTCCTGCGAGGTGACAATGCTCAGTGATGATCAGCTGCTGCGCTACAGTCGCAGCATCATGCTGCCGGAGGTGGATATTGCCGGTCAGGATGCCTGGCAGGCTGCGCGTGTCCTGATTGTGGGCCTTGGAGGGCTGGGCGGTCCTGCCGCCGCCTATCTGGCTGCAGCCGGTGTGGGTGAGCTGGTGCTGGTGGATGATGATCGAGTGGATCTGACCAATCTTCAGCGCCAGATTATTCATGCCGAGGGTGCCTGCGGTGAAGCCAAGGTCAGCTCGGCTGAGGCCAGACTGAAGGCGATCAATCCGTCTGTCCGGATTACGGCAGTTGACCAGCGGTTGCAGGGCGAAGCGCTGGAGCGTCAGGTATGTGAGGTGGATCTGGTACTGGATTGCAGCGATAACTTTGCCACCCGTTTTGCGCTTAACAGTGCCTGCTTTGCCGCCGGCGTACCGCTGGTATCCGGGGCTGCAATTCGCTTTGACGGCCAGATCAGTGCCTATGATCCGCGTGATGCACAGTCGCCCTGCTACCGCTGCCTGTATGAAGAGGGTGATGAGGCGTCACTCTCCTGCAGTGAATCCGGCGTATTCCCGCCGCTGGTGGGCGTGATCGGCAGCATGCAGGCGATGGAAGCACTCAAGCTGCTGGCCGGTATTGGCGAGCCCCTGACCGGCAGACTGCTGCTGCTGGATGGCAAACGAATGCAATGGCGCAGCCTCAGGCTGCGCCCCGACCCTGAATGTCCAGTCTGTAAAAGGAAAACGCGTGATGCAGGATAACAAGATTAAAACACTGCTCGAACGCAGCCATCGTATTGCACTGGTGGGTGCCAGTGCCAAATCTCACCGTGCCAGTTACCAGGTGATGTCCTATCTGCTGGCCAGTGGCTATGAAGTGATTCCGGTCAATCCGGCACTGGCCGGGCAGGAATTGATGGGGCAGAAGGTTGTACCCAAGCTTGCCGAAATTGAGGGCAAGGTGGATCTGGTCGATATTTTTCGTAACTCGGTGGATGCCGGCTATGTGGTCGATGAGGCGATCGAAATCGGAGCCAGTGCGGTCTGGATGCAGCTGGGAGTAATCAATGAAGCCGCCGCCGAGCGCGCCGAAGCGGCCGGGCTTGAAATTGTGATGGACCGCTGCCCCGCCATTGAGATCCCTCGTCTGGGCGTGGTGGCGCCTGCCGCCTGAGGTCTCAGCGGCCCAGCATCATCTTCCGAATCCTTATATCATCCAGTGTCCGGTGCAGCTGACTGAGCAGTGCCGGGTCCTCCACGCTTTCCAGCCAGTGGGACTCGCATCCGGCACCGGACTGCAGCAGAAACTGCAGCAATGGCAGGTTGCCGGAGGGCAGCAGTCGAAGCAGTAATGTGGTGCCGTTCTCGTCAGGCTGATTGATATCGGCACCATGCTCCAGCAGCCGGCTTAGATGCAGCATCAGCTCAGCTTCTCGACAATACTCGATACAGTGATGCAGCAGGGGACAGCCGGCATGGATAAGGTTGCTGTCGGCTCCTGCTCTGAGCAGTGCCGACAGCAAATGAAGGCTGTTGTCGGTCTGCTGCAGTGCCAGTACGGTCAAGGGTGTGCCACAGGCTGCCTTTGGCAGTGGTGCGGGAGTGCGCTGCAGCAACAGCTGCAGAATGCGTGGTTGGCCCGACCGTATCGCCAGCTCCAGCAGCGGCCGGCCATCGTCATCAAGCTGCTGCAGCGCCTCTGCCGAGAGCTTGCCCAGCAGCCTGACAGTGCGCTCTTCATCGCCTTTCACTATGGCGGCGGCGAACTTGTCATAGTGAGATGTAAACAGTGATTTCAGCATATCCACTTTTACCCCTTTGTGTCCGCCTCAGATCACGCCCAGCAGGCGCAGCAGATAGATTCCTCCGCTGAGTGTCAGCACCGATCCCAGTGTGGTTGTCAGTACGATATTGGCGGCCAGCTGAGCGTTGCCGCCCATCGCGCGGGCCATGACAAAACTGGCAGCGGCGGTGGGGCAGCCAAACAGCACCATCATGATTGCCAGCTCCTGTCCCTCAAAGCCGTACAGCCAGGCTCCCAGTGTCAGCACCAGCGGCAGGATAACCAGCTTCAGTGCGGTTGCCCAGAATGCCTGCGATGAGGTGTCGTGCAGGCTTTTCAGGTTGAGTGAGGCGCCAATGGTGAGCAGGGCCAGTGGCAGGGTCAGGTTGGCAAAGTAGTTGCCGGTTCGAGCCACAACCTCGGGCAATTGCAGCCCAAACCATGACACAGGCAGCGCCAGCAGCACCGCCAGAATCAACGGGTTTTTCAGAATCTCCAGCAGGGTGTCGCTCAGGCGCATCGCCTCGCTGCGCTGCATGGGGACACTCAGGCAAATGATGGAGAGTACATTGAACAGCGGAATCACCAGCGCCAACAGTAGCGAAGCCTGTGCCAGTCCATCCTGACCAAACAGGTTGAAGCTGACGGCAAGGCCGATGATGCCATAGTTGCTGCGAAAGGCTCCCTGAATAAACACACCCAGATCCTCAGGCGCCTTGATCCAGCGGGCGGCGATCCACCAGATCAGTGCAAAGGAGAGCAGTATGGTGATCAGTACGTACCCCAACTGCTGGGGGTTGAACACGGCGTGGAAGTCCATCCGTGCAATGGACATGAATACCAGTGCCGGCAGCGTGATCACGAACACCAGTCTGGAGCCGGTGGCAACAAACGCCTCGTCAATCAGCCGCATGCGGCGCAACAGATAGCCGAGGAACAGAATGAAAAAAATCGGGGCTACAATGTTGGCGGTGTAGCCCAGTGTCTCCAGGTAGAGGCTCAAAACCGTTCTCCGTCTGCGTGCGGGTTGAAGGGCGCTGATTCTAGCCGATCGGCGGGCTATTTGCTGGAAGGGTGGTGCAGTTTTGGATAATCCAGCCACAGAGGCTCGGCACAGTTCGGCATCAGATCACGCCAGCGGTCCGGTTTCAGTCCAAGCTGAACGATGGCGGCTGTTGGCAAACGCCCGGGAGCATCGGCACAGAGCCACTGTGCCAGCTCCAGCAGCCCGGGATTGTGACCGACCAGCATCAGATGATCAGTTTCATCCGGCTGTTGTTGCAGCTGCGACAGCAGGGTCTCGCAAGTGGCTTCATAGAGCCTGTCGCTGGCCTGAGCGTCACTGTCTGCCAGTCCGAACGCCTCGATCAGCGGCGCTGCCGTCTGGCGAGTGCGCAGTGCTGTACTGTAGACCAGCCGGTCGGGATCAGGGCCGTGCTGCTGCATGCGGGCCACCATCAGCGGCAGGTCACGCTGGCCGCGCCGATTCAGCGGGCGGTCAAAATCTGCAAGGCCGGGGTCATCCCAGCTGGACTTGGCGTGGCGGATCAGGGTCAGTATTTTCATGCCGTTTTCCGGTTCAGGGGCGCTGGCGCAGTGGCAAACGATGGCCCCAGAAAAACAGTGCCAGCCCGCTTACGACCAGAAGGCAACCTTGCCACAGGCCCGCGGTCAGAGGCTCGTCATTCAGCAGGTGTCCCAGCAGCAGGGCAAATACCGGGGTGATCAGCGTGACCAGTGCCACGGTGCTGGGTGGCAGGTGTCGCAGCACATGAAAATAGCTGACAAAACCGATCAGCGAACCGAACACCGCCAAGTACAGGATAGACCAGAAGGCGCGGCTGCTTGGGTCGATCACCAGCGGCTCGCCACCCAGCAGCCACCAGGTCAGGGCGAAACCGGGCAAGGACCACAGCAGCGCCCCCACGGTATGTGCCAGCGGGTGTACCTGAGCGCCGGTGCGCTTGACCAGTACGGCACTGAGACTGAACAGCGCTACCGCCAGCAGCAACAGCAGCAGTCCCGGCAGGCTGTTGCCACCAAGGGCCAGTTCATCGGTGAAGATGACGCCAAGCCCGGCAAAGGCCAGTACACAGGCAACCCAGCGGTAGGCGCGCAGGGCTGGCTCAGGCAGCAGCCACTGGCCGAGAATGGCGGACAGAATGGGTGCCAGCCCGAACATGATGGAGATCAGCCCCGAGGGCACGTAGCGCGAGGCGATATAGGTGCAGCACATGGCACCAAATACCCCAAGAGAGGCACAGGCATAGGTGGTCTGGGCCTGACGATGCAGTGGCAGGGGGATGCGCAACAGGCGCAGCAGACCCAGCCCAAGCAGGGAGGCGATGAGCATGCGTACCCAGCCTGCCATGACCGGGTCAACGGTTTCGCTGCTCCAGGCAATGGTCAGTGGGGTGGTGGACCAGATCAGCACCACGGCAAGATAGGCTATTGGAATCGACATCGGGGGCACCTGAACGAAAAAGGCCGCAGCGAATCGGCTGCGGCCCGTGAAACATACGCGAGTGATAATGAGTGATCGGATGGGCGGCGTCAATTGCCGGGCTACGGCTCTCTGGGCGGGCGCGGAGGCTGCTCGTTGCTGTCGTCAGGCGTGGGCATCAGCTCTCCTTCATCACCGCTTTCCAGTGTTGAGCCGGCGGGTTCTTCCCGGAACAGCTCTTCAATGGGTGTATCGACGAACTCTTCGTTCCGCGGGTCAATCTCGGGAATGACATGCACATCCGGAATGGCCGGGATAAAGTGCTCCTGCGCCTCCACCGGCATGGGCGGTACGCGATACTGACGGTACAGGGTATAGACTGCCATGCTGACCAGCGCCACCGCCAGCGTATGGAACAGGGCCTCTGGGCCGAAACGCTCCATCAGGGCCGAGCTGACCAGTGGTCCCAGCACACTGCCGAGGCCGTAGCTGAGCAAGAGGCCGGAGCTGGCGGCAATAATCTGGGAACTGTCCATCACATCGTTGGTGATCGCCACGGCGATGGAGTACACCGTTGAGGCAAGCCCCATCAGCACACAGAGGGCGATCAGGCGCCAGGTAAAGGGATCGTTGACGGTGAGGGCATTGGCGGCGCTGGAGAGTCCCGCCAGCAGGCAGATCACCAACAGCACATAGCTGCGCTGGACACGGTCACAGATCCAGCCGATGGGCCAGGCACAGAGCATGGCCGCGAGGATGGATGCGAACATGTAGATTGATATCTGGTTGTTTTCAAGGCCTGTCAGGTTGGCGAACAGCGGCACCAGCGAGTAGAAAGAGCCGAGAAAGATCCCGCCGGTAAAGGCGGCTACGACGCCCAGCGGAGCCAGTCGCATCAGTTGCAGCAGCGACATCTTCTGCGTGGTTTCGCTGATTTCCGGGGAGTGCATGCGTGACAGTGACAGCGGGATGATGCCGGCAATGATAAACAGTGCCGACAGGGTAAACAGGGCGTAGTTGATCGGGTTGCCGTTACCGATCAACAACTGGCCGCCAGCGGCAGCCGAGTAGGCCGCAATCTGATACATGGAGAAGATCTTGGAGCGGTTGGCGTTGGTGGCCACCGCACTGAACCAGCTTTCGATGGTGATGAACAGCGCTGCGATGGTGAGCCCGCCGATACCGCGCAGAATGCCCCAGTACCAGACGTTGTAGGTCAGCGGATAGATCAGTGCGGCCATGGCCGCCAGAGCGGCAAACACGGCAAAGGCACGGATATGGCCCACGCGGCGCACAACTCTGTCCGCATACAGTGAACCGACCACAAACCCGGCCGAATAGCACACCATTACCATACCGATGGTGGAGGCATCGATACCGAGCAGGCTGAAACGCAGCCCGAGCAGGGTGATCAGGAAGGAGTTGCCGACAATCAGCAATGTGAGGCTGGCAAAGAGTGCCAGCAGCGAGATCATCAGTAAGCGCATCAGTCCTGTCCGTTAACCGCCGAGGTAAGCCTTGCGAACGCTGTCATCATTGAGCAGGGCATTACCGGTACCGCTCATCACAATGCGGCCATTTTCCAGTACATAGCCCCGGTCTGCAATCTTCAAAGCCTGATGGGCGTTCTGTTCCACCAGAAAGATGGTCACGCCTTCGTCCCTCAGTGTCTCGATGATGCCGAAAATCTGCTGGATAATCAGCGGCGCCAGCCCCAGTGAAGGTTCATCCAGTAACAGCAGGCGCGGTTTGCTCATCAAGGCACGGCCGATCGCGAGCATCTGCTGTTCGCCTCCGGACATGGTGCCGCCGCGCTGGTTGAAACGCTCCTTCAAACGAGGGAATAGTTCCAGAACATGGTTGAGCTGAGTCTGAGCCTCGCCACGAGAGCGAAAGAAGCTGCCCATGAACAGGTTCTCTTCCACCGTCATGCCAGGAAAAATGCGACGTCCCTCCGGTACCACGGCCAGTCCCATGCGCATGATGTCGGAGGTCTTGAACTGCTCTATCGGCTGGCCGTCAAACTCGATCTGGCCGCTCTGAGCACGGGGATCACCGCAGATGGTCATCATCAGGGTTGTTTTGCCGGCACCGTTGGCGCCGATCAGGGTCAGGATTTCACCACGGTTCACCTCCAGCGTGACATCGTGCAACGCCTGGATTTTGCCGTAGTAGGTACAGACCTTGTCCAGTTTCAGCATCAACTTTCTCCCAGATAGGCCTTGATCACGTCGGGATTCTCGCGCACCTGCAGCGGCGTACCATCCGCCAGTGGCGCACCTTGATTGATCACGGTGATATGGTCCGAAATCCCCATCACCAGCCCCATGTCGTGTTCGATCAGCAGTACCGAAATCTCATGTTCATCCCGCAGGCGCAGAATCAGCTGGTCCAGCTCCGAGGTTTCCTTTGGGTTAAGCCCCGCTGCCGGTTCATCCAGCATTAACAGGCTGGGCCGGGTAACCATGCAGCGAGCGATCTCAAGTCGGCGCTGCTGGCCGTAAGAGAGATAGCCCGCCTCGCGGTTGGCAAATGCCAGCAGTCCCACCTGTTCCAGCCAGTACACGGCCTGTGCCATCGCTTCGGTATGGCGTTTGCGATAACGCGGCGTGTTGAGCAGGCCTGCAAAGTAATTGGTGTTGAGGTGACGATGCTGCGCCACCAGCAGATTTTCGATCACGGTCATGCTGTTGAACAGGCGCACATGCTGAAAGGTGCGCACCAGTCCCAGTCGTGAAATGCGGTGCCCGGTCAGGCGTTCGATGTGTTGGCCACGAAACAGGATGTGCCCGCCGCTGGGGCGGTAAAAGCCACTGATGCAGTTGAATACGGTGGTTTTGCCGGCCCCGTTGGGGCCGATAATCGAGTGTACCTGATGCGGCTTGACCTCAAGGCTGACGTTATCCACCGCCAGCAGGCCCCCAAAGCGCATCATCAGGCCCGAGACTTCCAGCAGATTACTCATGAGGCTTTAAGCTCCAGCTGGGGACGTTTCATCGGCAGCAGACCCTGAGGGCGCCACAGCATCATCAGTACCATCACGCCGCCGAACATCAGCATGCGGTACTCCTGAAACTCGCGTGCCAGTTCCGGCAGGATGGTCATGGCGATGGCCGCCAGAATGACGCCCAGCTGCGAGCCCATTCCACCCAGTACCACAATGGCCAGAATGATGGCTGATTCGATGAAAGTGAACGACTCCGGGCTGATAAAACCCTGCCGGGCGGCAAAGAAACAGCCCGCAAAGCCTGCAAACGAGGCCCCCATGGTAAAGGCGGACAGTTTGATCACGGTAGGGCTCAGGCCCAGTGAGCGACAGGCGATCTCGTCCTCGCGCAGCGCTTCCCAGGCGCGACCGATCGGCATGCGCTGTACCCGGTTGATCACATAGATGGTGAGCAACACCAGCAGCAGTGCAATCAGATACAGGAAGATCACGCGGTGACTGCTGTCATAGCCGATGCCGAAAAATTCATGGAAGGTCTGTGAGCCTTCGCTGGCACGACGGCTGAACTCAAGCCCGAACAGGGAGGGCTTTTCAATGCCGCTGATGCCGTTGGGGCCACCGGTGACGTTGGTCCAGTTGTTGAGAAGAATGCGGATGATTTCACCGAACCCCAGGGTCACAATGGCCAGGTAATCCCCGCGCAGACGCAGTACCGGGAAGCCCAGAATACAGCCGAACGTGGCGGCCATCAGCCCGGCAATGGGCAGACAAGCCCAGAAGGAAAGGCCGTAATACTCCGACAACAGTGCGTAGGTATAGGCACCCACGGCATAAAAGGCGACATACCCCAGATCCAGCAGACCGGCGAAACCCACCACAATATTGAGGCCAAGCCCGAGCATGACATAGATCAGGGCCAGGGTAGCCAGATCCACCGAGCCCCGAGACACCATGAAGGGCCAAATGAACAGCCCCACAATGATCAGCGCGATCAGCCAGGGCTTGAGCCGGTTGCGCAGTTGCTCTTGCGGCAGCAGGCTGCTCAGGTTCAGTGCAGGCAGGCGCCGTTTCAGCACGCTCAGTGGTTGATGAAACAGCTGCACCAGAAAGACGGCTACAACCGCAAATGCGATCCAGCCCCAGGTAGCGGCATCGGCGTTGACCACGGTGAGCTGTGGGCCGTCCTGCTTAAGCTTGACACCGATGACCAGGCAGGTCATCAGGAAGGTGATCAGCGCGGAAAAAAGCGCCGGGAAAAGTGCTCTTTGCATATTCGTTCCCTCCTACACCTTCTCTACTTCCGGCTTGCCCAGCAGGCCGGTGGGGCGGAACAGCAGAATCAGTACCAGCAGGCTGAAAGCCACCACATCCTTGTATTCGGACGGGAAAAAGGCCGCTGTAAGGGCTTCGGTGACACCCAGAATCAGCCCGCCGAGCATGGCCCCGGGAATCGAGCCGATCCCGCCCAGTACGGCAGCGGTAAAGGCCTTGAGGCCCGCCATAAAACCGATGTGGGGGTTGATGGTGCCGTAGTACAGCCCCAGCAGTACCCCGGCCACGGCGGCCAGCGCCGCCCCGATGACGAACGTCAGTGCGATGATGCGATTGGTGTCGATCCCGAGCAGGTTGGTCATCTTCAGATCCTGAGCACAGGCGCGGCAGGCACGTCCCAGGCGTGAGCGCGAGATGAACAGTGCCAGTGCCGTCATCGAGATCAGCGTTACGCTCCAGATGATCATCTGCATCCAGGAAATGCTGACTTCAAACAGCGCCGGATCACCGAAGCTGATGCCGCCCGAAATCAGCGAGGGCATCGCCAGGTCCCGCGAACCTTGCGCCAGGCGAATGTAGTTCTGCAGAAAGATCGACATGCCGATCGCCGTAATCAGCGGGATCAGCCGCGGCCCGCCGCGCAGGGGTCGATAGGCCACCCGTTCGATCGCATAGCCATAGGTGGAAGATATGATCACCGCGGTAAGCAGGGCCAGCAGCAGGATGATGGGCAGGGAGCCGACTCCCATGGTGACCAGTCCGATGATGGTGATAAACGCGGTATAGGTGCCGATCATGTATACCTCGCCATGGGCGAAGTTGATCATGCCGATAATGCCATACACCATCGTGTAACCGATGGCGATCAGGGCGTAGGTGGAGCCGATGGTCAGTCCGTTGATCAGCTGCTGCAGGACATAGAGGGCGGTTTCACTCATCTGCACTCTCCAGACAGAGAGCCCCGTCAGGTCGACGGGGCTCAGGCGGAACGGAGTTTATTCGCTGAGCGCGGTTTTGCTGCCATCGGCGTGCAGGCGGTACACCATGAAGGTGGATTCGGTCAGATCGCCCTTGGCATCAAAACCGATCTCGCCGATGGTGGTATCAAAGCGGTTGGCGCGCAGGTGCTTTGCCAGTGCATAGGGGTCGGTTTCGCCGGTGGCCCTTATGGCATCGGTCATGACCTGTATAGCGGCATAGGCCGGGAACACGAACGGGCCAGAAGGGTCTTCATTGCGTGCCTTGAAGGCGTCAGTCAAGGCCGCGTTTTCAGGGTTCTGATCAAAACTTTTCGGGGCGGTGGCCAGAACGCCCTCCATTGCTTCACCCGCGATGGCGGCCAGATCGGAGTTGACGACCCCTTCCGGGCCCATGAATGGCACGTCAAAGCCCTTCTCACGGGACTGTCGCAGGATCAGGCCCAATTCCGGGTGATACCCGCCGTAGTATACGAAATCGATATTGTTGCGCTTGAGCTTGGCAATCAGGGCCGAAAAGTCCTTGTCGCCGGGGGTAACGCCCTCAAACATCTCCGTCTCGATGCCATCTGCAGCCAGCAGATCCTTGACCGTGGTGGCCAGGCCTTCACCGTATTGCTGCTTGTCATGAATCACGGCCAGACGTTCGGGCTTGACGTGTTCGCGGATATGCGCGGCGGCCAGGCTACCCTGCAGACTGTCCAGGCCGATGGTGCGGAAAATCAGCTCATATCCCTTTTCGGTAATGCTGGGGGACGTGGATGCGGCGGTGATCATCAGCACGCCCTCTTCCTCGTAAATGTCAGAGGCGGGCTCGGTAGAACTGGAACACAGGTGGCCAATGACGTGGCGAATGTCATCATTGACGATGCGGTTGGCGACGGCCACGGCCTGTTTGGGGTCACAGGCATCATCGTAGAGGATGCCTTCAAGCTGCTGGCCGTTGACACCGCCGGCTTCATTGATCTGCCGGATGGCCATCATCGCGCCGATTTTCTGCATGTCGCCATATTGGGCAACTGGACCTGTGACAGGGCCGGCAATACCGATTTTCAGAGACTCAGCCTGTACGCTGGAGACTGCTGCCAGCAGTGAACCTGCCGCCAGCAGGGTTTTTCCGAAAGATCCGAACGTCTGCTTCATGTTATTCCCCTATGGGCTTCTAGTCAGGGCGGCCGTCCCGGCTGAGGTACCGCCTGTTATATTTGTTGGTGACTATCGGTTTGATTATTACACAGTTTTTTTGTGTCTGCGCAGCCTCGATAGGTCGCGTCTGCAGGATCTGCTACACTCGCGCCATCACTCGGGGCCCTGAATGAAACCAGCAAAACCCTTGCCACCTTGAACACCCAGGAGCTTGCTCATGCGCGCATCTTTCACCTTCTCTTTCATGTTTATTTTTCTGCTGGCGTTGCCGTTGGGAGCGCAGGCCTCAACCCTGGGCCAAACGGCAATCGAAGCCTATATCGATAGTCTGGAGCCGGTGAGGCAGCTGGGCGAAAGGCTTCAGTCTGAGGGCAAACAGAGTTTTCTTGAGCGTGAAATCACGCCTCGCAACGGCGAACTGTTTGACCCACACACTCGGGGTGTAAAAGCGCTGCAGCGAGAATCAGCCGATGATTACAGCGAGCTGGGTCGTATCGTACGCCAGTATGGCTTTACCAGTGCAGAAAGCTGGGCCCTGACCGGCGACCGTGTTGTGCTGGCCTATGGGGCGATCAAGGCCGAGGCTGAAAGCCCTGAAATTCTGCAGCTGGCTCAGCAGATGCAGGGGATGGGGCCGCAGATGCTGCAGCTGGTGCCGCCGGAGATGCGGCAGCAGATGGAACAGGCGGTGAGCATTGCCCGCACGCTGGCTCAGGTGCCGGCGGCCGACAAGCGCAGTGTGCGGCCCTACACCGCTCAGCTGGACCGTGTTTTTTCCCAACCCTGAAAGTTGAAATGAAGGAGAGGCGCATGTCCTCACTGGTTTATTGTACTGCCCAGTTCAAGCCCCGGCCCGGCAAGGAAGCCGAGCTGTTTCGAGCCCTGCAGCTGCTGGAGCCCAACGCCCACCGTGAAGATGCATGCGTGCAGTATACGGTGACACGCCAGATCAGTAGCCCCTTTGCAGAAGGCACCGGTTTTCCCATTGTGTTCCACGAAATCTGGAGCGATATGGAGAGTTTTGAGGCCCACTGCCAGCGCAGGGAGATCGTCGATTTCTTCGAGCGTTACTGCAAGGCAGAAGACGGTTTGGCCGAAGACTGGAACGTCTGTATCTACACGGACGAGCCGGAAAATTTCGACGCACCGCAGCTGGGTTAACCGAGCTGTAACCGGTCGAGCGCACTATTCCGGTGCGCTCTGCTTCATTACCGCCCAGCCGGGCTGACATTCACCACATCCCTGTCCATACTCATTCAGCGGCGGCTTTGATTGCGCCGGGTCAAAGGCCCAGAGTCGCCGGAGTGTCACACTTAAGGAGAACACCCAGCCAGAGGAGTGCGGCATGGCTGCGCAGATGAAAATGATGGACGGCAACGAGGCCGCCGCCCATATTGCCCACCAGCTCAATGATGTGATTGCCATCTACCCGATCACGCCGGCCTCGGTGATGGGCGAGCTGGCTGACAGCTGGAGCAATGCCGGTCGACGTAACCTCTGGGGCAGCGTACCGGAGGTGATCGAGCTGCAAAGCGAAGCTGGTGCGGCCGGTGCGGTGCACGGTGCCCTGCAGGCCGGTGCCAAAACCTGTACGTTTACCGCTTCGCAGGGGTTGCTGCTGAAAATCCCCAACATGTTCAAGATCGCCGGTGAGCTGACGCCAACGGTGTTTCATATTGCGGCCCGCTCGGTGGCAACCCACGCGCTTTCAATTTTCTGTGATCACAGTGATGTGATGGCCGCGCGTACCACCGGCTTTGCCATCCTGGCCTCCGGCAATGCGCAGGAGGTGATGGATCTGGCGACCATCGCCGAGATGGCCACGCTGGAAGGGCGCGTGCCGGTTCTGCACTTCTTTGACGGCTTTCGTACCAGCCACGAAATCAGCAAGGTGGAACTGGTCACGACCGCTCAGCTGCAGCAGCTGATCGACCCCGGTTTGGTCAGGGCCTGTCGCGACCGCGCTCTGTCCCCCGAACATCCCTTCATCCGTGGCACTTCACAAAACCCTGATCTCTTCTTTCAGTCACGCGAAGCGTGTAACCCCTATTACGAGGCCTTTCCGGCCATTGTGCAGAACGCCATGGATCGTTTCGCAGCGGTAACGGGCCGCCAGTATTCGCTGTATGAGTACAGCGGTGCCGAAGATGCAGAACGTGTTATTGTCGTGATGGGCTCAGCCAGCCAGACGGTGGCTGAAACCGTGGAACACCTTAACGCCGAAGGTGAAAAGGTTGGGCTCTTGAGTGTCAGGCTGTTTCGTCCTTTCGCGGCAGAACGTCTGTTGCAGCAGCTGCCGGCCAGCGTGCGCGCGATTGCGGTACTGGATCGCACCAAGGAGCCGGGCTCAGATGGCGAGCCGTTGTTCAAGGATATCACCACCGCCGTTTTCAACGCCTGCAGCGAAGGTGCCTGGCCGGGCACTGGGCTGCCGCGCATTCTGGGTGGGCGTTTTGGCCTGTCATCGAAGGAATTTACCCCCGGCATGGTCAAGGCGGTGTTCGATCGTTTGGCGCGCTCCGAGAGCAGGCGTGAGTTCACCATCGGCATTGACGATGATGTCACGCGCCTGAGCCTGCGTTGGGATGAAAACTTTCGTACCCGTGCCGCAAGGCAGCAGGTGCAGGCCGTGTTTTACGGCCTCGGGGCAGACGGGACGGTGTCTGCCAACAAGAACAGCATACGTATTATCGGAGCAGAGCCGGGCCGCTTTGCGCAGGGGCACTTTGTCTATGATTCGAAAAAATCCGGTGCCGTAACCGTCTCGCATCTGCGCTTTGGTCCTGAGCCTATCCGCTCCGCCTACGAGATTCAGAGCGGCGAGGCGGATTTCGTCGGCTGCCATCAGCCGGTGTTTCTCGATCGCTACCCGATGCTGGACAAGGCGAAACCGGGGGCAACGTTTCTGATCAACACCCCGTTGACGGGTGAAGCCTTCTGGCAGTCCTTGCCGCAGGCGGTACAGCAGCAAATGATTGACCGGCAGCTTAAGGTTTGGCTGGTCGATGCCTATCAGGTGGCAGCAGACGCAGGGCTTGGCAAGCGAATCAATACGATCATGCAGACCTGCTTTTTCGCGTTGACTGATATTCTGCCCAGGGAGGAAGCGATTGCGCATGTAAAGGCTGCCGTTGAGTCCACCTATGGCAAGCGCAGCGCCCGAATCGCGCAGATGAACCTGAATGCGATCGATAACGCGCTGGCACATCTGCAGTCCTTTGAAGTGCCGGATCAGACGCAGAGCCTGATACCGATGCATCAGGTGAACACCACTGACGCGACTGCCTTTGTGCGCGAAGTCACGGCAGAGTTGATTTCCGGGCGCGGCGACCGAGTGCCGGTCAGCCGGGTGCCCACCGACGGTACCTGGCCCAGCGGCACCGCGGCGTATGAAAAGCGGGATCTGGCACTTGAGCTGCCGCAATGGGAAGAGGACCTCTGTACCCACTGCGGCAAGTGCGTATTTGTCTGTCCGCACTCGGTGATCCGTTCCAAGGCGTTCCCCGACACACTTGTGAAAGGCGCACCTGAGGGCTTCAAGGCGGTGCCGATCAAGGGGGCGAAGGACTTTCCCGAACACACGCTGATCAGTTACCAGATTTCGCCGGATGACTGTACCGGCTGTACCCTCTGTGTCGAGATCTGTCCGATCCATGACAAGTCCAACCAGAGTCGAAAGGCGCTGAATATGGTGCCCAAGGATCAGATTCTGCAGCGTGAGCGTACCAACTGGGACTTCTTCCGCCAGCTGCCCGAGTTTGACCGTACCGGGCTCAAGGCCAACACCATGAAAGGTTCCATGCTGATGCAACCGCTGTTTGAATTCAGCGGTGCCTGCTCGGGCTGCGGCGAAACACCTTACATCCGACTGCTCAGCCAGCTGTTTGGTGATCACATGCTGGTGGCCAATGCAACCGGCTGCTCCTCCATCTACGGTGGCAACCTGCCCACTACCCCCTGGGCCGTGAACGAAGAGGGGCGGGGGCCAGCCTGGAACAACTCCCTGTTTGAGGACAACGCCGAATTTGGCCTCGGCATGCGGGCTGCGCTGGACAAACAGACAGAATACGCGATCGAACTGCTGCAGGTATTGAGTGACCGGCTGGAAGCGCACCTGGTGGCAGATCTGCTGCAGGCCGATCAGAGCGATGAGGCCGGCATCAGGGCCCAACGGGAGCGGGTTGCAAGGCTGCGCCAGCGCCTGCAGGGAATGGATGACCTGCGTGCGCATGAGCTCTATCACCTGGCGGACAAACTGTGCCGTCACAGTGTCTGGATTGTCGGCGGTGATGGCTGGGCCTACGATATTGGCTATGGTGGGCTGGATCATGTGTTGGCATCCGGGCGCAACGTCAACATTCTGGTGCTGGATACCGAGGTCTATTCCAATACCGGTGGCCAGACCTCGAAGGCAACGCCGCGCGGTGCCGTGGCCAAGTTCTCCGCCGGCGGCAAGCCGGTGGCGAAGAAGGATCTGGCACGGATCGCCATGGACTATGAGCATGTCTACGTCGCCCATGTTGCCTATGCCGCCAAGGACATGCAGACACTGCATGCCTTTCAGGAGGCTGAAAGCTGGGATGGCCCCTCCCTGATTATCGCTTACTCGCCCTGCATCGCGCATGGTTTCAATCTGGCCGGTGACAACCATGAGCATCAGCGCCTCGCGGTTGATTCCGGCCACTGGCCACTGTTCCGCTATGACCCGCGCCGGGCCGAGCAGGGCGAAAATCCGCTTAAGCTGGACTCCAAACCGCCCTCCATCCCCTATGTTCAGTTCGCCCGTTCCGAGGCACGCTTCAGCATGCTGGCCCGGGCCAATCCTGAGGCATCCAGAGCGTTTCTGGACCAGGCCCAGAAGGACATCAACGAACGCTATCATCGCTATGAACAGCTGGCCGGATTGAGCTGGTCCGCCGTAGAAGGACCTTCGGTACAGAGTGCGCCGACAGACGCCGAGCAGGCAACAGGAGACTAGGATGAGTAAGCGACTGCATACCCGCTATATGGGGTTTGAACTGGACAGCCCGCTGGTGCCTGCAGCCTCCCCGCTGACGGCAACGCTGGAGGGGGCCTGTCGACTGGAAGATGCAGGGGCGGCGGCCATTGTCATGCACAGCCTGTTTGAGGAAGAGTGCAGCCGTGACCATGAGCTGCTGCACCATTTCCTGTATGAACAGGAAATTGGTCACTCGGAATCGGATGACTTCCTGCCCGTGCCTGACACCTTCCGGACCGCTGAAGAACATTATCTCGAACGGCTGCAGAGTATGAAGTCGCGTCTGAAGATACCAGTGATCGCCAGCTTCAACGGGGTCAGCCGAGAGGGCTGGGCGGAACATGCCGTCCAGCTGGCGCAGGCCGGTGCGGATGCGCTGGAGCTGAATATCTACCATATAGCGGCTTCGGTTCGCGAGAGCGGGGCCGAAGTGGAACAGCGCTACCTGGACATTCTCACCTCAGTACGTGCAGCCGTACCGCAGTTGCCGCTGGCGGTGAAGCTGTCGTCACGGTTTTCCAGCCCGGTACATATGGTGAATCTGCTGCGTGAAGCGGGTGCCGATGCGGTGGTCCTGTTCAACCGCTTTCTTGAGCCCACACTGGATTTGGAGACGCTGAAAATCAAACCTCAGTTACAGTTGTCCAGCCCGACTGAACTGAATGAACGTCTGCGCTGGGCCGCAATCATCCGTGCTCAGGTGGCACTGGACATGGCGATTACCGGTGGCGTGCATACGGGCGAAGACGTGATTCGTACGCAGCTTGTCGGTGCCGAGGTCGCTCAACTGGCCAGTGTGCTGATGCAGCAGGGAGAGGGTGTGCTGGCGCAGATGCGGGAAACGATGCTGAACTGGCTGGATCAGCACGAGTACGAATCTCTGGACCAGTTGCGTGGCAGCATCAGTTATGCCCGTGCCGAGGACCCCTCCGGCTGGGAGCGGGCCAACTATCTGGATACCCTGGATCAGTGGCGCCCCTGAGGCAGTGCGCGCCAGAAATGTCCCATGAAGGGAAAAGATTTTTCATGGAGCGGAATTTTTACTTTTCTCGGTTAACCGATCAGTTATCATCTATAGTCATTCAATACATTCATATGTCTCCATGTAGTGACATACCCTCAAGGTCGAGGAAGGGGAGAGGTGCTGGTTGAATCTTAAATCAAGGCTCAGCCTCCTCGCAGTCGTACTGATTCTTGCATCAGCCGCCGCCGTCTGGATCTCGGTTCAGACACTGGCAGAGCGGATCATTACGGAGTGGGCGCTCAGGTACGTTGAAAAGCAGGTTCTTTACGACAAGGAGCGGGTGCTGCAACCGCTGCTGCGTGAGATTGTGCTTGCACGTCAGCTGTCGAGCTCCCCGGTGTTGATCGAATGGCTGGAAGACCCGGATAACATCCTTGCCGAGTATCATGGCCTGATGGAGCTTGAGCGTTACCGTGAAAGCTTTACCGACAGCAACTACTTCCTCGGCGTCCTGCGCAATGGGCACTACTACTACAACAATGCCGAAAACGAGTTTGCCGGTGACCAGATGCGTTACCGGCTCAATCCCTCTGAGCCGGCCGACAGCTGGTTCTACGACCTGATCGAGCAGAACCGCGATCTGCATATCAACGTCAATCCGGATGCTCATCTTGGCGTGACCAAGCTATGGGTGGACGTACTGCTGCGCAATGCATCGGGTGAGGTGCTGGGGGTTGCCGGCACCGGCCTCAATCTCAGTGGTTTTCTGAATGATATTGTCGACAGTGGTGAAGAGGGCATCACCAGCCTGTTTGTCAATCATCAGGGAGCGATTCAGCTCTACCGCGACCAGTCGATGATCGACTTTGCCAGTCTGACCAAGGACGATAGTGATCAGAGTCGCTTGGGCCAGATGATGCAGGCGGAAGACTACAAGCGTCTGCAACTGGCGATGGCGCAGGTCAAGGCCGAACCCCAGAGTGTTGTCAGCCGCTTTGTCACCATTGACGGTACCCGCTATCTCGCCGGGGTGGCTTATCTGCCCGAGATTGACTGGTATGAAGTCACCCTGATGGACCTGAATCGCTTGCTGCCGCTGAGCCGGTTCAACTCCATCCTGATGATATTTGGCATTTCGCTGCTGATTACGGTACTGGTGTTCCGCATTGTGCTGGGGCGAGTGGTGCTGGAGCCCCTGCTGGCACTGGATCGGGCGATTCGCCGCTTCCGTAAGGGGGAGTACACCGGCGAGCCGCTGGATGTGCGTGCCAGTGGTGAAGTCGCTCGGCTGGTGGAAGAGTTCGAAAAAATGAGTCGTGAGGTATACGAGGCACGCACCAACCTTGAACAGAAGGTGCAGGAGCGCACCGAAGCCTTGAACCAGCTCAGCCAGACCGATCCACTGACTGGCCTGCTGAATCGTCGTGGCATGGACCAGCGTTTGCAGGAAGAGCTCAAGCGCAGTGCCCGTGAAGGTCGCCCGCTGGGCATCATCTGGATCGATCTGGACCTGTTCAAGGAGATTAACGATCGTTACGGGCATGCCGTCGGTGACGAAGCGCTGGTGGTGGTGGCAACGGTGTTGCGTTCGGTATTGCGTGAATATGACGCGGCCTCACGCTGGGGCGGTGACGAGTTCCTGATCATGATTCGTGATGCCGACAGGGGACTGATTGAGCATATCTCTGAGCGCCTGCTGCGGGTAATCCGCGGTCAGATAGTCAGAACACCCTGTGGTGCATCCTTGAGCATGACCTTCAGTATCGGTGCCAGCCTGACCCACACCGAAGACCACGAAGAGGTGCTGCGACAGGCCGATGCCGCGCTCTACGCGGCCAAGCAGGCCGGGCGCAATGGCTACCGCCTTTACACTGACGCGCTTGATGCCAAACCCGTCCCTGAGACAGCAGATCTGGCGGAGGGTCTTGCTGAGGGCGGAGTCAAAACTCGTCATTAAGCCGGCTGATCAACTCCTCCCGCAGGCTTAGCCGTTTCACTGCATCCTCTCCCAGCAGGCGTGCCGTTTGCAGCAGCAGCGTTTCACTCAGAAACTGGCTTGCGATCATACTGTTGGTATACAGCGGACTGTCACCGGAACCGATCAGGGCACAATCGGCCAGCTGTGCCAGTGGCGAGTGATGACTGTCAGTGACGACCAGCAGTGGCAGCCCATATTGATGGGCCACCTGAGCCAGCATTACCGAGTCGCGACTGTAGGGCTCCGAACCGAACATTACCAGCAGGTCGCGCTTGCCCAGGTCGGCCAGCGCCTGAGCCTGACCTTCCCCGGCAGCCCCGACCACCGCTGTATCATCCCGAATCAGCCCCAGCATATAGCTGAACATGACCGCCAGTCCAAACGACTGACGACGTCCGGCAACGCGGATACGACGCGCTTTCACAAGCAGCCGGGCTGCAGTCAACAGCTGTTCTTCACTCAGTTGGCTGGCGCTTTGAGTCAGGTTACTGACCTGGCGCTGAAGATGCTGGCCCACTCGACTGGCAATACTGGCGCTGTGATCGCTGCTCACCAGAGCACTGGCCTGAGCACTGTAATAGCGTCCGGGCTGACTCAGCGCCTGACGAAACAGCGACTGAAACTGCACGAACCCGGTAAAGCCGAGCAGTTTGGACAGCCGGGTCAGTGACGCGGGGCTTATGCCGGTGGCCTGAGCCAGCTCGGTGATGCTTTGTGTAGCCACCAGCCGTGGGTCGTCCAGCATCAAACAGAGTGCATTGAGAAGGCGCTTGCCCATCGGCAGCTGCAATTCGCCGCGTTTGAGCAGTGACGGCAGCTTGCGCAATTGCGCCAGTGACGCAGGCGGGAAGGAAAACGGAGTGCTCATGGCATTTTCATTCCTTTTTATCCATAGCCGGGGTGGTGCTCCTATCCATATGAAAACAAAGAATAAAAAATGGTTTAAATAAACATGCTGTCAAATTTATAAAAATAATTTTCCATAGTTTAGTTCATTATTGAAAAGATTTTCATCTGGTCCATATTACCCGCATATCAACACCCACAGGACCCATAACCATGTCTGTCGACGGCTATCTTCGCCCCATCAATCACTCCGAAACTTTGCTGATCAATGAGCGCTCCGGTGCGCTGGAAGCCACCCGCAAGGTATTCCGGTTCGGTTTTGGCCAGTCCCCCTTTCCGGTACCGGCAGGTGTGTCGGCACGGTTGCGGGACCATGCCGAGGAGAAATCCTACCTGCCGGTACAGGGGTTGAAAGCCCTGCGTGAGGCGGTGGCCACGTTTCATCGTGAGCAGGATGGTGTTGACTGGCAGGCGGAGCGGGTACTGGTAGGCCCGGGCAGCAAGCTGCTGATCTATGCCGTGATGGCGGCCTTTACCCGTGCCGAAGTGCTGCTGGTTTCACCCAGCTGGGTCTCCTATGAACCGCAGGCGCATCTGGCCGGTCATGTGGTACATCGACTGCAGACCACTGCAGAAAGCCATTGGCGGTTGAGTGCCGAACAGCTGGAACAATTCTGTACTCAGCGTGAGCAGCCTGAGCTGCCGTTGATACTGGTGTTGAACTACCCCGGCAACCCCAGCGGCACTACCTACAGCGAAGCCGAGTTGCAGGCGCTGGCCGGCGTAATGCGGCGCCACAACATTCTGGTGATCAGTGATGAGATCTACGGCATGCTCAATCATGCCGGTCAGCACCGCTCGCTGGCGCTCTATTACCCGGAAGGTACGCTGGTAACCGGCGGCCTGTCCAAGTGGTGCGGTGCCGGTGGCTGGCGCCTGGGTGTGATGCATGTGCCTGAAGCATTGGCGGGAAACTTGCTGCCGCGCCTGCTGGGTGTCGCCTCCGAGACCTGGTCCTGTGTCAGCTCACCGGTGCAGTATGCTGCCACCGAAGCCTATGCCTTTGGGCCTGAAGTGCAGGCCTATGTGGCACGTGAGCGCGAAGTGCTGAGCCTGATCGGCAACGCCGCCGCAGTCAGATTGAACGAAGCCGGTGTTGCCACTGCTTCACCTGAAGGCGGCTTCTACCTGTTCCCGGACTTTGCCGGCTGGCGCGAGCAGCTGGCACGGCGCGGGATTCACAGCTCGGATCAGCTGTGCACAGCGCTGCTGGAAGAGGCAGGCGTGGCTTTGCTGCCGGGCACGGCATTCGGCATGCCGGCACAAGAGCTGGTGGCTCGCCTGTCCTATGTAAATTTTGATGGCGCCTTGGCGCTGCAGCCGAATGTTGAGCTGGAGCTGGTCGCTCTGCCGGTGCTGGAAGGCATTGCCGCCATCAACCACTGGCTGGCGCAGCAGGGCCAGGAGGCCGCCTGAGTCACACCGCAGGAAGAAAAAAGGCCCGTATGCCTGAACGCTTGCGGGCCTTTTAGCCGCTATGCACCGTACCTGATCAGGCAGCACCGATCATCCGGCGCAGCACGTAGTGCAGAATGCCGCCATGGCGGTAGTAGGCCAGTTCGTTGCCGGTATCGATGCGACAGCGAACGCTGGCCTGAGCTTCACGCCCGTCAGGGTAGCGTATCTGCAGGCTCAGTCGCTGTTGCGGCTGTAACTGGCTCAGCCCGGTCAGACTGATCTCCTCCTCACCGGTCAGGGCCAGCTGCTTGCGGTCGGTATCGACAAACTCCAGCGGCAATACCCCCATGCCCAGCAGGTTGGAGCGGTGGATGCGCTCGAAGGACTCGGCGATCACGGCGCGTACGCCGAGCAGGCGCGTGCCCTTGGCGGCCCAGTCTCGGGACGAGCCGGTGCCATACTCCTTGCCGGCGATCACCACCAGTTCATGCCCTTCCTGCTGGTAACGCATGGCAGCATCGTAGATTGAAAGCTGCTCACCACTGGGGAAATGGCGAGTTTCACCCCCTTCTACACCGTCCAGCATCTCGTTACGAATACGTACGTTGGCAAAGGTGCCACGCATCATCACCTCATGGTTGCCTCGGCGTGAACCATAGGAGTTGAAGTCCTTCTGCTCCACACCCAGTTGCTGCAGGTAGCGACCGGCAGGGCTGTCCGGTTTGATCGCACCGGCCGGGGAAATATGGTCGGTGGTGACCGAATCACCCAGCAGCGCCAGAACCCGAGCACGGGTGATCTCCTCGACCGGCTCGGGCTTTCGGCTCATGCCGGTAAAGAAGGGGGGCTGCTGGATATAACTGGAGTCGGGCCAGTCATAGGTGTTGCCGGTGGCCACTTCGATCGCCTGCCACTGGGCATCGCCATCAAAGACCGCAGCGTATTCACGCTGGAACATTTCGGTGTTGACCTGCTCCAGCGCTTCGGCAATTTCGGCCTGGCTGGGCCAGATATCTTTCAGGTAGACCGGTTTGCCATCTCGGTCTGTCCCGAGCGGCTCATCGGCCAGGTTGATATCCACCCGACCGGCCAGCGCAAAGGCAACCACCAGCGGTGGCGAGGCCAGCCAGTTGGTTTTCACGGCCGGGTGTACGCGGCCCTCAAAATTGCGGTTGCCGGACAGTACCGATGCAACGGTGAGGTCCTGCTCACGCACGGCGATCTCGATCGGCTCCGGCAGCGGGCCGGAGTTGCCGATACAGGTGGTACAACCGTATCCCACCAGATTAAAACCGAGTTGATCCAGTGCCCTGTTCAGCCCGGCCGCCTGCAGGTAATCCGTCACGACCTTGGAGCCGGGGGCCAGCGAGCTTTTGACCCAGGGTTTGCGCGTCAGCCCCTTTGCCACCGCCTTCTGTGCCAACAGGCCGGCTGCCAGCATCACGCCCGGGTTGGAGGTGTTGGTGCAGGAGGTGATCGCCGCAATCACCACTGCGCCGTGCCGAAGCTTGAATCGCTCATCGGCGTATTCCACGTCCACTTCACCGGATGCACCGGGGGCGGGTTGTCCACCCTCGTCTTCCAGGTCACTTACGGCATCGGCCGGAGGAGCACTGAGGCTCAGGGCCATCAACTCATCAAAGCGGGATTTGAGCTGGCTCAGCGCGACTCGATCCTGAGGTCGCTTCGGGCCTGCCAATGACGCTTCCACGCTGCCCAGATCCAGTTCCAGTGTTGAGGTGAAAATGGGCTCATCGCCCGGATTGCGCCACAGGCCCTGTTCCCTGCAGTAGGCCTCGACCAGTGTGACCTGTTCCTCGCTGCGACCAGACAGGCGCAGATAGCGCAGGGTTTCTTCATCGACCGGGAAAAAGCCGCAGGTAGCGCCGTACTCCGGTGCCATGTTGGCCAGGGTGGCGCGGTCGGCCAGTGGCAGTTGCGCCAGGCCATCGCCGTAAAACTCGACGAACTTGCCGACGACGCCATGCTTGCGCATCATTTCGGTAACCGTCAGTACCAGGTCGGTGGCGGTGATGCCTTCGCGCAGGGCTCCTGTCAGCTTGAAACCCACCACTTCGGGGATCAGCATGGAGATCGGCTGTCCCAGCATGGCCGCTTCTGCCTCGATGCCGCCCACACCCCAGCCCAGAATGCCAAGGCCGTTGATCATGGTGGTGTGGGAGTCGGTGCCCACCAGCGTATCCGGGTAGACCCAGACCTTGCCGTCCCGCTCCTCACGCCAGACGGTCTGACCCAGATATTCCAGATTGACCTGATGGCAGATGCCGGTACCCGGTGGTACTACGCGGAAGTTGTCAAAGGCAGTCTGGCCCCAGCGCAGGAAAGCGTAACGCTCGTGGTTGCGCTCCATTTCGAGTTTGACGTTGTCATGAAAGGCGTCGGCGCTGGCAAAATGGTCCACCATCACCGAATGGTCGATTACCAGATCCACCGGCGACAGCGGATTGACCTGTTGTGGGTCGGCCCCGAGCGCTGCAACGGCATCACGCATGGCGGCCAGATCAGCCACACCGGGAACGCCGGTAAAGTCCTGCATCAATACACGAGCCGGGCGGTAGGCGATCTCGCGCTCGGAGTGGCCGCCCTGATGCTGCCAGTCCACCAGTGCCTGCAGGTCTTCAAGCTGTACCGCATCGGTATCGATATGGCGCAGCAGATTTTCCAGCAGTACCTTGAGTGAACAGGGCAGGCGGCTGATATCACCCAATGAGTCGGCGGCCTGTTTCAGACTGCTGTAAGTGTATTGTTTCGACCCCAGTGTAAGGGTTTGTGTCACCTCATCTGCGTTCATCGTTTGAATCCTCCTGCCTGTGGCGTGAGTGAAAGGTTTACAAGACTAGTCATCCCCTTTGGCGGCCAGTTTGCGCGCCTGTTCGGCCCAATCCGACAACTGCAGCTGCACCATGCCGTTAACCGTAGAGGGCGGGTAACGTCCGTCGCTGTCGGCCGCCCCCGCTTCCCGTTCAAACAGCAGCTCAATCAGCTGATCCAGCTGGCTGACAGCGTGAATGGAAAACTGCCCTTCGCGACAGGCTTCCACCACCTCTTCACTCAAGATCAAGTGTGGCTCGTTGCCGGCGGGAATGATCACCCCATGGCTGCCATCCAGCCCGCGTGAACGGCAGAGTTCAAAAAAGCCCTCGATTTTTTCGTTGACGCCGCCGATCGCCTGAATTTCACCATGCTGATTGATGGAGCCGGTCACGGCGAAGCCCTGTTTCAGCGGCAGTCTGGTGATGGCGGACAGCAGCACGCACAGTTCAATGGCGGAGGCGCTGTCGCCGTCCACCGGGCCGTACGACTGCTCGAACACCAGACTGGCGTTGAGCGAAAGCGGTTGATTGCGGGCGTAACGGGCACCGATGCAGGCACCGAGGATCATTACGCCCTTGGAGTGCAGTGGCCCACCCAGCTTGATCTCGCGTTCGATATCCAGCATGCGACCACTGCCCATGCGGGCTGTTGCGGAGATTCGACTGGGCTTGCCGAAGCGCTGGTCTCCGAGCTGGAATACTGAGAGTCCGTTTGCCTGGCCCACTGCGGTGCCGCTGGTGTTGACGATCAAGGTGCCGCGCTCGATCTGCTGTTGCAGCAGCTCGGAGTACTGGCTGCTGCGATAGCGCTGCAGATCAATCGCTTTCTGTACATGGTTGCGGCCGGTCAGTGATGCACCCTGACGCAGTGCCCAGAAGCTGGCCTCACGCAGCAGGTCGATCAACTGCCCGCGGTTGAGCGACAGCTTTTCGCTGTCGTCCATCTGACGAGAGCTGTGCTCAATTACGGCTTCCAGCGCACTGCGGTCAAAATGGGTCAGTCCCTCTTCGCGTACCAGCATGGTGATCAGGCCGATGAAACCTTCCAGGTTTTCACGTTCACGATCGAACCCCTCGGCAAAATCGGCGTATACCTTGAACAGTGTCGTAAACTCGGGATCATAATGCTTGAGCAGGTAGTAGAGGCGACGATCTCCGATCAGCACTACGCGGACATTGAGCGGTATCGGTTCGGGCTCCAGTGAGCGGGTGCCGCTGATGCCGTACATTTTTTCCAGCGGGTCGATACGGATTTCCCGGTTGCGAAGGGCTCGTTTGAGGCCTTCCCAGGCAAAGGGAAAAGAGAGCAGTTTCTGCGCATCCACCACCAGGTAGCCGCCATTGGCCCGGTGCAGGGCGCCGGGCTGGATCAGGCTGAAATCGGTACTCAGGGTGCCGAAATGTGCCTCGTATTCGATCCGGCCGATCAGGTTCTGATAGCTGGGAATATCCTCGTACACCATGGGTGCACCGCCATTCTTTTCATGCCCCACCAGTACGTTGATCTGGTAACGGCGGAACTTGCCCGAGCGGGCACGTTTGTGCAGCGGGGCGCGTTCCTCTTCCTCGGACGGCAGAAAGTCGTCCACGTTTTCGATCATGTCCTGATGGATCGTATCAAGGAAGTTGAGTACCTCGGTGTGGCTGCCGTACTTCTGACGCAGGTTGTTCAGTGCCGGGTCGATGACGCCCTGAGTGGTTTCCTGCTCCAGCTCGCGGATGCGTGCCTGATGCTCCTGATGCATTTTCGGCACTTCGTGCACCAGTTCGGTCAGCTCCTCGTTGAGTTCGTCTACTGCGGCCTTGATCCTGTCCTGCTCTTCCTGCGGCAGCTTGCTGAACTGGTCCGGCGTCATCAGCTTGCCATCACGAACCGGCCCAAGGGTATAGCCGCCGGGGGTACGCATCAGCGTGATGCCGGACTCGCGCGCCTTCTGCCCAAGCGCCTTGAAGCTCTGTTCCTCTCGCGCTTGAAACTCTTCGTTCAGGGCCTGCAGCTGAGTGCGGTACTCGTCGCTCTTGAACTGTGCCGGTATGCGCATCAGCAGGATTTCAATCAGTTTGCGCAGGTCTTCATGCAGGTTCTGTCCCATACCACGGGGCAATACCAGCTTGAACGGCTGGTTGGGTCGGTCAAAGTTATGGATATAGCAGCAGTCGTTGGGCTCCTCGCCACTGGCAGCTTCGGCGCTGATGATACGTGATACCAGCTCGCGCTTGCCGACGCCGGTGGAGCCGCTGACAAAGATGTTGTAGCCCGGGTGGTCGATACCGATGGCAAACTGGATCGCATCCAGTGCACGTGACTGCCCCAGTGCAGAATAATCCGGGGTGATGTCGGCGGTGGAGGTGACACCCAGCGCTTCCAGATCACAGCGGTGGCGTAACTGTTCGGGTTTCAGCAGTGTCTCTTGCATGTCAGCTTCCATTATTGCGGACTCAGAGTATCCATAAGGTTAGCAGTGCCAGCGCAACGGCGAGTAATAAACCGGGCCACAGAGGTCGACAAAGTGAGGCATGCCCAGCAAACAGGGCCAGCCCACCCTTGACCAGGGTGTTGGTGATCGCGGCCAGCGTGATGCCGGTGACGGCAGTATCCGTGCCGATGCTGTCTCTTGCCATGCGCGCCAGCGTCAGTGTAATCGCATCCACATCGGTCAGTCCGGCCACAATGGATACTATCCATAACCCCTCTTCACCCAGCTGTTCACGAATGCCGTGAGCGATCAGCAGAATGACCACCAGCAGGGCACCAAACTGCAGGGCCGGTATCAGCTGAAACGGCTCGGTGGACAGCTTGCCGGTATCAACCTCTGCATAGGGCTCACGGGTACGCCAGAGCCAGACGGCACTCAGCACACAACCCAGCGTCATGGCCAGCATGGGGGGCAGCAGTTCCGGCAGCAGTTCACGGTTGACCACCGCCACTTCAAATAAAATACGCGGATACATGATCGCCGAGGCTAGCAGAATGCCACAGGCCAGCAGACGCGGCATGGGCACGCGGACATTCATGCGCGCCAGGCTCAGGGTCAGTGCAGTACTGGATGCCAGCCCCCCCAGAATACTGGTGATCATCACGCCCTTGTCGGGCCCGGTCAGGCGCATGGCAAAGTAGGCCGCCAGACTGATACCGGCGATCAGCACCACCATCAGCCAGATCTCGTAGGGGTTGAGTGCATCCCAGGGGCCGTAGCTCTGGTTGGGCAATACAGGCAGCAGTACGGCCGAAATCAGTGCCAGCTGGAGGATGCCGCGCATCTCACTGTCGCTGAGGTGCTCCAGCGCCTGGTGCAGCGTCTGCTTGAAATGCAGCACGATGGTGGTGATGACGGCGACGGCAACAGCCAGGCTGAGGTCACCCAGCACGGTGAGCAGGCCGGTGAGGTAGGTGACGATACCGGCGACGACGGTGGTCATGCCGTAGTCGTGGTCATCGTTGGAGTCGAGCCAGTGGGCCAGCCCCAGCAACAGTGTTACCGACAGCCCCATGGCGATGGCAATACCGGGGCCGAGCGGTGTCGTGAGGACCCCGGCCAGCGCACCGCTGAGGGCCAGCAGACCGAAGGTGCGGATGCCCGCAATACGACCACCCGCGGGGGTATTGCGTTCGTGCCAGCCGCGCTGCAGCCCGATCAGCATGCCCAGTGCCAGTGCCACCAGTAACAGCAAGAGTTGAGAGCTGTCCATAAAGCCTCCTGCAGGGCTGCAACGGCAGCCCGGTTGACTCACTACAGGGTAACAGATCCTGTGCGGAACGGGAGTCTGGCCAGCGCGGGTTACGGGCACAAAAAAGGCGCCTCAGGAGGGGCGCCAAACGCTTAGAGCATAGGGATTGAGGGGCGGGTTACATCCGCCCCTCGGTTTCGTAGCGCTGGTGCCAGCTCAGGGCTTCATCCAGCAGGTGTGGCGTATGCATGCCTCGACCGCTGGCACAGGCGCGGTTGAAATAGTCCAGCAGGTGTTCGCGGAAATCCGGGTGTGCACAGTTGTTGATGATCGTATGGGCACGCTGGCGCGGTGACAGTCCGCGCAGATCCGCCAGCCCCTGTTCGGTGACGATGATCTTCACGTCGTGCTCGGTGTGATCCACATGGGACACCATCGGCACGATGGAAGAGATCGCTCCGTCCTTGGCCGTGGAGGGCGAGACGAAGATCGACAGGTAGCCGTTGCGGGCAAAATCCCCCGAACCGCCGATACCGTTCATCATTCGGCTGCCCATGATATGGGTCGAGTTCACGTTGCCGTAAATATCGGCTTCGATCAGCCCGTTCATGGCGATGATGCCGAGCCGACGTGCAAGCTCCGGATGGTTGGAGATATCCTGCTGGCGCAGAATGATCTTGTCGCGGTACAGGTCGATGTTCTCATCGAACTCACGAATGCCGTCGGGACTCAGCGAGAAGGCGGTGGCCGAGGCAACACCCAGGGTGCCGGATTTGAGCATCTTCAGCATGCCGTCCTGGATCACTTCGGTGAAGGCGGTCAGGTTTTTGAACGGGCCCGCATCCAATCCTTCCAGCACCGCATTGGGGATGTTGCCGACACCGGACTGGATCGGCAGCAGCTCTTTCGGCAGGCGGCCGATTTCAATCTCGCGCTGAAAAAATTCGAGAATATGTTCGGCGATCCGTTTGGAGATGGCATCCGGTGCCTTGAACGGAGAGTTACGATCCGCCGCCGAGGTTTCCACCACCGCGATCACTTTATCCACAGGGCAGTGCAGATAGGCTTCACCGATGCGATCTGCCGGGTGGGTCAGCATGATAGGGTTGCGGTTCGGTGGCAGGGCAGTGCCGTAATAGATGTCGTGCATCCCTTCCAGCTTGGCGTTCTGCTGGGCGTTGACCTCAAGAATGATTCTGTCGGCCTGCTCGATCCAGGTCTTGTTGTTGCCGATGGATGAAGAGGGGATCAGGCTGCCATCCTCGCGGATACCGGCGACTTCGATCAGGGCGATATCCATCTTGCCGAGAAAGCCCGACCAGGCGTATTGCGACACTTCAGACAGGTGGTAATCCACATAGTCCATAGTGCCACTGTTGATCCGCTCGCGGCAGATCGGGTCGCTCTGGAACGGCAGGCGCATTTCGATGCCGTCCACTTCCGCCAGTGCGCCATCCAGCTCGGGTGCGGTAGAGGCACCGGTCCAGACATTGATCCGAAACGGTTTGCCGCCAGCGGCGTTATGGCGGCGAATACGTTCGGCCAGCGCTGCTGGGACTGCCTTGGGATAACCGGCACCGGTGAAGCCGCTCATGCCGACGTTGGCACCGGGGGAGATCAGTTCAGCCGCCTGTTCGGCGCTCATGATGCGTTCACGCAGACGCGAACACTGAATTCGTGAAGTTGATGACATGGTCGATCCTGTTTGTTGTCAACAAGCCTGCATATTCTGATAGTGATTAATATTTATGCAGTCTGGTGGAGGCGGATTCTAGCAGTGAATGCGGGAATGTATGTGGTTTGATTGTTGCAATTATGTAAAACAGTGGCCCGAATTGAGCAAAATAATGCTGGTTTTTGTCGATATTGCGAAATTAAGTTGCGATTATGACAACAAATAGCGATCGCTCGCTGGGTGAGAACGCTGTTGCGCCGGGGATGGGGCGGGGTGGAGGCGGTGCTGCGAGCCGGTCGCTGCAGGAAGCAGCGGGCCGGCATCAGTGGCAGTGCAACGCGGGATCAGCTGTCGCTGTCGGAGCGTTTTTTCTTCAACGGCATAAAGCCATCGGCCAGATCGGCAGGGGGCTTGGGTGCCGCTGTTGTGCGGCGCTTGCCCACCTGTTTGCGGTCACGCAGGCGCTGTTTTCCCTCAGGCTTGGCGGCTGACTTTTTGCCGTCCTTGCTGTCGCTCTTTTTCTTTTTGGTGCCGGCAGCCTTTCCCGAGGCTTTCAGCTTCTTCGGCCCCTTGTAGTTGGCTTCCACACCTTTCAAGGTGCGGCGCTCGAATTTGATGCGCAGGTAACGCTCGATGCTGGACATCAAATTCCATTCGGTATGCTCGATCAGGCAGATCGCCAGCCCCGGCTTGTCCTGACGCCCGGTACGACCGACCCGGTGCAGGTGTTCGTCACCCTTGCGTGCCATATCAAAGTTGATGACCATGTCCAGCCCCTGAATATCGAGGCCTCGGGCAGCCACATCGGTGGCGACCAGAATATTGATCTTGCCGCTGCGCATCAGTCCCATCACGTGCTTGCGCTCATCCTGACTCATCTCGCCGTGCAGCACACCGGAGCGGCGGTTTTGGCGCTGCAGGCTTTTGGCCAGCCACTGCGCCTTGACGCGGGTGTTGGTGAAGATGATCACCTTGTCATAGGTTTCATTGGCCAGCAGCCATTCCACCAGCCGTTCCTTGTGCTTGTCGTCATCGGCCAGAATGATCTGCTGCTGAATATTGGCCTGAGCGTTTTGCGGCGTGTTCAGCAGCAACTGTTCCGGCTCATTCAGCACCTGCGGCAGCAGGTCATGCACGCCGGGATGAGTCAGAGTGGCGGAAAACACCATAGACTGGCGCTCCTTGCGGCAGATTTCGGTGATCGCCAACACCTCATCACGGAAGCCCATGTCGAGCATGCGGTCGGCTTCATCCAGAATCAGGAATTCCAGATCTCCGAAATCCAGGGTTTCGCGTTCCAGATGCTCCATCAGGCGGCCGGGTGTGGCGACCAGTATCTCCGGGTTTTTGCGCATCTCGGCGGCCTGCTCCTTGAAGCCGGTGCCGCCACAGACAGTCATGGTAGTGACGCGGGTAAAGGTGGCCAGATCCTTGACGCTTTGACATACCTGCTCGGCCAGCTCACGCGTGGGGGTCAGAATCAAGCCACGGGTGCCGGTGTTGGGCGATGGGTTATCCAGAAAGTGCTGCAGCATCGGCAGCACAAAGGCCAGTGTCTTTCCGCTGCCGGTTTCGGCACCAACGATCAGATCCTTGCCCTCCAGAGCCGGGGGCAGCGCCGCCAGCTGGACAGCCGTGGGTTGGGTAAAGCCAAGTTTATCGATCGCCATGAGCAGGCGGTCATGCAGCATCAGGTCAGCAAACACGGGTTTTTTCTCGCTTGAAATCAGTTGCGAGCATACTAGCAGAAAGCGCGTGACAGAGCTGCACTGAAGCGGGTTATTGGCTTGACCTTGCATGCTTTGAGTGGTTAAACATTAAGCATAAATATTTCAGGAGACGGTCATGCCACGCTCACTTACGTTGCTGACACTGATGACGCTGCTGCTGGCGGGCTGCAGCAGTGCTCCGCGTTATGGCCATACGCCAGCTGATCTGCATCACCCACAACGACAGCAACTCCTCGACCACTACAGCCAGTGGGCGGGGACTCCCTATCGTTACGGTGGCCAGGACCGTTCAGGTGTGGACTGTTCCGGCTTTATCCAGCGGGTCTATGCGGATCTGGATGGTACCCGGTTGCCGCGCACCACGGAAAAGCAGGCTCGTATAGGTGCTCTTGTGAAGCGACACCAGCTGCAGCCGGCGGATCTGGTCTTTTTCAAGACCGGCTGGAAGCAGCGCCATGCCGGTATCTATATCGGCAACGGCGAGTTTATCCACGCTTCGGCCAGTCGCGGGGTCATGATTTCGCGGCTGGATAATCCCTACTGGG
Source organism: Marinobacterium sp. MBR-109 (assembly GCF_040547565.1). Taxonomy (NCBI): domain Bacteria; kingdom Pseudomonadati; phylum Pseudomonadota; class Gammaproteobacteria; order Oceanospirillales; family Oceanospirillaceae; genus Marinobacterium; species Marinobacterium sp. MBR-109. Next base: position 56,806 of record NZ_JBEPPZ010000006.1, read on the forward strand.
AGGATGCCTGGTGGATGGCACGACGTCCCTGAACAGGGTACATGTATGAACGGAGTATTAATCCTCAGTTCATACATGTTTTATGCACAGGCGTTGCGCGCTTGTCCTGAGGTTCTGTTGGGGGTGTGAACAAAAAACGTGAGCGACTTCAGATCAAGGGTCAAATCAACAGAAATGGCGTCTGATTGGGGTTGACAAAATTGGCCTGAGGAAAACCGTCCCAATCTCGATCAAGAATTGTACGCTTTTGAAATAATTCTATTAAACAATAAGTTATGGTTTTGTTTTGCATCCTGTCCCGAACTTATCCCTGAGGTTGTACACAGAATATGTGAGCAAAATCGGACAGGTTATCAACTGCCCTGAAAGTGTTTGATAAATGTGAATACTTCAGTGAATAACATGTATGAATGATGCATCCTTCAGGCGGTTTCGGACGGTCATTCACAGGGTGCTGGAACTTTGGTATGGGACAGCCCCTTTCCACCTCTGGCGGCGGGGACTTGGTGGTTCGGTTGCGGTAAACTGTCGTCATAAATAGTCATGGAGAGTGGCCAGGATGCGGCTAAAAAGACGACTGCGAGTATTGTGCCTGCTGATCACCTTTCTGGTGACAGCCGGCTGTCTGTCATCCCCGCCATCCCCCGTCAAGCTGGGTACCAACCTATGGCCCGGCTATGAGCCTCTCTATCTTGCGCGTGAGCAGGGCTACCTGTCGGAAGACAGGGTCCGCCTGGTTGAGCTGCTGTCGGCCAGTGAGGTCATGCGTGCCTACCGCAACGGTGCCATTGACGCAGCGGCGCTGACACTGGATGAGGTCATCAGCCTGCGTGAAGCGGGCCTGCGACCGGTGATCGTGCAGGTGGCGGACATATCCAACGGGGCTGATGTCATTCTGGCGCGTCCAGGCTTTAAGCAGATACAAGACCTGCGTGGCAAGCGCGTTGGAGTGGAAGCAACGGCCCTGGGGGCCTATATGCTGTCGCGTGCACTTGCACTGCATGACATGAGCGCCGCGGATGTGGAAATTGTCCACCTTGAAGTTAACGAGCACCATGAGGCCTGGCTCAGAGGGCAGGTGGATGCGGTGGTGACATTTGAACCCGTACGCCAGCAGCTGTTGGCGCAGGGGGCGGTTATACTGTTTGACTCTTCCATGATTCCCGGCGAGGTGGTGGATTTGCTGGTGGTGCGTGAGTCACTGCTGAAATCCCACCGCAGACAGATCCATCATCTTATCGATGCCTGGCACCGGGCGCTGGAGCATTTGCACCAGTCGCCCGAGCAGGCGGCCGAAGTGATGACAGCTCGTATTGGCGGCTCGGCCACTGATGTGCTCAGCAGCCTGCAACAACTGGAGCTGCCGGGCCCGAAGCGATCATCAGCCCTGATGAGCGGCAAGCCTTCCGAGCTGCAACAGCAGGCAGAGGCGCTGGCAAAGCTGATGCTCGAACAGGGGCTGATGCAGCAGTTGCCTGATCTGTCCGGGCTGGTTTACGCGGATTATCCGAGCTATGAAACTGATCACTGAATTGCCACTGCGGCGCATCCTGCCAATCACCATAGTGCTGTTTGCACTTCTGATGCTGGCACTGGCCTTCGGTCTGATCAAACCCTATCTGGGCCAGCTGCTGCATCAGAACATGGAAGACAGCCTGCGCTATACACTCAATCGGCTGCAGGGTACGACCGAGTACATGCTGGGCCGAGGTGACCTGGAAGGCGTGAAACGTGAAGTGGCTGCCAGCAGCGCCCATCGTGAAGTCAAATACCTGCTGGTGACTGATCCTCAGGGACAAGTCATTGCATCCAGTCGTATTGCGCAAGTGGGCAAACCCCTGAACAGCCTTAACCTGCATTTTGATCCGGAGCTGATTGCCCGGGCGACCAGCTCCCGACAGCCGGTATATCAACATCAAAGTGTGGGGGAAAATACCCTGTATGGCCTGATGCCCTACATCTACTTTGATGAACAATCTTCCCTGCAGGACAACTGGGGGCTGGTGCTGGTAGAGCTGGATCTGGAGCGCTCCATGGCGCCCCTGCTGCATCGGCTGGATCGTCTGTTCGTGTGGGTGGCCCTGGCAGTCGTGCTGTTGGCGGGACTGGCCTGGGTGCTGATTGAGCGGGCGGTGAGTCGGCGTTTGTTGCTGATTACCAATACGGCGGCGGCACTGGCCGCTGATGAGCTGGGGCAGCGTACGGGCCTCAAGGGGCGTGATGAGTTGAGCCTGATCGGGCAGGCCATCGACAAGATGGCGGCGCGGCTTGAGCAAAGCCGGGGGCAACTGCTGCAGGCCAATCGGCAGATGGAAAATATCCTGCGCTTTATTCCCTCCATGGTGTACATCAAGGACACCAAAGGGTTCTATCGCATGGTCAACGAGCGATTTATCGAGACCTTGGGTAAGCCTGACGAAACCGGCACTACCGTGTTTGACCTGGTTCCCGAGCCCTGGGCCGGCGAAATTACAAAGCGTGATCGCGAGGTGATGCAAACAGGCAAGGCGATGCAGTTCCAGACAAGTTTTCCGGTAAACGGTGAGATGCACAACTGGTTCATGGTCAAGTTTCCGCTGGTGGCCGAGGACGGTGTCCCCTATGCCCTGTGCACTGTTGCCACCGATGTGACCGAGCAGGAAAGGAACGAAAATCTGGCGCGTATCGCCCAGCGCATCTTCGAGCACACGGCCGAGGGCATCATGATCACCGATGCCGACAATCGCATAGTGGACGTAAACCAGTCGCTGCTGGAGATGACCGGCTATGACCGTGATGAGCTGCTGGGGCAGCCCCCCTCGGTTCAGAAGTCAGAGCATCAGGACGCAGCGTTCTACGCCCGCATGTGGCAGGACATCCAGCGCAATGGCAAATGGAACGGTGAATTGTGGAACCGGCGTGCTGACAAAACGGTCTATCCGGTGCGTCTGTCGATCAGTACCATCCTCAACCGCAAGGGAGAACTGGATGGCTATTTTGGCATTTTCCAGGACATTACCGAAGAGAAAAACGCTGAGCGCAATCTGCACCAGCTCGCCTATCACGATACCCTGACCGGTCTGTACAACCGCACCGAATTCATGCGCCGGCTGACAGAAGCGCTGCGCCGGGGCAAACGCTACGGTGAAGCCTTTGGTCTTTTGTTTATTGATCTGGACCTGTTCAAGGAGGTCAACGACACCCATGGCCATGCCGTGGGCGACCAGCTGCTGTGTCAGGTGGCCGAGCGGCTCAAGGGCTGCCTGCGCGAGTCGGACAGTGCCTTCCGCCTGGGGGGGGACGAGTTCACCGTACTGCTGCCGCAACCGGAAGGGGATGACAGCCTGTCGGCGGTCGCCGACAAGCTGATCGAGCAACTGAAAACCCCGTTCAGAATCGAAGGACGTACTGTTCATATCGGCTCCAGTATCGGCATCGTCAGTTATCCGCGTGATGGCGAGGATCAGGACACTCTGGTCGGCCATGCCGATGCAGCCATGTATTTTGCCAAGGAACTCGGTCGTGGTCGGTACGCTTTCTTCGACCCGCAAATCAACGCCCGTAACCAGCGCAACATGCGGATCAAGGCGGGGCTTAACGAGGCGCTGGAGCGTAACGAGCTGTATCTGGTCTACCAGCCCAAGGTGCTGCCAGGCGGCGAAATTTGTGGCTATGAAGCACTGATGCGCTGGCACAGCCATGAGCTGGGTCTGGTATCACCGGCTGAATTCATACCGATTGCCGAAGCCAGTCAGGCACTGGAGCCGATGACGGTCTGGCTGCTGCATCAGGTGGGGCGTGACCTGCAACAGCTGCCGCTGAAAGGCCTCCAGATCAGCATCAACCTGTCGCCACGCCAGTTCCAGAGTGGCAGCTGGTCGGATGCACTGCGTGAGGTATTGGAAGAGTACCACCTGCGGCCAGAGCAGTTCTGTATCGAAGTGACAGAGAGCGCGCTGGTGGAAAACTTCAACACCACCGTGGCGCAGCTCTCCGAGGTGCAAGCGCTGGGGGTTGAGGTGGCCATCGACGACTTCGGTACCGGTTACTCATCGCTGGAGTACCTCAAGCGGCTGCCGATTGACTACCTCAAGGTGGACCGTTCTTTTGTGCGTGATATCGATACTGATGCCGATGACCGGATTATTGTGCAAACCATTATCCTGCTGGCCCACTCCCTGGGGTTGAAGGTGGTGGCCGAAGGGGTTGAAACAGCCGAACAGGCGGAATTCCTTGGACAGCAGGCCTGCGATGAACTGCAGGGCTATCTGTTTGCACCACCGCGCAGGCTTGAAGATCTGGGCGATACAGCTGTAAAAAGCCAGTGATTTCGGTAACTTGCAAAATAATTTAGCCTTCGTGCTTGACACCTCGGCGCAGGACTGTAAAATCTGCGCCCATCCTTTGGAGGGATGGCTGAGTGGTCGAAAGCACCGGTCTTGAAAACCGACGGGTCGAGAGGCCCCCAGGGTTCGAATCCCTGTCCCTCCGCCATTAAGGATGATGATTTGGACAGTTCCTCGATAGCTCAGTTGGTAGAGCAGTAGACTGTTAATCTATTGGTCGCTGGTTCGAGTCCAGCTCGAGGAGCCAAATCAAGCCTGCCGTCAGGCAGGTGTACAAGCAAAGAGCGGGTCGTTAGCTCAGTTGGTAGAGCAGTTGGCTTTTAACCAATTGGTCATAGGTTCAAGTCCTATACGACCCACCACTCTTCGCTGCCGGAGGGTCGTTAGCTCAGTTGGTAGAGCAGTTGGCTTTTAACCAATTGGTCATAGGTTCAAGTCCTATACGACCCACCATTTCCGGTGCCTTACCTGTATCTTATCCTCGTTTTTTCCCTTAAAGCTTGTATTATGTAATTCACTACGTGTAGTGAATAGCATACAGCTTTCTGCATTTGCAGTGGCTTGCGTCTCTACCGGTTGTTCATGCAGTCATGGCTATACGTCTACCGAGCAGTCTGGTGCGAACAATAACACGGCATCAATAATGGATTTTATGATGGCCTTTCGGCTTCACTTCGCAATGCTCTTATTGCTGGTCCTGTCTCTGTTTACGTCACAGGTCAGTGCTGAATCTGAATCCTCTCCGGTCACCATCGGCATTGTTGCAGACAATGCACCCTACTCAAGCCTTGGGCCCGGCGGCCTGCGCGGGTTCTCGATCGATATCCTGGAGGAGTTGAGCCGTATCAGCGGTGTTGAATTCGAGTATCGTGTCGGCAGCTGGTCGGAAGTATATGGCGCATTCCTGCGTGGCGAGCTGGATGCGGTGGATGAGATTTCATGGCGTGAAGAGCGGGCTGACAAGATGCTTTTCACCCGGCCCTATCATCTGCGCCACACCGTTATCATGCATGATGAAAATCGACCGCTGCCAGCGATAGAAACGCTGTCCGATCTCAAGGGTTTTCGCATTGGCACACTGACCGATATTTATTACGCCAACATCCTGAAGGAATCGGGTCTTGATGTCGTGGAGTACGGTCTGCAGCCTGACCTGGTGCGTGCACTGGCCTTTGGCTGGATTGATGCCATTATCGGCCCCGAAGTGACATTGCGCTATATGGCTCGCCAACAGGGTTTTTTGAATATCGAACCTCTGGCGGCAGCGCCCTTCGGGGGACAGGAAACGGAAGACTTCAGGATTGCCGTTCACCTGGATCAGCCCGAGCTTTACAAGCGGCTGGATGAGGGGCTGGCAGCACTTGATCCGCATTGGGTCGACGAGTTACGTGAGCGCTGGCAGGAATATGGAGGCAAGGCTCTGGATGACAGGGCCTTGATACTGACGCCGGCACAGCAGCTTACCGTTCGTCAGCAGGCGCCTTTAAGGGTGGGGCTGATGGGTGATTATGCGCCGTTGAGCTTCGAGGATGGAGGGCGTGTTCAAGGGCTGTCAGTGGATATTCTGGCGCGTGTCATGGATTTGACCGGACTGCAGGCAACGCCTGTGGTCGATCAGTGGAGTGTTCTGATCGAACTACTGCGCCATGGTGAGATTGATGCCATTGCGAATATTTCCGATCTGGAAGAGCGAAGAAGTTTCACGCGTTTCACACAACCCTACCACCACGTACCGATCGTGGTGTTTACCCGCACGCCTGGCTTCCGCTTGAACTCGCCCGATGATTTTCGTGACCAGAGAATCGCCATCAGCACCGGTATCTTCTACGAACGCAAGGTGCGTGAACTGGCACCTGACGGGGTGGTGGCCTTTGATAACCAGGCCTCCATGTTCCGCGCTCTGGAGGCGGGAACGGTGGACCTGGTGCTGGCAGCGCTTCCGAATGGTAATCACTGGGTACGTGAACTTGGCCTTACCGGTGTGCGTATCGCGGGGGAGTTGAACCTGCCGGGTATAAGTGGAGAAGACCTGCGTTTCGGCCTGCGTCCTGAGCTGGAACCACTGGTTCCGATCATCAATTCTGCACTGGCTGCAATCACGCCTACGGAAATGCGAACCATAGAGAATCGCTGGTTAGGGGCTCAGCTTGAGTCAAACTCGGCGTTTACGGGGTTCAGTGCCTCAGAGCAGGATTTTCTTGAAAGGCGCAGCAACAGCCTCAGCTACTGTATTCACCCCGACTGGATGCCGCTTGAAGGGCTGGATGGCAGTGGCCATCACCAGGGGCTTTCAGCCACTCTTCTGGATATCTTCAGCCGCCGCTCCGGAGTCACCTTCAATCTGCACCCGACACGACACTGGCAGGCTTCGCTTGAGGCCTTGAAGCAGGGGCAATGTGACCTGTTGCCCCTGGTCGGTCGATCAGTGGGACAATCTGAAGGGATTGAGCTCACCTCCTCGTTTTACACCTTGCCAAGCATCGTACTGGGTCGAATTGAAGCCCCCTTTATCAGCAGCCTGAACGATATTGGCCAACGTCCGGTCGGAATTGTAAGTGACTCCCCATTGCTGTCAGAGCTGCGCCGAACTCACCCGGGTCTGAATTTGATCGAAGTAAAAGATGAAACAGAGGGTTTGCAGGGGCTTCAGCGAGGGGAGTGGTACGGTTACATCAGCACTTTGGCAACGGCCAGCCAAAAACTGCAGGACCTCGGCTTGGCTGATATTCGCGTCATTGGCCGTGTACCCATGGACCTTGAGCTGGCCATGGCAACATCGGCGGGTGATCAACATTTGAGCGGGTTGATGCAAAAGCTGGTGTCGAGCCTGAGCAGTGAAGATCTGCACCGCATGGACAGTGAATGGCGTACGGTCAGGTTGCAACAGGGGGTGGACTACAGCCTGTTGTGGCAGACTCTGTCGGTTACGGCCATTATTCTGCTCATGCTGTTCTACTGGAACCGCAAGTTGGGCGCACTCAATCGAGAACTGGCTGCTGCCAATGAGCGGCTTGCTGTCACAAGCACGACGGATGAACTGACCGGCCTTGGAAATCGAACCAGCTTTGAGCAGCACTATGAAGGCTGCTACCGGATCTGCCAGCGAAATGGTTTGGCGTTTCTGGTTGCCATGGTGGATGCAGACCTGTTCAAACAGGTCAATGACCGGTTCGGACACGCAGTGGGAGATGAATGCCTGCGGGCCATCAGCCGTACCATGCGTGAACAGTTCAGGCGCGAAACGGACCACCTGGTGCGCTTTGGCGGGGAAGAGTTCGTTATTTTTGCAGTAGCTGACTCGTCAGGTGATGCGGCTGAACGGCTGGAGGCGCTCAGGGACGGTATCGAGCGGCTGAGGGTGCCAACCCCTGAAGGTCAGAGCGTTCAGGTGACCGTCAGTATCGGCTATTGCAGACAGATACCAGAGCCCGGGCAGCATTCAGAGCAATGGTTGCGCATGGCCGACCGCGCTGTGTACGAAGCCAAGCGTCTGGGACGCAATCGTGTTGTTGAGGCGGGAAAGGACTCAGTCTAGCTGTCTGAAAGCACAGGAAGGCCGCTTGCAGCTGGTCAATCCGTGCCTGCGTAACTATGTGAATACTGTTTTGGGGGGAGGCAATATGGCACTTGAGCAGCTGATTTACGTCAGTACCGCTGTGCGGGAGATGAGTCGCATAGAGCTTGAAACCCTGCTGGAAGGGGCGGTGCGTTTCAATAATGCGCATCAGCTTACCGGCATGTTGCTCTATGCCGAGGGCAGCTTTCTGCAGGTGATCGAGGGCGAAACCGCTGATATGGATGCGGTGTTTGAGCGTATCAGCCGTGACCCCCAGCACCACAGTTTGCAGGTGTTGATTCGCACCCCGATCTCCGTGCGCAGTTTTTCCGCCTGGCACATGGGCTTTCGTATGCTGGGCCAGAAAGAGGTGGAAGAGCACCCCGGCTTTGCGCCCTTTTTTGAAAAAGGCTTTGACGCCGCCAGCATCGGTGCTCATGAAGGCCTGGCCTGGCGTATCCTGAAAGAGTTTGCGGATAGTCAGCAGCGGGGGTGAACCTTGGCTGATCTGATCAGGCCTCGCCTGTTCCTCCCAGAATCACCCGTGCCCGGGTAAAGTCAAAGTCATGCAGGGCGCTGTGCAGACGGATGGCATCAGCTCCCAAAGCGTTTTCCAGCGTAGCCGCATGGCGCCGGGCCAGCTCCAGGCAACTGAAATCTTCCAGCAGCAGTCGTTGCTGCAGATCTGCCAGCAGCTGCTCGGCGCTGGTATCGGCAGCGGGCAGGGGGCGCCGAGGCGGGGGCAGTACCTCGGCAATGCCCGCCTGGTGATCGCTGTCGTCATGGGCCGGCAGGGTTTTCTGCCCGGGTCGGTGTTCAGTGTCTGCCTGTTCGGCAGTTTGGGCGGGCCTTAGCTGTACCGTAAACCAGAAAGCCGCACCCGGTGAATGCGGCGTGATCATGCCTGCATCGCCGTTCATCAACTGGGCCAGCAGCCGCGCAATGCGCAGGCCAATTCCCTTTTTTTGATTTTCGCTGCCGCCGACCTCGAACATTTTTTCACTGTTGCGAAACAGGGCCATGCCCAGCCCCGGCGGCAGGCCGCTGCCGGTATCCTCAATGGTAAAATGCAGGCGTACACTCTTGCGGTTACGTGCGGCCATCCTGACCTGCAAGCGGATCTCACCCTGCTGGGTGAACTTGATGGCGTTGTCGATAAAGCAGTTGATCAACTGCTTCAGGCGCGAGGCATCGCCGTTCAGAGTGGCCGGGATGCGCTCATCCGTAGTGAGCGTAAACACCACGGCACGCTTGACCAGACGTGTGTTCACATCCTGGGTCAGGTCGTCCAGCAGAGATTTCAGCTGGAAGTTGGCGGGGGCCAGTGCCAGCGTGCCCTGTTCCAGCCGGGATAGATCGAGCAGGTTGTTGACGCTGTGCATCAGCTGCCGGCTGGTGGTCTGGATGCTGATCAGATACTGGCGTTGCTGTTCGGAGTCAGCCTGCGCCAGCGCCAGGTGTGTCACGCCCAGTATGGCATTGATGGGGGTGCGCAGCTGATGACTGACCCCGGAAAGAAACTCGCTCTGAAAGCGTGACAGCTCGACCGAGTTGCCCGCGCCAGTGTCGGCTTCAGGTCTGTGCATGTCGATCTCCCTGAACCGATTGCTGACGTCCCGCCTTGACCGCATCCTGTATCTTGTTGATCAGTGTAGCCTTGTTATAGGGTTTGACGATGTAGTCACCGGCCCCCTTGGCGATGCACTCCAGTACGGTTTCGCGCTGGTTCTGGCCGCTGATGATGATGATCGGAACCGAGGCCATCACCGGGTCGGTCTTGATCTGCCGGGTGGCCTCGATGCCATCCATGCCGGGCATCAGTATATCCATCAGAATCAGGTCCGGGCGCTTGTGTTGAATCACCTCCAGCGCGCCCTCGCCGCTGGTGGCAAAGCTGAGGCTGTAATGCTCGCTGGTGAGAATGCTGCTCAGCACCTGGCGTTGAAAGTCATCATCATCCACCACCAGTATATGGCCGTTATGGATGCGGCGGTTGACGAAGATGGTGCCGGTTTCTTCCTTCATGCGCTCCAGCGAATCGATGAACGAGCGTGACAGCTGTTTGATTTCGCGGAAACTGCTGACCGAGTGCTCGATACCGCCGCGCACGCTTGAGAATGCCTGCTTCGATGGCAGGCCGGAAACCCCGGATGCGGCCTGATCCAGCACTCGGTTGACCAGATGGTCATAGTGATTCAGGGTTTCCGACAGCAGGTGGATCAGGCCGGAAAGCTGGCTGTCCACCTGCTGACTATAGCCCTGCCCCTGCTCACTGTGTTGCTCGAACACCTGCTGCAACTTGCCGATATTCTGTTGCTGGCGCACCAGTACCCGGTCATTTTCCTGGGCATTGAAGTTGTGGCGCAGGTCGGTCATCGACTGGTGAACCGACATGGCCAGCCGGTAGGGGTCATAGGTCAGCGGCCAGAACACGATATAGTCGGTAAACCGGTCGCTGTTGCACAGGTCGTAGGCGCGCTTGACCTCACGCTTGTTGCACAGGGCGATGACGCGGTGCGGCTTTTGAGCCGGATTCTGGTCCTTGTCCTTCGGGTACAGCCGGTCATACACCTGCTCACACTTCTCCAGCTGGTCGTAGCCCAGAATGATCACATCCGGATTATGTTTGCGGTAAGCGTGCAGCACCCCTTCCAGGTCTTCAGGAAAGATCAGCCGGTCAAATTCCGACAGCTGGGTCTGTACGATCTCGCTGGTGCTCTTGTTATCAGACACCACCAGAATGACAGGATCATTGTGTGTGGCCATGGCCTCACTCCTCAGCTGGTTGTATCAATGCGGTGCGACGCTGCTGCCACTGCTGCAGCCAGTGTGGCAGCTGTTCAGGGGGCATGGCGCGGGCGATGAACCAGCCCTGTGCCGTGTCGCAGCCGGAATACTGCAGAAATGCCCAGTCGGTGGCGTCTTCCACCCCTTCGGCAACGGTGTGCAACCCCAGCTTCTGTGCCATGCTCAGGCAGCCTTCGAATATGCTGCGCAGCGATGCGTGGTGGCTGACACCGTGGACGAAGCTCTGGTCAATCTTGAGTTCATTGAAGGGCAGATCACGCAGTTGTGCCAGTGACGAATGGCCGGTACCAAAGTCATCAATGGACAGGCCGACCCGCTTCAGCCGCAGGCGTGACAGAATATCCATCGACTCCAGCCGGTTACGCATCAGGCGGCTTTCGGTCACTTCCAGCATCAGGCTGGTCGGTGGCAGCCCTCGCTGTTTCAGTTCATGCTCGATCCGCTCGGGAAAATCCAGCGCATCCAGATTGTCCATCGAGATGTTAACGGCCACCTGCAGTTCAATGCCCTGCTGGTGCCAGCGGGCGGCATCATCCAGTGCACGGCGCAGTACGGCAAAGGTCAGCGGGTCCATCAGACCAAGCTCTTCGGCCTGAGCAATGAAGCGGTCGGGGTAGATCAGTCCATCACGCGGATGATCCCAGCGCACCAGCGTTTCCACTCCGGTCACTTCGCCACTGCGCACACTCACCTTGGGCTGGTAATGATTGATCAGCTCGTTCCGGCTCAGTGCCTGTTTTAGTTCATTGGCGGGCAAGGGGGGCGCCTTGCGCCGCGTCTGTGGCAGGTCACGTTCCCTGTTGAGTTGCAGAATCTGCTCCAGACGGTGGCGTGAGACCGGTTTTTGCAGTGCATCGAGCAGACGCAGGCCCAGCCCCTGCGCCAGCCGTTCCACGGTTTGCAGGATGCGTGCGTCCTCGCCGCTGACCAGCACAAGCCCGCCCTTGAAGCCGATCTGGCCCAACTCACGTACCAGCTCGACGCCATCCTTATCGGGCATGTGCAGGTCGCAGATGATCAGGTCATCGGCATGGTGCTCGCGGGTAATGGCGTCCATGGCGCTGACGCCGCCGTCAAATTCATATACCTGCGCCTGGCTCAACTCACTCAGCTGGTGGCCCATCAGGTGGCGGATAAACGGGTCGTCATCAATGATAAAAATTCGCATCATTTATTCCTGCAGGCCGATTAGAGGTGATCCAGCGCGTTGCTGACGGCGGCATCGGTTTCACTGTACAGCTGCTCAAAGCGTTGCATCAGGTGGCTGATCTCGTCGTGATCATGGGCACGGCAGGCCATCTCCATATCCGCGCACAGATCCCCCAATGGCAGTGCGCCGATGGAGCGTGAGGAGGATTTGAAACGGTGCGCCACCGAACTCATGGTGCCGGTATCCTGCGCTTCAAAGGCCTGTCGCAGCTCTTCGATCAAGGGAGCGGACGAGCTTTGCCAGATCGTCAGGAACTCTCGCAACAGTGCCGGGTCGGCACCGACCAGTTCACGCAGAATATCCAGATTCAAAGCCTCAGTGCCGTTGCTGACAGGGGTTGCGTCAGACGCAGTCTCATCTGCCCTGAATGCAGCGGGTGTGCTGCGCAGCCACTGCTCCAGGGTTTGCTTCAACTGCTCCAGCTTGACCGGCTTGACCAGATAGGCATCCATACCCTGGTCCAGTGCCCGGCTGGACTCGCCGCGCAGGGCATTGGCAGTCAGGGCAATGATCGGCATGTGCTGATTGGCAGGCTCCTGTTCGCGGATCGCTGCCGCCAGGCTGTAGCCATCCATGCGCGGCATGTGCAGGTCGGTCAGCAGCAGGGCATAGTGCCCCTTTTGCCACAGCTCCAGCGCCTTGATGCCATCATCGGCCACTTCGGCGGTATAGCCCAGCAGCGAGAGCTGTTGCAGAATCACCAGCTGGTTCACCCGGTCATCTTCTGCCACCAGAATCAGTTTGCCCTCTGCGCGGGCATCGCCAATGGAGAGGGCTTCAGGGCTGCCGGGCGGATTATCCGCGCTGCTCGGCATGGTACTCGGTGAAGCCTTGCCGGCGGCAACCGCCACGGCGTTGATAAACTCCGCCCGGCTGAGGGCATCCATATCCAGACTCACCGTGGTGGGGGCAGTGATGCGTCCGCGTCGGCGCAGGCCGTGGGCCAGCTGCAGATAGTGGACCTGCTCCGGCAGCGGCACGGACGCACTGGGGGGCTGATCACTGATCAGGATGCAGGGCTTACCTGTCTGCTCGATCTGTGTCGGTGCATCACTGATTTGTTGCAGAAGCACAACATCGGCTTCGGAGTGCTCCAGATAGCGGCACAGGTCGTCGCTGTTGTAATCACGGCTTGGCACCAGCAGGCAGCGTACCCCTTTAAGGTCTGGCAAGGGGGCTTCGTCCTCTGGTGCGGCCGCCGGGTGCATCGACAGGCCAAGAATAAATACCGTGCCCACATCGGGTTCACTGATCAATCGAATGCCGCCGCTCATCAGGTCTACCAGATGCTTGCAGATGACCAGTCCAAGTCCGGTACCGCCAAAGCGGCGGGTGGTCGAACTTTCAGCTTGCGTGAAGGGAGCAAACAGCAACTTCTGCTGCTCGGCGCTGATGCCGATGCCGTTGTCCGCAACCCGTACTTTCAGCTGCAACGGGTCGGTATCCGTGAAACTGACGCGTACTGAAACCCGACCCTTGATCCCCTCTCGGCCGGAGCAGAACTTGATGCCGTTGCCGATCAGGTTATACAGCAGCTGACGCAGCCTGACCGGATCGGACAGTACCCAGCCGGGCAGGTCGGGGTCGATAAACAGGGACAGGTCCACATCGCGCTGGTGCGCCACCGGGACCAGTGAGCTGCACAGGTTTTCGATCAATTCCACCAGATTGAAGGGCTGAGACTCCAGCTCCAGCCGACCCGCCTCGATCTTGGAAAAGTCCAGAATATCGTCGATCAGGGTCAGCAGACTGTTGGCGGACTCACGAATGGTCCCCAGCAGGCGGGTCTGCTGCTCGTTGAGCTGACTGTTTTCAAGTACTTCGATCAACCCGACCACGCCATTCATGGGGGTGCGAATCTCGTGGCTCATGGTGGCCAGGAAAGTGGATTTGGCATTGTTAGCGCGCTCGGCCTCATCGCGGGCATGGGTCAGCGCATCGATCATCGCCGTCTGCTCGCTGATATCATGCAGCGTGCCGGCAAACATGGTTTGACCGTTAACCTGATATTCGGTGACGGCCAGCTCCAGCGGTATCAGGTGGCCATCCTTGTGCTGGCCCATCACCTCACGGCTGGTACCGATGAAGTGCGGCTCGCGGGTCTCCATGTAGCGGGCCAGATAGCCATCATGCTGGCTGCGATTGGGGTCCGGCATCAGCATGGAAACGTTTTGCCCGAGCAGCTCCTCCGGTCGATAGCCAAACACGTTTTCCACCGCCGGGTTGGCGCTGGCGATGATGCCACGGCAGTCGATGGTGATGACACACTCCAGCAGATTGTTGAGCAGCGTGTTCAGCTCGGTCTCCTTGACCTGTATGGCGTGATTCTTGCGCTGAATCTCCTGTACCTGCTGGTTCAGCAGCTTGTTCATCTGCTCCAGCTGTTCAGTGGTTTCATGGCGTTCGGTGGTGTCATGCGCGGATGCAAATATCAGCCCGTTGGGCTGGGGCAGGGCGCGCCACTCGATCCAGCGATAGCGGCCATTACGGCAGCGGTAACGATTCTCGAAATGCAGCGCCAGTTTGCCGCTCTTGAGCCCGTTCAATTCTGCTTGAGTCGATTCCAGATCATCCGGATGCACCAGGTTGGTAAAGGGCTGACTCAGCAGCTCTTCCTCGGTCCAGCCCAGTGTTTCCTTGAACGCCGGGTTGATGCGGCGGAAATAGCCCTTGGTATCGGCGATGCAAAGAAGATCCAGAGATACGGTGAAGAAGCGCTCAAACTCCTCTTCCGCCTTTAACCGGGCGGTGATGTCCTGAAGGTTACACAACACAGCAGGCTGACCGTCAAACTCGCAGCTGACAGCGGTCAGCTCGGCAATAAACGGTTGATCCTTGAAGGTGCAGCAATTCACTTTGCCCATGCGTACCGGCTCAAAGCTTTCGGCGGCCTGATGTAACAGCAACTCTACCTGCTGTTTGTCCTGAGGCTTTACCCGTTCCAGTACATTTGCGTTCAGCAGTGCCTGCCGTGAGTCTGCATCCAGCAGCGCTACAGCCGCATTGTTGGTATCCACCGGCCTGCCGTTTTGCAGGATCAGTTTTGCAAAAGGGGATGACTCGAACAGCTGGCGATAGCGTGTCTCGCTGGAGCGCAGCTCCGCTTCCGCTTCACGGCGCCGATTCAGCTCTCGGCTCAGGTCACGGGTACGGCGACGTACGGTGAGCTGCGTGGCCAGATCACGCTCAGCCATGCTGAGGGTGGTGTAGGACGCCAACATTGCAGCCAAAATGGAAAACAGGAAGTAGAGTCGCTCGGCTCCGCTGTCCCCTGACATGCGCAGCGGTGTCAGCAAGGTAAAGTCGAGCTGCCAGCTGCGGCCACCGGTTTCGAGCAACTCGCGCCGAAAAACGGGGCTGCCGGGCGGGGTACGGTCCATAAGGGGCTGGGGCCGGTCTGGCTCGGTCACATCCGTGATCCGCACTGCCATATTGCGGTTGGCTGCCTGTCTGGTGAGTGGTGCAAACAGCAGCTCAATATCGAATATCCCGACAACTACGCCCAGCGGCACCGGGGGCTGACCCTCCTGCCTAGAGTGCAGTACCGGTTGAAACGCCAGAATGGACTGTAAGCCTGTACGAATCAGCGGCCTTGCGCGGGACAACTGCAATTGACCTGTCTCCAGCGCATCTGAAATGGCCTGGCGCCGCTGCGGGTCCCAACTGTGGTCCAGCCCCAGTACGGACGCGCCCAGTGTGGGGGGCGCACTGTACAGCACAGGAAAATATGGGTTCCGATCATCTGCCGACATATAGGTCACTTTGGGGTTCAGCAAGCCAACGGGTTGCACAACTCGGTGCTTGTGCTGCTGCTCAAACTGGGCTCGTTCCGCTGCCGGTATCAAGGGTGCCCAGTCCAGTGCGATCAGGGCAGGGTCTTGGCCCAGCCAGCCAGCGAACTGGTTGAACTCCTGCTCGGTCAGGTTGGGGCGGGCCTGTAGCAATTGCGCCAGTGCTTCCAGGCGTGCGAACTCCTCCTTGATCGAAACGAAATAAAGCTGGCTGAAGCGGTCGAGGCTGCTTTGACGGTTCAGTTCAGCTTCACGGGTCTGCATCTGGGACAGGAGCATATGACCACCGCCGAGCAGCAGTGCCGCACCCAGCAGAGGCAGGGCGATGCGGTAGGCACCAATGCGATGACTGGCTTCGTGGGCGTGGCGGCGGCCCAGCACCAGCAGGGTCAGGGGCGCAAACAACAGTACGCCCAGGGTATCGCCGCTCCACCAGGTGAGCCATTCGCTGAAGGCTCTGTCCAGCTCCAGCTGGCCGGTAGCCAGCCGGGTCAGTACACCCAGTGAGGGCGCTGTCAGGCAGGCCAAAGGCCCTGCCAGCAGCAAGAAACGGATGATATCGGCATCGCGCACCAGCGTGCTGCTGCGTCTGAGCAGCGTGCGAGTCAGGCGGTAGCCAAAATAGGCCTGCAAGGTGGCGGCAAGGGCATTGGGTGCTGCCGACAGGAATGAGTTAAGGCTGAACTCCAGGTAAAGATCGGTCAGCAGGGCGGCGATAAAAATGGGAACGATCGCGGTACGGCGATAAATCAGTAACATGCCAACGCCGACACCGGCGGCGGGCCAGATCGGCAGGGCGTATTCGGTGGCAAACCCCAGCTGCAGCGTCAGCACACTCACCAGCCAGTAGGCCAGCGTGAGCCAGAGTGATCGCAATATGAGCGAAGCGGGTGTTGCCGTTGTCCACATGGGGGCTCAAACCTTAAATCATGAATTAACACTACATGAAAGTACGTATACCAGATTAGGACACTACTGACAGTATTGTTGAGTCTGGCAAGTTGGGTGTGCTTTATGTGGCTTTTGGTATGATTTGAAGGAGTGGCCAGTTACTGCTGGTTGGGTGTGGCACGTTATGATCCATGAGGTGCTCACTCATACTCAACCGCCACGACCTCCAGCCAGAGTTCATCCTGATCGACTCGCTCGATGGTCACCTCATCGCCCACCTGTTTCTTCAGCAGCTGCCGCGCCAGCGGCGCATCAATGCTGATGTAGCCCTTTGCCGGGTCGATTTCATCCGCGCCGACAATACGGTAGCGACGCTGCTGGTCGTCCTCGTCGACCAGTGTGACCCATGCACCGAAGAAAATGCGGCTGGTATCGTCAGGGGCGCGATCCACCACCTTGATATGTTCCAGCCGTTTGGACAGGTAACGCACGCGACGGTCGATCTCGCGTAGTTGTTTCTTGCCGTAGATGTATTCCGCGTTTTCGGAGCGGTCGCCCTGAGCGGCAGCCTCTTTTACCGCCTGAGTGACTTCAGGACGCTTCACCTTCCACAGGTATTTCAGTTCAGCGGTGAGGCGCTCATAGCCCTCAAGGGTGATGTAGGGGGAGCTTTTCGGTTGTGCCGGACGCCAGCGTGACATGTTTTTTCCCTGATGTGGAAGAAAAGGTAAAGGATTACAGTCGCTTGCCGATAATACCAGCTCAGGCGGAGGCATGATGCAGACAGATCCTATCCAGACACGAATTGAGACCTATACGGCCTCACTGCCACAGGCAGTGCAGTCACCCAATGGTGCCCAATTCGCGTTTCTGCTCAGTCTGATTGCATCCAATCAGGAAATCTATCGCCCGCAGTCAGCGGTTCAGCCCGGCAGCGGCTTCGAGCTGCCCCCGGCAGCGCCGTTGAGTTATCCCGATCTGAATGAGCTGCACACGCCGGAAGTGGTGTCGCGGCTTAATCATTCCATCAATGATCATATCCCCGGTGACTATGCCTATCTGGTCAGCCGGCTGGATACTCAGGCGCGTACCCCGAGGGCTCAGGCACTCAAGTCGGACCGATTTGAGCAAGTCGCCCTGTATGCCGCCAGTGAACTGGCCGGTACCATCGAGACCGCGCGCCACACCCTGACCGCCCACGCCTGACCCCCATACCTGACAGGCAGGGCTCAATATGTTTTCCTAGGCGGTTTCTGTCTGCAAGGATCTGCCCTTATGTCGGATAAATCCCAGTCTCGTGCCATGCTGCTTGGGCTCAGTGCCGTTCTGCTCTGGTCTACGGTGGCGACGGCATTCAAACTGTCATTGCAGGTGATGACGCCTCTACAGCTGCTGGGCTGGGCCGGGCTGTTTTCCACACTGGTACTGGCGATCGGGGTCAGCTGGCAGGGGCGCTGGCGTGAGCTGGTCGTGCAGTGGCGGCAACGGCCTGTCCTGTACCTGCTGCTGGGGGTGTTGAACCCGGCGCTTTACTATCTGGTGCTGTTTAAGGCCTATGATCTATTGCCCGCGCAACAGGCTCAGGCCCTGAACTACACCTGGGCGCTGACCCTGTCACTGTTGGCTGTGCCGCTGCTGAAGCAGAAGCTGCAGCGTTTAGATCTGCTGGCAATGGGGCTGGGTTATTTCGGTGCGTTGATCATTGCCACGCGGGGGCAGCTATTGGTGCTGCAGTTTGACAGCGTGCCCGGCGTGGCATTGGCGCTGGGCAGTACCCTGATCTGGGCACTGTACTGGATCATCAATATCCGGGCCGAGGGTTCCCCTGCGGTCAGCCTGCTGCTCTGTTTTATGTGCGGAACACCGCTGGTCTGGGGGTTGATGCTGTGGCAGGGTGAAGTGCAGTGGCCTGGCATGCAGGGCATTCTCGGGGCGCTCTGGGTCGGAGTGTTCGAGATGGGGCTGACCTTCATGCTGTGGCTGGGTGCCATGCGTGCCGCGACCCATGTCAGCCGGGTGTCCAACCTGATTTTCCTGTCGCCCTTTCTGTCGCTGGTATTTATTTATCTGTTTTTGCATGAGCCGATCGCCCCGGCCACGTTTATTGGGCTGGGGCTGATCGTTACCGCAGTAGTGGTACAGCAGCGGGCGCGGCGCTCAGAGCCAGCGCCAGCGGCGGAACAGCAGTAGCAGGCCACCAACCAGCAGGGACAGCATCAGCAGAAAAATGAAGAAGGCGTAATCGTTATCGGCGCCGGGAATACCGCCCACGTTAATCCCCAGCAGCCCGGTCAGGAACCCCAGCGGCAGGAATACGGCCGAGATGATCGACAGCACATACATGCGCAGGTTGAGCTGCTCGCCCTGCTGACTGGTCAGCTCTTCCTGTGCCATGGCGGCGCGCTCGCGAATGATGTCCAGATCCTCGATGTGGCGCAGCAGCTGGTCGCTGATTTCACGCAGCTCCAACTTCATTTCGGTGGTGAGCCAGCTCAGGCGCTCACTCAACATCTGGTTGAAGGCATCGCGCTGGGGGGCAAAGTATCGCCGCAGGGTAACGGTCTGGCGTCTGAGATTTCGCACGGCCTGGCGCATTTCGCTGCCGGGCTGGGTCAGCAGGTCCAGCTCGAGGTCAGACAGCTGTTCTTCCAAGCCCGATACTGTACTTCCCATTCGCTCCACCAGCAGCTCACTGAGGCGGATAATCAGTTCGGCACTGCTGCGTGGACCCTCGCCCAGTTCAAACAATTCCAGCAGTTTGCTGACCGACATCAAGCGACGTTTGCGGGTTGATACCACCAAGCGGGCACCCACACAGAGGCGAATCGAGACCATATCTTCCGGGTCGGCGCCCGGGTTGGTATTGACGCCGCGCAGAGCCAGCAGCAGGTATTCTTCCAGAATGGCGGCACGGGGACGGGTATTTTCGGCCAGCAGCGCGTCAATGGCCAGCTCCGGCAAGCCGCTGTCCTGTTCCAGCCACCGGCGCGTGGAATCAAGGGTGTAGTCCATATGCAGCCAGAGAATACCGTCTTCCGGCTGCCAACGTTCCAGCTCCTCGGAGGAAAGAGAACGGGCGCCGCCCTGTCCATCGAGGATCAGTGCGTGCAGTGTTTCGCGGGCGGGTGTCATGGCTCTCTCCCTGTCAGTCGGTGTGCCAGGTGATTTTTTCTACCTCGGTGCCCTCGATCTTCCACCACTCATCCGGATCATCGCCATCCTGCCAGCCGGAGACGATACAGCGTACCTGAGTGCCCATCGCCTCAGCGACTTCCTGTGCACAGTCAAGGTCACGTACCCAGGGGGTGGAATCGGAGCGGAACCAGACACTGATCCAGGCTTTGCCAACCGCCTTTTCATGGATCATGACCGGAATGCGTTGACCGCTGAAAATGGCCGTAAGCGAGTGCGTGCCACTGACACTGTTGTGCGATTCAACACTGTCGGCCCGATCGCGCAGCCACTGGAGTATCTGCTCCAGGGAGCGGTTCTTGATATAGATCTCAATGTCAGGATGGCGGATCTCGGTGCTGCTCATCGTCGTCGTCCAGAATGTGCCAGATGCGCAGAACGCTCAGGCTAAGGTAACCAATAAGGGCGAGTATGCTGCCAGCGATGGCCAGGATCAAGCCGGCCAGGGCCAGCAATTCTGCCTTGAGCCCAGGTGGCAGGCTGTATTGGGCCATGCTGATGCCACCAACGCCACAAAAGAACAGTCCGGCACCACTCAGCAGCAGGCGTAGATTGCGGCGGGGATTCTGTGCCTGCTGTCGCAGCCACTGCTTGATGCGATTCATCGCTTGCGAAACAGCGCCAGGCGGAAGTCGGCCTGCTCGTTCAGTTCACGACAGGTCGCGATCCGTTCACGGGCGGCACTGTTGAGTCGCTGGCCGTGGGGTGTCATCGCCAGCAGGTCCTGTATCGCCTCGTGAGTATCGAGTCTGAATTCAAATGCCAGCTGCCGGGTTGTGACGGGGTCAAACCGTTCAGCCAGTCCCTGCTCGGGGTTGAAGCCGGAGCTGTCGCGCACCTGTTCATAGATCAGGCTGCGCAGAGCGCGCAGGTGAGCGGGGCCGGGGTAGACCACCAGCAGCAGACCGCCGGGCTTGAGTACCCGTGCGGTGGGCTCGGGCAACAGGCGACCAAAGATCAGGCTGGCAATGTCCACGGATTCATCGGCCAGCGGGATATCCGCGCCGGTCGCCACCAGCCAGAGAATATCGGGGTTGCGGCGGCTGGCTGCGCGCACCGCCGGTTTGGAAATATCCAGACCGGCCACGCTGAGGCTCAGCTGCCGCTGCAGCTGGTCGGTGTACCAGCCCTCGCCGCAACCCAAATCCAGCAGGCGTTGTGGTATGTCCGTCGGCATGTGTTCCTGCAGCAGGCCCACGATGGCCTGTGCCAGCGGGGCATAGTGCCCTGCCTGCAGAAAACGCTGACGTGCCTGCACCATGTCGGCACTGTCACCCGGCTCCTTGCTGCGCTTGCGCTGCGGCAGCAGCAGATTCCAGTAGCCCTGACGAGCAAGGTCAAAGCTGTGGTTGTGCTCACAGCCGAGCCGGTTGTCAGCCTGCTGCAGAGGCAGTTTGCAGACGGGGCAGATCAGTGCGAACAGACTCATGCCGTGACCAGCAGTCGGGCCAGAATGTTTTCGTACAGGTGCGACAGGTCATCCAGATCGCTGGCGCGCACGCGTTCGTTGATCTTGTGGATGGTGGCGTTGCACGGCCCCAGCTCCAGCACCTGAGCCCCGGTGGGAGCGATAAAGCGCCCGTCGGAGGTGCCGCCAGAGGTGGACAGCTCGGTTTCATAACCCAGAACGGTACGGATCGACTCGCGGGCGGCATCCACCAGGCTTCCGGCGGCGGTCAGGAAGGGGTTGCCGGACAGAATCCAGTCGATATCCCACTCAAGGCCATGCCTGTCGAGAATCTCACGCACGCGCAGCTTGAGTTCATCCGCGGTGACTTCGGTAGAGAAGCGGAAGTTGAACTCGACATCCACATGACCGGGCACCACGTTGGTGGCGCCGGTACCGGCGTGGATATTGGAGATCTGGAAGCTGGTGGGCGGGAAGAATTCGTTGCCTTCATCCCAGACAGTGGCCGCCAGTTCGGTCAGTGCCGGTGCCGCTTCATGGATCGGGTTGCGTACCAGATGCGGGTAGGCCACATGCCCCTGTATACCGCTTACCCTCAGGGTGCCACTGAGCGAACCGCGGCGCCCGTTCTTGATTACGTCGCCCACCTTGTCCGTGCTGGAGGGCTCGCCGACGATGCACCAGTCGATCTTTTCGTTGCGCGCTTCCAGGTGGTCGATCACGCGGGTGGTACCGTTGATGAACGGGCCTTCCTCATCGCTGGTGATCAACAGGGCGATGGAGCCGTCATGGTCCGGATGGTTGGCGAGAAAACGTTCGGCAGCGGTGACGAAGGCGGCAATGCTGCCTTTCATATCGGCTGCGCCGCGACCGCACAGATAGCCTTCTTCGATACAGGGCTCGAAGGGTGGGAACTGCCATTGCGCCTCAGGGCCGGAGGGCACCACATCGGTGTGACCGGCGAAGCAGAACAGCGGGCCGGAGTCGCCACGGCGTGCCCAGAGGTTGGTTACCTCTTCAAACGGCAGGCGCTCGATACGAAAGCCGAGCTTCTCCAGTCGGCTGATCATCAGTTCCTGACAGCCATCATCCTCGGGGGTGACGGAGCGGCGGCTGATCAGCTCCATGGCCAGATCCAGCGTAGGGGAGGTCGAAGTCATGTTGAATCCTGCGGCTTGAAAACAATAAAACCCCGTACACCATCGGGTGAACGGGGTCGGTCAGCGCTGTTACGCTCAGTTGTGCTTGTGCAGTTCGGCGTTCAGCTCGATGGCGCTCTTGTTGGTTTTCACCTCAATGCGGCCATTCTGCGAGTTGCGGCGGAACAGCAGGTCCGGGGTGCCGGCCAGTTCACCGGCCTTGACCACGCCCACTTCCTGGTTGTGTTCGTCCAGCAGGGTGACTTTGGAGCCGCCAGTGACATACAGACCGGCTTCAATGGTGCAGCGATCGCCCAGCGGCAGGCCGAGACCGGCGTTGGCACCCAGCAGGCAGTTTTCACCCACGGAGATGACCACGTTGTTGCCACCGGACAGGGTACCCATGGTGGAGGCGCCGCCACCGATGTCGGAGCCGTTGCCCACGACAACACCGGCGGAGATGCGGCCTTCAACCATGCTCACGCCCAGGGTGCCGGCGTTGAAGTTGATGAAGCCTTCGTGCATTACGGTGGTGCCTTCGCCCACGTGTGCGCCCAGACGGATACGGGCAGCGTCACCGATACGGATACCGGCCGGTACCGCGTAGTTGGCCATTTTCGGGAACTTGTCGACGGAGAACACGTCCAGCACCTTGCCCTGAGCCCGGGCCGAGAGCTGACGGCGCGGCAGGTCGTCCAGTGCCACGGCACCTTCATTGGTCCAGGCCACGTTCGGCAGCAGCGGGAACATGCCGCTCAGGTCGATGCCGTGCGGCTTGACCAGACGGTGCGACAACAGTGACAGCTTCAGGTACACCTCGGCGGTGGTCTGCGGCGCAGCGTCGGTTTCCAGAATGCAGAGCACCAGCGGCTGATGGGTGCCTTCCAGAATTTCCACCACTTCGGCCTGAGCTTCGGCGTCCACGGAGAGGAAGGCCGCTTCCAGCGATTTCAGCTGGGAAGCGTTCAGTTCGATGGTCTGGTTGCCACCCTCGTAACCCACCTTGTCGGCCACGGCGGCAATCAGCGTGTCATCCGCGTTCAGCAGCGGCGCGTTGTAGTACACCTCCAGCCAGTCACCGGCAGACGATTTTGTACCTACACCCAAACCAAATGCGAAATTCGCCATTGTTTACTCCGTTGTTCGATTCATCAAAAGGGGAGGCGCTGTTCAGTCGAACAGGGCCGCGTAATCCGTATCTTTAAAGCCGACCTCAACCCGACCGTCGTCCAGTTCCAGCACCGGACGCTTGATCAGAGTCGGTTGTTCGACCATCAAGGCCTGCAAGGCGGCCGCATCGGTGGTGGCCTTGACCTCGTCCGGCAGCTGGCGCCAGGTGGCGCCGCGCTTGTTCAGTACCTTGTCCAGCCCGGCTGTGTTGCACCAATGCTCGATCTTGTCGGTGCCAAGGCCCTGCTTGCGGAAGTCGTGAAATTCAAACGCAACACCACGGGCTTCCAGCCATTTGCGCGCTTTGCGCACGGTGTCGCAGTTGCTGATGCCGTACAGCGTGGTCACGGGCAACTCCTTACCGGGATTCAATATAGCGGCGAATGCGCTCGGCCGCTTCAACACACTCGGACACCGTTGCCACCAGTGCCATGCGCACAAAACCGGACCCCGGCAGCACGCCGTCCACTTCGCGGGACAGGTAGCGGCCCGGCAGCACGGTCAGGTTCTGCTGTGCGAACAGTCCCTTGGCAAACTCATCATCCGCCATCGGTGTGGGCGCCCAGAGATAGAAGCTGGCATCGGACTGTTTCACATCCATCACCGGCTGCAGTACCCGCAGTACCGCCTCGAACTTGTGCCGATACTGGCAGCGGTTTTCGTATACGTGGCTTTCGTCATTCCAGGCGGCGATGGAGGCCAGCTGGTGTTGAACCGGCATGGAGCAGCCGTGATAGGTGCGATAGAGCAGGAAGGGCTCCAGCAGGCTGGCATCACCGGCAATAAAGCCCGAGCGCATACCGGGCAGGTTGGAGCGCTTGGACAGGCTGTGGAACACGATGCAGCGGGCATAGTCGTTCCGGCCCAGCTCGGCACAGGCCTGCAGCAATCCGGCCGGCTTGTTGTTCTCATCCGGGTACAGCTCGGAATAGCACTCATCCGAGCAGATGATGAAGTCGTGTTCGTCCGCCAGGGCGATCAGCTTTTTCAGGGTCTCGACACTGTGCACGGCCCCGGTGGGGTTGCCCGGTGAGCAGACAAACAGCAGCTGGGTACGCTGCCAGATATCCACCGGAACGGCATCGTAATCGGGGATAAAGCCGTTTTCGGCCAGGCAGTTGAGGTAGTACGGTTCGGCTCCGGCCAGATAGGTGGCGCCTTCATAGATCTGGTAGAAGGGGTTGGGGGACATGACCAGAGCACCGGGCTTGCGCTCGACCGCCGCCTGAGTGAAGGCAAAGATCGCTTCACGGGTACCGTTGACCGGCAGGATATTGCGCTCCGGGTCCATGCTGCCGGTCTGCAGACCGAAACGACGCTCGCACCAACTCGCCATCGCCTGCCGCAGCTCCGGCATCCCCTTGGTGGTCGGGTAGGTGGAAACACCGCTGAGGTTTTCCGCCAGTACATCGGTCACGAAGGGCGGGGCCGGGTGCTTGGGCTCACCAATGCCGAGTGAGATGTGCTCAAGGTTTTTGGGCGGCTGAACACCGGCCTTGAGGACGGCCAGTTTCTCAAACGGGTAGGGCTGCAGTCGGTCGAGATCGCGGTTCATGCAAGTTTCCTGTCATACCCTGCAAAGTGCAGGGTTTTAGGCCAGATTTCAGGCGCAAAAGTATAGCGGAAGCGGCCTATTCGATGCCAGTTAAGCGCAGCGGATCGAGCAGACCTTCCACCTCTTCGCGTTCGAGGTCGGTCTGTTCCACGACCACGTCGACGATGGGTCGACCTTCGGCATAGGCCTGTTTGGCAAGAGCCGCCGCCTGTTCATAGCCCAGTACCGTGTTGAGTGCCGTCACCAGAACCGGGTTGCGCGACAGAGCCGCCTCGATATTGTCGCTGTTGACCGTAAAGCCCTCAATCGCCTTGTCGGCCAGGGTGACGGCGGCGTTGGCGACCAGCATCTCGCTCTGCAACAGGTTGTAGGCAATCAGCGGCAGCATGGTATTGAGCTGAAAATTGCCGTGCTGGCCACAGATGCTGATGCTGACATCGTTGCCGCATACCTGGGCTGCCGCCATCATCACCGCTTCCGAGATCACCGGGTTGACCTTGCCGGGCATGATGGAAGAGCCGGGCTGCAGGGCAGGCAGGGCGATTTCACCCAAACCGGCCAGTGGCCCCGAGTTCATCCAGCGCAGGTCATTGGCAATTTTCATCAATGCGGTGGCGCAGGTCTTGAGCTGGCCGGACAGCTCAACCGCCGTATCCTGACAGGCCTGTGCGGCAAAATGGTTCTGTGCCGGCTGCAGGGTCAAGCCGGTGCGAATGCTGAGCTGGCGGCAGAACAGCCGAGAGAAGGCGCGTGGGGCATTCACACCGGTCCCCACCGCCGTGCCGCCCTGAGCGACCTGTACCAGACGGGGGCGCACGTTCTCCAGTCGGGTGATGCAGTCCAGGGTCTGTGCCTGCCAGCCGGAGATCTCCTGATCCATCCGGATCGGCATGGCATCCATCAAATGAGTGCGTCCGGTCTTGACGATCTGGGACAGGGCTGAGCGCTTGCGGGTCAGAATGCCGACCAGATGGCGCAACGCCGGAATCAGGCTGTTTTCCAGCTGCAGCAGTGCGCTGACATGGATACAGGTGGGGATTACATCGTTGGAGCTTTGGCTCATGTTGATGTGATCATTGGGGTGCAGCTCAAGGCCGGTGCGCTGCTTGATCAGCGCACTGAGCACCTCGTTCATGTTCATGTTGCTGCTGGTGCCGGAGCCTGTCTGGAACACGTCCACCGGGAACTGATCCAGATATTCACCGGCGATCAACTGGTCGGCGGCGTCCACAATGGCATCGGCCTGCTCCTTTTCCAGCAGGCCCAGCTCCGCATTGGCGCGGGCGCAGGCGGCCTTGATCTGGGCCAGGGTGGTGATGAAACGCTGTGGCAGGCGCAGATCACTGATCTGAAAGTTATCCACAGCCCGTTGAGTCTGCGCGGCGTACAGGGCATCACGGGGCACCTGTACCTCACCCATGCTGTCATGCTCGGTGCGAAATTCCGGATTCATGCTTGGCTCCCTGTGCGTTTTTAAATGGTCCCGAACCGGGTGTTGTACAGTCAGTTTATACATAATCCAGGGGGATGCGCATAGCGTCATACACCGTTTGACGGGTGCATGATCACCCCGGAGTGCAAAGTATCGGTGTTTGGATAATATGGGGTAGACTCTTGTTCCTTTCATCTGTCCCCAGCTTCAAGAGTGATCACTCATGAGTTTGCTAACCCGCTGGCCGCGTGACCAGCTCTGCCTCAGTGTTGAAGAACGTCGTCATGCCGTGCAGGCGGTGGAGCAGGCGTTCGCTGCCACCCTGGAATCATTGAAGGTGGATATCGGCCTGAAGGAGATGTTCGAGGAGATCTATGTGCCGCTGGCTGCCTGGATTCTGGCGCGCAAACGACAGCAGGAAGGGCCACTGGTACTGGGCATCAACGGTGCACAGGGTGCCGGCAAATCGACCCTGTTCAATTTGCTGGAAGTGATTCTGGGTGAAGGTTTCGGGCTGCGAGTGGTGGGCTTTTCCATCGATGATATATACAAGACCCGTGCCGACCGTGAAGCGATGGCCCGCAGTATTCATCCGCTGTTTGTTACCCGTGGCGTACCCGGCACGCATGATGTAGAGCTGGGCATGGAGATTATCGACAGCCTGTGCGCCGATGAGCCTGAGCGCGTGACCAAAATACCGGTCTTTGACAAATCGATCGATGATCGCTGCCCGGATTCTGTCTGGCAGGAGTGGGTAGGGGGCGCAGATCTGATTGTGCTGGAGGGATGGTGCGTGGGTGCCCGGCCGCAGGAAAGCGCCGCACTGAGTGAGTCGGTGAATGCGCTGGAGCGTGATGAAGACCCGGATGGCATCTGGCGCCACTATGTGAATGAACAGTTGAAGGGGCCCTACCGAGAGCTGTTCTCACGCCTTGATGTGCTGCTGATGCTGTGTGTGCCCAGTATGGACGCGGTCTACGAATGGCGTTCACTGCAGGAGAAAAAGCTGGCTGAGCGGATACAGTATATCTATGACACGCAGCAGCCGACGGATCACCTGCGGATCATGGATGGCAATGAGATCAAGCGCTTTATTCAGCACTATGAGCGGCTGACACGGGCCATGTTGGCCGAGATGCCTGAGCAGGCCGATGTCACCCTGTTCCTGAACGAAAACCACAAGATTGCGGATATTCGTGTGTTCAAGCCGTTGCGGGGTGGCTAGATCGGCAACAGGGTGGTTGAGGCAATGCCATGTACAACCGTATTGATCGTGCGGTTGGTGGAGTCGGATACGATCTGCGCCATCATGTCCTGATGAGCGATCAGCTTGGCCAGAATGCGTTCGTAACTGAAATTGGTTGAGCTGTTGGCGTAAATGAAGGGCTCGCCATTTTCCTGTCGGTAGGTATTGAGTCGCCAGGCCACGGCTTCAAGATTGCGAGCGCAGTTGTACAGCTTCTGCTGATCCATCTCGTTGAGCATGTAAAACTCATCGCGAAAACTGTACGAGGCGTGCAGCATGCCGGTAATGCCGACCATCAGCGCAAATACCCGATCGCCCTGAAACGCGGGGTCAAATGCCAGCGGCACCGCTTTTTCTGCATACAGGTTGTTAAGCTCGGGGTGGGTGATCAGCCGGGGAGAATTCAGCAGCAACTCCAGGCGTCGTTCGACGGTCATGCCGGGGACTTTCGCCAGTTCTCGGGGGTTGCGTTTGTACAGCTTAATGGTCAGTTCGCGTGCCAGCTTCTTGACGGTTTCAACATGCCGATCGGCGACCATGTCGATTTCGGACTTGCCCAGATTCTTCAGCTGGAACGGCCGCTCATTGCCACTGACAGCGCAGCCACCGAGCAGCATCAGAGTCAGCAGTAGCGCGAGTAACGGCCTTGCCGGTTTCGGTCCATACATCGATTTCAATCTCCTTGATCTGAACTGCATCCCGCGTGATCCCGGGCAGTATAACCCTGATCCTTTCAGTTATAGTAACCCCCTGAGCCCATTCGACTGGAGAGATCTATGAGTGATACCCCTGAAATCAGTGCCCTGCGTCGCGAATATGTGGCGGCGGGCCTGAGTCGTGCCGATCTGGCAGCTGAGCCCCTGGAACAGTTTGGCCACTGGATGCAGCAGGCGCTGGAGGCCTATCCCGACGATGCAACCTCGATGACACTGGCCACGGCCGGCGCGGATGGCTGGCCCGCCGCACGTATCGTACTGCTCAAGCGTTTTGATGCGGATGGTTTCTGTTGGTTCACTGACTTTCGCTCCGAGAAGGGAGAGCAATTGCAGCAGAACCCAAAAGCCGAGTTGCTGTTTTACTGGCGTGGGCTGGAACGTCAGGTGCGTATCCGTGGGCGTGTTGAGCAGTTGGAGCACGCATTGGGCGAAACTTACTTTCACGAACGGCCGCGCGGCAGTCAGCTGAGTGCGGCAGCCTCACATCAAAGTCACCCGGTTGATCATCGCATCACGCTGGAACAGCGTGTGGCGGAGCTGGATCAAACTTTTGATGCAGCCGAAATTCCCTGCCCATTAACCTGGGGCGGCTATCGACTGATACCGGAACTGTACGAATTCTGGCAGGGGCGCGAAAACCGTCTGCACGACCGCTTCCGTTACCAACGCAATGACACCGGCTGGCAGATAGAGCGTCTGCAACCCTGATCAATCCGCTGTTCAGGAGTTGGCTGGTTGTTGGCCGGCCAACTCCCCCTCAGGAAACCTTTTCACGCCACTGCAGGTCACCGATCTGCACGTTCAGCCAGTCAAACCCGATTCGACGGGCAACCGCTGCTGCCCCATCCAGGCTTTTGAATTCTCGTTCCCCTTTTGAGCGCTGCAGGTTGAGTGTTACCACCTCCTGATCACGCGTGATGAATTTCAGGGTCCAGCCGCGCGACATCGAGACTGGAATCGCCTGACAGGAATCAAAAACACCCGCCTTGAACAGCAATTTAATTTCCTTCTCTTGCATCGTCTTAATCCTTTTATGATTCATCATTTAACCATTAATGATAATTATAAATACAATGCTGATAAATAGCAAAAAAACAGCCCTGTATATGGATGCATAAATCATTGAAAATAAAGGGTTTTTAAGAATTTTTTTCAGATTTTTTGCGTCAGGATGTGTTTTTCCATAAGTGATTGTTTATAAAGGAAAATAATTTCAATTCCGCTTAGATCTTTTTGTTATTTTAAGACTGTTTTGAGTGTTCATAATTTCATTAATGATGAATCATTAAATGTTTTTGACTATTCATGGCTGGGTTCGGTTGATGGCCGCCTGGGAAGACGCGAAAGCAGATTCTGAGTCAGCTCAGGTGCTGGCAGTGGTTGGTGTGTTAAGGGGCAAGATGAAGCGGGGGAGAGACGGAAAAGCAGGCAGCCTGAACGGCTGCCCGGAGAGTGGGTCAGTCTGAGCGCTTGGCCTCAAGCCTTGCCTGCAGAACCTGCTCGACTGCATCAAGCTGTTTGCGCATCTGCTCAACCGCGCTGTTGTCATCGTTGGAGGGTGAAAAACGGAACATGTCGAGCATCTCGACCAGGAAGCTTTCTTCGTTCATCTTGCTGATCTGTTCCGGCGTCCAGTTCTTGTGTGAATACATGGTAATCTCCTTTTTGAAGGTGCTCATTTAGATATGAGCCAGATGTGAGCGTTTTTCAAGTTGGACTGTATTGATGAGCTATGCTGAAAAGTCGAGAGCAGGACTCGTTGAGCTGAGTCAATATGTGCTCCAGGCTTAAGAGGTAATCTGTTCCCAACTAGGGTAACGAGTGTAAAGGTGATTGTGATGTTCGGGATTGATCTGTACAGCTTCGAGGTATTGGCGCCGAGCCTGCTGGGTATTGTGGGCATGGCTGCGGTGATGGTGTGGGCTTTCATCAAGGTCCGCAAGCTGATGAATGAAGACGGTAAGAAACACAAATAACCTTTTCTGTCCGTCAACTGCATACATGTACAAACCCGCCGGATCCGGCGGGTTTGTTTTTTCAGCCGTTGTGGTAGATCCATTCCAGCAGCTCACGTTCAAATGCCGTGATCGGGCTGGGGCCGTGAAACCTGTCCGGCAGGCTGATGCTGCTCAGCAGCAGTACAAACAGATAGCGTTCACCCGAGGCCGTATCGATATAGCCGGCCAGATTACGGCTGCCATTGACGGTACCGGTTTTGGCCTTGATCGCCCCCTGTAACGGAGGTAGTCGTGTGCTGGCCCTGTACTTCAACGTGCCGCTGGTGCCCGAGACCGGTAGTGACTGATAGCTGTGAAGTTCAGGGTGTGCCGCCAGCCAGTGCAGCAGTTGAGCCAACTGACGGGCCTGAATCAGATTGTCCCGCGACAGGCCTGAGCCATCACTGAGTGCTGCCAGGTGCAGATCAACACCGGTATGCTGCCGGATAATCGTTTTCATGGCGCGGACGCCGCTTGCAAAGCTGCCGGACTCACCGGAGTGGATCGGCAGGGTTTTAAGCAGCAGATCCGCAATCAGATTGTCGGAGCGCTGCAGAGTCTGTTGCAGCAGCTCAGCCAGCGGCGCGGACTCTACCTGTGCCAACTGTTGCCAACCTGCACCAAGCGCCCCCGGAGCAATATCGCCTCTCAGGACGATGCCCTGTCGGCTAAGCTCCTGACGAATACGTGCCTTGCCGTGGGCAACAGGGTCGTTGATGGCAAACTTGAGCGGCAGTACATCACGCCGATCACTGATGCAGCCGCTGAGATGGTAACGGTTGCCGGGACCGAGGCGCGATTCCAGTTCGCATAACTGCTGTTCGATCTGTTCTTCGGGCAGCACCATCACGCTGGATGTGACTTCGATCGGCTGGTGGGCCGGTACAAAGAAGCGGGCGGGCTTGCCGCTGCCGCGGTTGTTCAGGCTTGCCTGAATGCAGTTGCCTTCGATTGTCAGTGCCGTCACGGGGGCGCTGTAGCACACGCCCAGATTGTTCCAGGGCCAGCCGTGAGCACGGTCGTAACCGCTGAAACGGCTGATATCGAGCAGAATGTCCCCCTCTATCTCGCGTACACCCTGCTGTCGCAGTCGTGTCAGCAGTTCTCCCAGCTGGGCCACGTTCAGGTCAGGTGCGCCAGTGAATTCAAACAGCAGATCACCCTGCCAGCGCCCGCCCTGCTGCTGTCCGCGTTGCCAGAGGCGAGTGGGGAAGCGGTAGTCCGGCCCCAGCGCAAGCTCGGCGGCCGTGGCGGTAAACAGTTTCAGCGTGCTGGCCGGAGGCAGCAGAGTGTCGCCGCGGTAATCGATCTGCAGGGCACCCGTTGTACTCAACGGTGCCACCACAAGTGCCATCTGACTGCCTTCAGGTGCCAGATCAAGAATCTTTTTCCACTCCTGAGCATGGACAACAGGCGCCAGTAACAGCAGGATAAAAAGTCGCAACAGCATGGTGAGTCTGCCTTTTGTGTTGAGCTGGGGAGTTGAACCGAATAATAGATGCATTGTGCCAGACCGCTACTGAACAAATACAGCGCTGAACGGAGTCGAGATGAGCCCTGATATTGCCTCAAACCCCCTGATCCCCGAACTGCTGGCGCTGCTGCGGGCCCATCCGGATGGGATCAGTGAGTTTAGGCTGATGAAAGGACTGGAGGCGCACCCCGCCTTTGCCGAACTGGCCGATGACTATCAGCTGCGCCTGTTTCAGAAGCATTTCATGATCATGCACGGTCTTTATACCCTGCAGACTCGTCTCTGGTATGAAGAACAGCTGCGGCTCGAGATCTCTCCACTTTGTGTGCGCTGCCATGCTGAAACTGTAGACAGCATCACCCAGCAGGCATCCGTTCCCGGCGCGGCCGATCCTCTGCGTGATTACTATCTTGACTGGGAGCAACTGCAACATACCAGTGCTCGAGATGTGCAACGCCTGCTGGCAGGCTTCATGGAGCAGCTTGATCACCCCGGTGCCCGGCACAAGGCGCTGGAAACGCTGGAGCTTGAAGCCGGCGCAAGCCAAGAGGCGATTCGCAGTCGTTATCGTCAGCTGGCCGCGCAGCTGCACCCTGACAAGGGAGGGGACAGCGAGGCGTTCATTGAAGTGCGTCGTGCCTACGAACTGCTCCGTTCCGGCGGTTGATCATGTAAAGATCTGTAAAAGCCGCTGTCGGTAAAGGAACAATCCTCTAATATAAGGTTCTCACGGGACTGGCAGGCGCACAGCATGATGCCCGCTGCCGGTGTGTATCCGTACGAAACAGGGAACCGATGTGCGAATCCTACTCCTATTGCCCATGCTGCTGGTGCTGAGTGCCTGCAGCAGCCCGCCAAAATTGATGTCGCCGCAACCCGAACTGCCCGCCAACTGGTCCAGCGCCGAAGGGAGCGACACGGCACCGGTCTCGGAAGAGCTTCGTGGCTGGCTGGTGCAGCTGAATGACCCACGGTTGCAGGAACTGGCGACTGAAGCCCTGGCGGCCAATCCCGGACTGCAGGCCGCTCGGTACAGTGTGAGTCGCAGCCGTGAAGCGGTGGATATAAGCCGTGCAGATCGGTTGCCTTCGCTGGCACTGAATCTGGGCAGTACCCGCAGGGAAGACAGTGATCGGGTGGACTCCCTCGATTTCAATATCAGCTGGGAGCTGGACCTCTGGGGCCGGCTCAGTGCGCGTCAGCGTCAGGCCCGACTTGACCTGGCTGCGGCTGAAGCCGGGTTGAGACAGCAGGAACAGTCGCTGGTGACCAAGCTTGGCACACAATGGTTTGCCCTGCAGGAGGCCCAGCTGCTGCTCGACCTGTACCGTCAGCGTCGTGACAATCTGGCGCAGAATGTCGAGGTGATCGAATCCGGCTACCGCCAGGGATTGAATGAGGCACTGGACCTGTTTCTGGCACGTAACAACCTGCATGCCGAAAGTGCCCGTGTTGAGCAGCAAACCCAGCAATTGGCTGAAATCCGTCGCGAACTGGAGTTGCTGCTCGGGCGCTATCCGTCTGCTCGGTTGACCGCAGGGGCCGCGTTGCCCTGGCTGGAGACTGAAATACCGGCAGGATTGCCGGCCGATGTGTTGACCCGCCGCCCCGATCTGCAGCAGCAGTGGCTGGAGTTGCTGTCAGCCGATGCCGCTCTGGCGGCTGCCCACCGTGATCGTTTCCCCAGTCTTGGCCTGACCAGTACCGGTTTGGGCGGCAGCAGTGATGCCTTGAGTGATCTGTTGTCACTGGGCAACCTGAGCTGGAGTATCGGTGCGCGGCTGACGCAAACGCTGTTTGATGCCGGTCGCAAGGAATCGTTGCAGGATCAGGCACTGGCGCGTCGGCAAGAGCTGGAACAGCGCTGGCTGGAAGCGGTGTACGCCGCGCTGGCCGAGGTGGAAAATGCGCTCTCGGAGCGGCAGAGCCTGCTTGAACGTCATGCCCAGTACCTGGAAGCCCAGCGCAATGCCGTGCATGCCGAAAGCCTGGCCTTTGAGCAGTATCAGAAGGGCTTGACCAACTACACCACCGTACTGGAATCCCAGCGACGTTCCTTTGATGCCCAGACCAGTGTATTGGGGCTGCGCCGCCAGCTGCTGCAGAATCGGGTCGAACTATACCGAGCGCTGGGTGGCACTTTTCAAACCGACACCCTTACCACAGAGCCTGAGCAGGAGCCCGCCGGACAATGATCAAACGTACTCTTCCCCTGATCGTCATTCTGGTACTGGCCACACTGGGCTGGCTGATCTACAGCAACCCGCCTGAAGTGCACCGTGGTCAGCCACCGCAGCCGGCCAGAATCAGTGTGGATACCCAAACCATCGTTGCCGCCCCCTACAGGGTGGTGATCGAAAGCTACGGCCGCATACGGCCGCGCACCCAGAGCACCCTGCAGCCCCAGGTGGGCGGTGAAGTGGTCTGGCTGGCGGCCGATTTTCGTGCCGGCGGCTTTTTCGAGAAAGGTGAAGAGCTGATCCGGCTCGACAGCCGTGACTATGCGGCCGAAGCGGCCCAGGCTGAAGCCAGTGTAGCGAACGCCCGACAGCAGCTGGCCGAAGAGCAGGCGCGGGCCGATCAGGCGGCTGCAGACTGGGAGCGTCTGGGCAACTCCGGTCAGGCTCCGGCACTGGTGTTGCGCAAGCCTCAACTGGCCAGTGCTCGCGCCAGTCTGGCGTCGGCCGAGGCGGTGTTGGCCAAGGCCCGGCTGAATCTGGAACGGACCCGCATCCGTGCCCCCTATGCCGGCCGTGTACTGGAAAAGAGTGTTGATCTGGGGCAGGTGGTGTCCAGCAATACCACCCTTGCCGAGATCTATGCCGTGGACTATCTCGAAGTGCGTCTGCCGTTGCAGAGTCGTGATCTTGGCTTTGTGGATCTGCCCGAAGAATATCGCTTTGACCAGACCGGTGGCACACAGCCACGGGTTGAGCTGATCTCCGATCTGGTCCAGCGTGAAGTCTGGAGCGGTCGTATCGTGCAGACAGAAGGCGCAATTGATGCCAGCAGCCGTCAGCTGCATGTGCTGGCGCAGCTGGACGATCCCTACGGTGACAGGGCAGTGGATCGCGTGCCGCTGAAAGTGGGGCAATACGTCACCGCACGCATCGAGGGGCGGGAAATTGCGGATGCAATCGTGATCCCCAACCGCGCCATCTATCAGGGCAGCTATGTGTATCGTGTCGAAAACGGCGTGCTGCAGCGTCAGCCGGTCCGCATCGACTGGCAAAGTGAGACCGAGGCCCTGATCGGTGACGGGCTTGAACCCGGTGACGAACTGGTGTTGACGTCGCTCGGCCAGGTGATTTCGGGTACACCCGTGAAAGTCCGTGCTGCTGCCGACACCGGAGCAGCGTCCGGTAAACGCGTGTCCGAGGATGCAGGAGAGCAGCCATGATCGCCTGGTTCGCACGCAACCATGTGGCCGCCAACCTGCTGATGGTCACCATTCTGTTCACCGGGTTGATGTCGCTTAAATACAATATTCCGCTGGAGGTTTTTCCCAGCTTCGAGACCGACACCATCAGTGTGAATGTCA
This sequence comes from Marinobacterium sp. MBR-109, assembly GCF_040547565.1. Lineage (NCBI taxonomy): Bacteria > Pseudomonadati > Pseudomonadota > Gammaproteobacteria > Oceanospirillales > Oceanospirillaceae > Marinobacterium > Marinobacterium sp. MBR-109. The sequence goes on from NZ_JBEPPZ010000006.1 coordinate 92,257, forward strand.
GCCTGCGTGGCGCAACCCCTGAAGATGCCGAACTGAGTCTGGCGACCCGAGTCGAGGAGGCGGTCAGCGATCTGGAAGGGGTCAAGCAGATCAACAGTCGTTCGGTGGAAGGGGGGGCGACGATCACGATCGAAGTGGACAGCGGCTACGATGCCCGTGAGCTGCTGGCGGATGTGAAGTCGCGGGTGGATGAGATCGGCACCTTCCCCAGTGAGGCCGATCAACCGGTAATCTCACTGGCCACCTTCAAGCGTGACGTGATTACGGTCGCCGTCGCAGGAGAGCTGAGTGAACAGGAGTTGCGCGGCTACGCCGAGCGGGTACGCGATGATCTGTTGCGCACACAGGGGATCACTCAGGTCGAGCTGGATGGGGTGCGCAACTACGAGATCTCCATCGAGCTTTCACAGGATCAGCTGCGCGCCTACGATCTGACGCTGTCCGATGTGGCCGAGCGGATCGGCAACAGCTCGCTGGATCTGTCAGCCGGCAACATCCGCACCGATGGCGGCGATATTCTGATCCGGTCCAAGGGGCAGGCGTACTATCGTGACCAGTTTGAGCCACTGGTCATCAAGGCCAACACCGATGGCAGTCTGCTGCGACTGAGAGATATCGCCAAAGTGACCGATGGCTTTGAAGAGTCGGCGCTGCGTACCCGTTTCAACGGTAAACCGGCGGCGATGCTGGATGTCTACCGTGTCGGAGATCAGAGCGCCATCGAGGTGGCCGACAAGGTCAAGGCCTATGTCCATGAACAGCAGTCAAGCCTGCCGCAGGGGCTTGAGCTGAGCTACTGGGGTGACGGTTCGCTGCTGGTCAAAAGCCGCATCAAAACGCTGACCACAAACGCACTGCAGGGCGGCATTCTGGTACTGCTGCTGCTGACACTGTTTCTGCGCCCTTCCATCGCGTTCTGGGTGTTCATCGGCATACCGGTGAGTTTCATGGGCGCCTTTCTGGTCATGCCGTTGTTCGGGGTCACCCTGAACGTGCTGTCACTGTTCGGTTTTATTCTGGTACTGGGGATTGTGGTGGATGATGCCATTGTCACCGGTGAAAACATTTACAGCCATCTGCGCAAGGCGGAATCCGGTCTGCAGGCATCCATTCGTGGTACACAGGAAGTGGCGGTACCGGTGACCTTTGGTGTACTCACGACAGTTGCGGCATTCCTGCCGATCGGCTTCATCGAAGGCGCCCGTGGTGCGCTGTTCGCACAGATTCCGGTCGTCGTCATTCCGGTACTGCTGTTCTCGCTGATAGAGTCCAAGTTCGTACTGCCGGCCCACCTGAAGCACCTCAAACTGCGTCAGAACGAAGTCGAGCGGCAGGGACGACTGTCGCAGATGCAGCAGCGTTTTGCCGATGGTTTCGAGCGCATGATTCTCAAGTATTACCAGCCGTTGCTGGCACTGAGCCTGAGACATCGACTGACCACGCTGGCACTGTTCAGTGGGGTGTTCATCCTGATACTGGCCTTTATTCTGTCGGGCTGGACACGCTTCGTGTTTTTTCCGCGTGTTGAGGCGGATACGGCGCGCGCTTCGCTGACGATGCCCAGCGGCACGCCCTTTGACGTGACCGACCGCAATATCGTGCGGATGGTTGAGGCAGCTCGGGCGTTGCAGGAGGCCTACCGGGATCCGAATACCGGTGAAAGCGTTATCATGAATATCTTCTCCACTACCGGTGGCAGTGCTGAAACCGGGCGTATCCGCTTTGAGCTGCAGCCGGCTGAAGAGCGGGAGCAGGAGGTGAGCGCCTCGGCGCTCATTAACGAATGGCGTGAGCGGATCGGGCCGATCCCCGGAGCCGAGACACTGACCTTCAGGGCGGAGATAGGGCGGGCCAGTGATCCGGTCAGCATCGAGCTGCGCTCGGGGGATGTGGATGATCTGCGTGCCATGGCACAGCAGGTAAAAGCGCGACTGGAAACCTATCCCACCCTGTTTGATATCGCCGACAACCTGTCAGACGGCAAGGAAGAGCTGCAGCTGGAGCTGACGGCACAGGCCCACCTGCTGGGGCTGACCCGCAGCGATATCATCCGTCAGGTGCGGCAGAGCTTCTTCGGGATTGAAGTCCAGCGAGTGCAGCGTGGTCGTGATGATGTGCGGGTGATGGTACGTTTGCCGCTGGAGGAGCGTCAGGCGATTGCCGGTCTCAAGGGGATTCTGATCAACACACCGGGCGGTGGTCAGGTACCGCTGGATGAGGTGGCGCAGCTGGTGCCGGGCAAAAGTCCTTCGGCCATCTACCGTGTGGACCAGTACCGTACCGCCAGTGTGGTAGCCGATATGGACAAGTCCAACACCAATACCACGGTACTGAATCGTGATCTTAACGAGTTTCTGACCGAACTGGTGCTGCAGTATCCCGGTGCAGAGTTCAGTCTTGAAGGGGAGGCCGAAGAGCAGCGAGAGTCCTTTGCCTCACTGGCGCTGGGGCTGGCGTTCGTGTTTTTCGTGATCTACAGCCTGCTGGCGATCCCGTTCCGCTCCTATCTGCAGCCGCTGATTGTGATGTCGGTGATCCCTTTTGGCGCCATTGGTGCAATAGTCGGTCACTGGATCATGGGGATGGACTTGACCATCATGAGCCTGCTGGGGTTAATGGCGCTGATTGGTGTGGTGGTGAATGACAGCCTGGTACTGGTGGACTTCACCAATCAGCGGCGCAAGGAGCTGCAGGCGGGTGGAGAGCATTCACACTTTGAGGCGACACGACAGGCGGTGCTGGTAGCCGGGGTTGCGCGCTTCAGACCCGTAATGCTGACCTCGCTCACCACCTTTATCGGCCTGATGCCGCTGCTGTTCGAGAAGGCCGTGCAGGCCCAGTTCCTGATCCCGATGGCGGTCTCGCTGGGCTTCGGCATCATCTTTGCGACGGTCGTGACATTAATCATGGTGCCGGTCAACTTCATGCTGCTGGAAGATCTGCGCCGACTCGGGCGTCGGCTGGCGAAGCGACCCGAGCCTGCCAGTACTCACTGACCCTTCACGAGCCCGCTCCGGTCCGATCCGTGGCCGGGGCAGACTCATGCGGCAGGCCTTCTGCCGGTGTCAGCCGCTGATGCAGCCAGGCCAATGCCAGCAGTCCCAACCCCAGCCCCATGAAGGAGGCTACCCGCCAGAGCCCGGTCAGGTCTGACATGTCGATCAGAAACAGCTTGGCAACGACGACCAGAAGCAGGGCCATGCCACTGCGGTAGAATGTTCGGCTGCGCAGCCAACTGCCGCCCAGCAGTGCCACCGAGGCCAGCAGCAGCCAGACGGCGGAATAGGTGTACAGCTCACCGTCCGGTGTTGGTCTGGCCAGGCTCAACTCGCCCTGCCACAGGTGGCGGATCTCCATGGAGATGAACAGCAGCAGGCTCAGCCCGGCAGCCAGCCCTGCCCAGCGACCTATTGCTGCAGGCAGCTGGTACCAAAGCAGTACCAGCAGCAATGTGGGGGCACCGTAGCTGACCAGCAGCAGATTCCAAAGGGGGGCGGCACTGATTTCGGTCCCGCTCCACAGCGGGTTGAAAACCAGCAAGACCCAGAACAGGTGATTGGCCGCTGCGCCAAGCAGATGGAGTGTTGCGATTACCTGATAGAAACGTGTCAGATACTGGCTGAGCCGAGCACGCCAGAGGTAGATACAGCCGGCGCTGCCCCAGATCAGGGTGTTGAGGCTGGCTTCCAGAAAACTGTACTCATGGTGGAAAATATCGCCGTCATACAGCCACCAGCGCACCTCGGCCGCCAGCGTCAGTATCAGCAGGTGGGCTGCACCGCCCTGCAGCCAGGCGGTCATTTTCACATCATTGCGAAGAATCCAGGCGGCAGCGGCAGCACAGATGCTGGCACCACCGTAGGTCCAGAGTGACCAGTGACTGTCGCTGGCATAGCTCAACAGCCAGGGGTTGAAGGTCAGGCGGCACACCACGATGGCCAGTACCAGCCGAATGACCCAGGGCAGCCACTGCAGCTGGTAGCGGCGTTGCAGCAGTGACAGGCTGATCAACTGAGCGGCAAGCGCCAGTGTCAGCGTTGCATCCACCAGCCAGATAACGGCTGCCAGAGACAGGCCCAGGTGGGCACTGCTGATCAGCAGTACCCGTACCAGGTCGCTGCCGGGCTGTTGCAGTGCGATTCGTGACAGGGCCAGGTAGATCAGGCCCAGTATCAATGCGGCACCGCCCCAGGCCCAGTCACTGCTGAAAGCGGTAAACAGGTAATAGCCCAGTGCCAGCATCAGCAGTGGTGTGAAACAGCCAAGGCCGATCCAGAAGGCGGCATGCTGTACACGCCTGAACACCAGCCACGCAGGGCCTGCCGTGAACAGAATGGTCAGCATCACAAAACGGGAGACCAGTGCGGCCTGAGCGGTTGCATCGGGGGCTGTAAACAGCAACTGGTCGCCGAAATAACTCAGCATCGGCATCACTGCAGCCAGCGCGGTTGTTGCCAGTATCAGTGCCGGCAGCGGGTTGAGAAGTGCGCGTCGGCTGGCGGCCAGCAACAGCAGTGCCGGCAGTAGCAGCAGGGTGGGATAGCTGCTGGCATGGACGGTTTCAAGTGCCAGTGTGTAACCCTGAGCCAGTACGATCAGGATCAGGGTTGGCAGTACCGGCCAGTGGCGTTGACAACGAACCTGACGCAACAGATCCAGCCAGCGGTTGGCAGCGGGCCCTGTCTGTTGCAGCAGCCAGTCCTGACCGGGTACGGCAAGAAACAGATACGCCAATGCCAGCAGATAGAGTGAACGCACCCCGTCAGCAGGTGTAGTGACAAGGCTCAAGGCCCACCAGCCGAGGCTGCCGATGATCACGCCCGCCCAGAGCCAAAGGCGTTCCACATAGGCCAGCAACCAGAGCGAAAACAGTGTCAGGATGCCGATATAGATCAGCGCCAGTTCAATCTGCCCGGAGCCGGTGCTGACCAGAATGGGCACCAGATAGCCGCCCAACATGCCCAAAGCCGCCAGCACCGGCCCGTGCCTTAGGGCAAGTGCAAGCGTGGCAAAAGACACCACTGCCATGGCGGCGAAAACAAGCCCCGGTGATACGCCTTCAAGCAGTTTGAAGGCGGCAAACAGGGCGGCGTAGAGGATGATACTGGCTCCGCCGGCGAGTGCTGCAAATACATCGTTCTGGCCGCGCTTGCGCCTGAGCCACTCGGCCAGTCCGTGCAACCCTGTACCGGCAATCAGGGATAGAATGACCCGCGCTTCAGGCCCCAGCAACCCCTGTTCGATGGAGTAGTGCACCATGAACACCCCGGCAAGGCCGACACAGATGCCACCGAGCCAGATCATCCAGTGGGCCTTCAGGCGTTCAACCAGCCCTGCAGACGGTTGACTGTCAGGTGATGGATGCAAAGGCTGAACTGTAGACGGTTCTGCAGGTGCTGAGGAGATAACGCCCCAGTTGGCATCCGCAAGGGCCTTATCCGTGGGCGGCGTGAGTGCGGTCGCTGTCCGGTCGGCTGCAGGCGTGTCTGAAGACTGGCTGCTGCGGGTCGGGGAGGGCATGGGCCGCTGCTGTTCCTGTTGCGTCAGCGATTGCAACTGGCGTTGCAGCTGGCCGATCTGCTCACGCAACTGACGGGTCACCACCCAGGCTCGAATGCCAAGGCCTGCGCCGACCAGCAGGAACAGGGGAAAGGCCAGAAAAAGCAGCCAAAGTTCATCCATAATTGACCTCGCACATCTCCTTGGCCTGCCGTTTTGCTGGCGCTGGAATCACATTGACTATAATGCAACAGGCCCGATACAGAAAGACAAGTGCAGAAGGTGTCGCATGATCAACCCGATCCTGCCGCAGGTGCTCAGTCAGCTGCGGCAACACCCCGAAGGGGTCAGTGAGTATTATCTGATGCGTACGCTGGAGCAGCAGCACGCGTTCGATGATCTGAATGCAGACGGTGCACTGGCGCTTTACCGCAAGCACTTCATCATTATGAATGCACTGTATGACCTGCAGCAGGTGCTTTGGGAAGAAGAGCATCGTGTACTGGATATTTCACCGACGCACATTGAGTTGCACAAGGCGCGCAACGAGTCGGATCAGGTGCAGGCCAATCCGTTGTTGAGCGAGTATTACCTTGACTGGCACAACTTTGAACAGACCAGCGCCGAAGACGTACAGCAACTGATGGATTCGGTGACCGGCCCTCGTCACTGAGGGCGGTCACCGACAACTTCCGGATCAGTCCTCTATCTTTCCGCTTTTGATCCGCTTTTCATACAAGGCCTCCAGCTTGTACATGGCCAGTTGCAGCTCGAAGAAACCGTGCCAGTGCGCATAGTCAGGCCCCGCCATCATGGCGCCATGACGGGCGCGTCGACCCTCGTGATGCCAGAGGTGGTAGAAGGTGATCTGGAATTCGTCGGTCCAAGGGTTGTCTTTCAACAGGCCCTTATCGTCCAGGTCATCCAGCATCTTCTTGGCCGGGTCATAATATTCCACGTTATACAGCATCACGGCCTTATCGCCCTGAGCGAAGAAACCCTTGGTATGTGACTCACCGTGACAGGAGCTGCAGACTTGCATCATCAGTTTGCGGCCGCGGTCACCATCACCCAGCAGTGGGCTCATCACGTCTGTGGAGTTGCGTTTTTCGGAGCGTTCATCCCAGAGGTTCCAGTACAGGCGTTCGGTAATGTTGTGTGTGGAGCTGAGCTTGCCAATGCCACTCATGTGGCAGGTTGCACAGGTTGGGGCGCGGTAGTCACCGGGCTCCCAGCCATCGGCGGGGCTGTCCCAGGTCCATTCCTGGCCTTCGGAAGCAAAAATCTGGCCGTGCTTGCTGTTCTCGAATACTTCGATGTCCGGGTGGTCCGGGCCGATGTGACAGCTGGCGCAGGCAGCGGGCTTGCGGGCCTCGGCAAGAGAGAAGCGGTGGCGGGTATGGCAGGCACCACAGTTGCCGGTTGCACCATCCGGATAGATATTACCCATGCCGGAGTTGGGCCAGGTTGAAGGGTCAGGCTTGCCATCAGCCAGCAGTTTGATCTCGGTACCGTGGCACTGCATGCAGCCGGTCTCGTCCGGGGCGTTGCCGAGCTCAGGGTTGTCACGACCTTCATGGAACTTCACCAGCGCGTGCAGGCTGTTCTTCGGAATGATCTGACGATAGGCACGGAAGTGACCACTGTGATTGAACTCATCCTGTTCCTGAGCATGACAGCGGCCACAGGTATCGGGGGATACCAGTGGTGTGATGTAGACGTTGTTCAGTCCCTCTTCGGCGTGCAGCTGTGCATCCACATCTCCCTTATTGGCAGCATGGCAATCGTTACAGCCGACGCCCACATGGCTGTGGCGGCTCTTTTTCCAGTCGGCAACAACACCGGGGTGTTCTTCCTGATGACAGCTGACGCACTTCTGGTCCAGCTCGGTCAGGTTTTTGCTGAACACAATGGTACGTACGGTGTTCATGTCGAGTCCGCTGCCCTCTTCAGCGAGCAGAGTTGCGGGGCTGAGTATCAGGCTCAGCAGCAGTAACCAGCGAAGTTTGATCACTAACATGACGGGTTCCTCATCCTTCAGTCGCCGGCATGGGCGAGGGTTTCGGGGGCGGGGGCAGAAAGCGTTCCAGGTCGGTGTGGCCCACTCGGTGGCAGTCAATGCACGTGTCTTTGATGGTGCCGAGGAAGTAGGGCTTGTGAGCCACGAACTGGGCGCTGTCCAGCTCAGAGCCGGATTGCAGATTGTTATGGCACTTGAGGCAGCCGGAGTCGTAGACATACTCATTGGCTCTCAACCGCTTGGCATGCCAGTCCACGTCTTCGGCGCCGATGACAAACTCCATCCACACATCCCAGGCCCCGCTGCGGGCTTTCTCGAACAGGTAGTGAACATAGTTGTCGTGGGGCAGGTGGCAGTCGGAGCAGTACGCCTGTATGCCTTGAGTGGACCGGCCGCCGTGTGGGTCACGCAGGAACGATGCCTGCATCGGTTTCATGCTGTGACAGCTGCCGCAAAACTGCTGATCCGAGGTCATGTTGATAGCGGTATCCGTCACCGCCCAGCTGACCACGATGCCAACCCCGGCCAGTGTCAGTATCAGCAGAGCCTTGATCCAGAACATGGCGTTAATATCCCTGTAAAATGCATGTTTTCTTGTTGTGAGCTGCAGCCTAGTTGATAACACAGGGGTTGTCAGCTTTTTGCGGCTTGCCTGACCTGTTACCAAAGTTCAAACTGATACCAAATATTCAAACAAGGATTACACTCGTGACGTTGAAACTGCCTTCTGCGCTGCTTGCCATGCTGGTGCTGATACCCACTACCGGTCATGCCGAAGAGCGGGCTCTGTTTCTGCAGAAAGTGTATATGTCGTTCTGTCTGAAACACTTTGATGACTACGGTGCGTTGCGGGCAGGCCTGATTGAACAGGGCCTGCCCAAGCTGGCTCCGCAGCAGGCCGCCCCCTTTTTGCAAGGGCGTGAAGGTGATGCCTGGCCGGTGCCCTATCAGGGTCAGTTCGGCCAGTTTGTACTCACCCTGCCGGCCGGCGACAATCTCTGTGCGGTGATGGCGCGCCGAGCCGATCCGGACAGTACCGGTCGCTGGTTTGCCACTCTGGCCGAGACGGCACCGGAGCCGCTGGAAGTACAGCAGGTGCTGGATGAATCCACACATACTCCACTCAACGGGGAGGCTCGCACACGGGCCTGGCGCTGGGCGGCTCCAGCGGCGCTGCAGCAGCTGCAGTTGACCCTGACAACAGCCAGTGAACCTGAAGCGGCCATTCAGGCCATGGTCTCGCTGGCGGTTATTCGTGCTGAACAGCAGGAGCGTTAAGTGCTACAGATATCCAATGCAGTCAGCATTGCCGACAGTGAAATCGAGCTTAATGCGATTCGATCCCAGGGCGCCGGCGGTCAGAATGTCAACAAGGTCGCCAGTGCGATCCATCTGCGCTTTGATATCCGCGCCTCCTCCTTGCCGGAGTTCTACAAGGAGCGGCTGCTGGCATCCAGCGACAGCCGCATCACTCAGGATGGGGTGGTCGTGATCAAGGCGCAGCAGTACCGAACTCAGGAGCAGAATCGTGAAGATGCGCTGCAACGGCTGGTCGAACTGGTCCGCAGCGTGACGCGGGTGGAGAAAGCGCGACGCCCGACACGACCCACTCGAAGTTCACAGCGCAAACGGATCGAGAAGAAAAAGCAGCGCGGCAATATCAAGTCGATGCGTGGAAAGGTTGATTCCTGATTATCAATAAAGCTGATTGTTAGTCGCTGTTTTTTACTGTTCCTGATCTGTCTGGTAGATACAATAATAGGGTCATTCCATTCATATCAGCGTTGCCCCGTGCACGAGGAGTCTTGAAATGACCGACCGTACCATCAAACGCCGTATCACCGCCCGCCCCAGCCGGGACGGTGCCGGTGTCAGCCTGCTGCGCAGTGTGGGTCAGTCCCCCGGTCAGCGTATCGATCCTTTTTTGATGCTGGACTGTTTTTTCTCCGATAACCCGGACGACTACATTGCCGGCTTCCCGGCTCACCCTCATCGCGGCTTCGAGACCGTCACCTACATGCTTGATGGGCAGATGCGTCATCGAGACCATCTGGGTAATGAGGCTGTACTGGGCAGCGGAGGCGTGCAATGGATGACTGCTGGCCGTGGCGTGATCCATGAAGAGATGCCGGAGCAGCAGGAGGGCCTGATGCGCGGATTTCAGCTCTGGATCAATCTTCCGGCAGCGGAAAAAATGATTCCGGCGAAGTATCAGGAGTTTGCGGCTGAGCAGATCACCAGCCTTGAAGAGACTGACAGTGGCGCGCAGCTGAAGCTGATCGCAGGTGAAGTGCAGTTGAACGGGCAGTTATACAGGGGGCCGGTCAGCGGTGTAAGCCGAGCACCGCTTATGCTGGATATTCGTCTGCCCGCCAATGCCGCGTTCAGCCTGCCGTTGGCGGATGATCGTGCCGGGTTTGCTTACCTGTTTGAAGGGGCTGCACAACTGGGAGAAGACACGCTGAACCTGCACGAAGCCGGTGAACTGGGTGCGGGCAACCGGATCAAACTGCAGGCGGGGCCAAACGGGGCCGCCATACTGGTGCTGGCAGCCCAACCGATCAAGGAACCGATCGCGCAATACGGTCCCTTTGTGATGAACACGCCTGAAGAGATCGATCAGGCAATCAATGACTACCGCAACGGGACTCTGGTCTAGAGTCCCGATCGGAACAGGGTGCTTACTGCCAGCCGCGGAACATCTGCCGTTGCATCTGCTGCATCTGTTGGCGCTGCTCTTCGGTGAGCACCTCATTCATCTCATCCTGTGCCTTGAGGCGTGCCTCGAACAGCTTCTGCTGACGTTCCTGCATCTGTTTGTGTGCCTGCAGCAGCTGTTTGCTGTCTGGCTGACCGTCCTGGTACAGCTTCATCATCTCCTGCTGATGAGCCTGCATCTCCTGCATGTGAGTTTGCTGTTGTTGCCAGAGCTGCTCGTTGATCTTGTTCATCTGCTTCTGCTGCTTTTCATCCAGCTCGAGAGCATACCCGGCACCTCCCTGAAGGCCCCCCATCATCGGACAGGGCATCATGCCCATACCGCCCATCATCGGGCCGCCGTGCATCATGCCCATACCCATGCCGTATCCCATCATGGGGCCATATCCCCCCATCATGAAGCCTTGTCCGCCCATCATGCCGGGCCCTTGACCGGACATGTGCGGACCTGAGCCCATACCCATGTGCCCCTGCGCGGCGACCGATGCACTCAGGCCAAGACCCAAGGCTGCTGCCAGCAGCAAACGGGGCGTTTTGTATGTGTTCATGGAAATCTCCTTGCATTGTTCATTCGACGTTGAATGTCGAGTGATCCAAGCATGGCACAGGATAGGTGATGCGCAAGAAGCATCAGGCTGCAGAAATCTACCAAAACCGATCAAAATTGTGCAATACAGGGAGGGTGTACCAGCGCTACATTTGACCCAACTATAACTATAAGCTTTGGTGGGTATATGAAGATCATTATATTTTCTGATGTGCCTGTGGCTGATATTGGTGACCAAATTGAAGCTGATTTTTGTATCAGGCCAGAATTTATATTATCAGACAAGCTGAATGACATGATGCTGAAGCAGTATCAACCCCTGCTGGATGCAAGGGACAGTCTTGTAATATTGATATCCTCATCGGGTTATGGTCAGGTTATGGATTCCGTCATCAGAATACGCTCATTTTCCAGTGTGCCGATTATTGTGGCCGCCAGAAATCTTTCGAGAGCTGATGAATATATACTGCGTAACGCAGGTGTTGATGATTTTCATGATAGCCTGGTATACGACAATATTTTCTGTTTGCGGCGACGACTGGATGCAGGAGCCCTGTCGCTCCTGTGACGAGAAGGAACAGGATCTGGGTGGCTGTCGCTGTCAGGCCTACATGCTGGCCGGTGACATGAACGCCGCAGACCCGGTGTGCAGCAAGTCACCGCATCATCAGAAAATTTTGGATGCCCGCGCCGCCGCCGAGCACAGCGGCGCAGACACCCCGATCACTTTCCGCAACGAGCGCAACTCACGAGTGTTTGCGCGTGGATGAAGGGGGAAGTCTGGTGCAGCGGCAAAGCCCTACGGCTTTTTCTTGTACGCTGCCTTGAGCTGATCGACCCATTCCGGGTGGAAGGTACCCTGATCAGAGTTGATCTCCAGTGCTTCAAGACGGCTCTGGTGTGCCCGGCTGTCTGGCAACAGATCCGCCAGTGCGCTTTCGTTGTTTTCCAGCCGATACATCTGCTCGAGGCCCTGGTGATAGAAACGCATCGCTTTCATCGCCACCGGGTCTTCCACTTCAACGCCCGCCTTAAGCTGGTGCATGATGTTGGTCAGGCTCATCAGGCTGCGCTTGAGTCGCCAGTTATAGCGTGCCGATTCCATCCAGGGCTGTTTCAGGTAGACCAGCCTGAATATGGCGGTTGTTACAACTACCCCGGCAATCACCCCGGCCAGATTCCAGCGGAAGTTGCCACCCTCGGGGTCGCCGAAGAAATTCACACTGAGCGTAGCCAGCGTCATGGCAATGACAGCAAAGGTACCCATAACGATCAGGTTGCTTTTGCGGGTTTCCCGGCGGAACTGCTCAGGGTTGCGTGATTCAAGGGTGAAGGACTTGGACATGACAGGCTCAACCGAATGTGAGGATTTGACGCAGATTAACAGCTATCTGCCTGATCTCAACCCTGCGGCCATCTGATTAGAGTGCTTTGCCGGCGCAGGACCCTGTGCCGATGGAGCGGTGAGTATTACGTTCATGCTTTCTTCCCCCTCTCTACTCGCCTGCGCTTTTATGCGATAATCCGCATCTTTGGTAGTATCACCTGCCGGTTATCAACCATCGGCCCGCCATACCCTTTCAAGACCAATCGAGTAGATTCCATTGCTGACCACTGCGAATATCACCATGCAGTTTGGCGCCAAGCCACTGTTTGAAAATGTTTCCGTTAAATTCGGTGACGGTAACCGTTACGGCCTGATCGGCGCCAACGGTTGCGGCAAGTCCACCTTCATGAAGATTCTGGGGGGCGATCTGGAGCCTACCAGCGGCAACGTCTCCAAGGACCCGAACGAACGTATCGGCAAGCTGCGGCAGGACCAGTTCGCCTATGAAGCGTTCAGCGTGGTTGATACCGTGATCATGGGTCACGAGGAGCTGTGGAAGGTCAAGGCTGAGCGTGACGCGATCTATGCGAAAGCCGAGATGAGTGAGGCGGACGGCATCCGGGCCGGCGAGCTGGAAGGCGAGTTTGCCGAGATGGACGGTTACACCGCCGAGTCCCGTGCCGGTGAGCTGTTGCTGGGCGTGGGTATTCCGGTAGAGCAGCACTTCGGCCCGATGAGCGAAGTGGCGCCGGGCTGGAAACTGCGTGTGCTGTTGGCGCAGGCCCTGTTCTCGGACCCGGATATCCTGTTGCTCGATGAGCCCACCAACAACCTGGACATCAACACCATTCGTTGGCTGGAAGGGGTATTGAACCAGCGTCAGTGCACCATGATCATTATTTCGCATGACCGCCACTTCCTGAACAGCGTCTGCACTCACATGGCGGATGTGGATTTCGGTGAAGTGCGTCTGTATCACGGCAATTACGATGAGTACATGACCGCCTCAACGCAGGCGCGTGAGCGCATGCAATCGGACAACGCCAAGAAAAAGGCACAGATTGCCGATCTGAAGGCGTTCGTGAGTCGCTTCTCCGCCAACGCCTCCAAATCCAAGCAGGCAACCTCACGTGCCAAGCAGATCGACAAGATCCAGCTGGAGGATATCAAGCCGTCAAGCCGCCAGAGCCCGTTCATTCGCTTTGAGCAGGACAAAAAACTGCACCGTATCGCACTTGAGGTTGAAGGGCTGTCCAAGTCATTCGATGAAGAGTTATTCAGCGGTCTGAATCTGACCGTGCCGGTGGCTGAGCGTATCGCCATCATCGGCCCCAACGGCATCGGTAAAACGACGCTGCTCAAATGCCTGGTGGGTGATCTGGAGCCCAGCGCCGGTAAGGTCAAGTGGTCCGAGAACAGCAACATCGGTTACTACGCGCAGGACCATGCGCACGAATTCACCGAAGCGAAAAGTCTCTACGACTGGATGGCTTACTGCGGTAAAGCAGGTGATGACGAACAGGTGATCCGCGGCACACTGGGCCGTCTGCTGTTCTCGCAAAAAGAGATCGACAAGTCGGTCAAGGTGATCTCCGGGGGGGAACAGGGCCGCATGATTTTCGGCAAGCTGATGCTGCAAAAGCCCAATATTCTGGTGATGGATGAGCCGACCAACCACCTGGATATGGAGTCGATCGAAGCACTCAACCTGGCGCTGGAGAACTATCCCGGTACGCTGATATTCGTCAGTCACGACCGTGAGTTTGTTTCCTCGCTGGCGACCCGTATCATCGAGCTGACGCCCACCGGCATCAACGATTTCCACGGCAGCTATGAAGATTACCTGCGCTCGCAGGCACAGTAATCACGAGGGAATATCATGTCCGCCTTTGCCGAACTGGGCCTTTGCCCTGAGCTGGTTGCCACCTTGGCAGCACTGGATCACCACACGCCGACGCCCGTTCAGGCACAAGCGATTCCACTGGTGCTGGCGGGCCATGATCTGATTGCCGAGGCACAGACCGGTACCGGCAAAACCGCCAGCTTTGCTTTGCCGATGATCGAACGCCTCAGCCGGGCACCTGCAAGCGGGGACTATCACCCGATCCGGGGCCTGATTCTCACGCCTACGCGTGAGCTGGCCGTGCAGGTGGGCGAACATGGTCTGGCCTATGGCCAGCTGCTGGGGATGCGGGTGGTCTCCGTGTTTGGCGGCGTACGTTTCGACAACCAGATCCGCAAAATGAAACGAGGCGCCGATATTCTGGTGGCGACCCCGGGGCGTTTGCTGGATATGCTGAAACAGAAAAAGCTGTCGCTGGATCAACTGGAAATGTTGGTATTCGATGAAGCCGACCGCATGCTGGATCTGGGCTTTATCGGTGAGATCCGAGAGTTGCTGACCTATATGCCGGCACAGCGGCAGACGCTGCTGTTTTCCGCCACGCTGAATGACTCGGTCGAGGTGCTGGCTGACAAACTGTTGCAGGACCCGAAACGGGTTGCGATTGCTGCACGCAACTCGGCCAGCAAGCAGGTAAAGCAAAGTGCCTACGCGGTGGATAATGCGGACAAGACGGATGTACTCGGTTTTCTGATTCGTGGCGGCAACTGGCAGCAGACTCTGGTGTTCACCCGTACCAAAAAACGTGCGGATCAGGTTTGTGCACAATTGCTGGAAGACGGCATCAGTGCGGTCGCGATTCACGGAGATCGCACCCAGCGTGAGCGCATGGCCGCACTGGCTGCGTTTACGGCGGGCGAGGTGAAGGTGCTGGTGGCGACGGATGTGGCCGCCCGAGGGCTGGATATCGAAGCGCTGCCGCAGGTGGTCAATTATGATCTGCCGAATCAGCCTGAAGCCTATGTGCATCGTATTGGGCGTACAGGGCGGGCCGGCTTGAAAGGCTGGGCAGTGTCACTGGTATCGCCGGAGGAGCGACGCTTTCTCAAGGATATCTCGGCCCTGATCGGCAAACCGCTGCAGCTGCAGCCTGTTCCGGTACTGGAAAACGGCAAGCTGATCGAAGGTGGCGTATTGGCCGAGAAAAAACGCAACCAGAGCGGCAATACGCGCAAGAAAAGCAGAGGCAAAAAGACCGGCAAGGCTCAACCGGCAGTGCCAGAACCCATTGCGCCCAGTGGCCCCGGCAAGCGCCCCTCACTGTTTGGACGTTGAACACCATAACCCGTTGGAACCAGGACGATGACACCCGCAGTTGATCAGGCCCGCAAGGCGGGTATTGAACACCGTATTCACGAGTACAGCCATGACCCGTCAAGCGAGTCCTATGGCACCGAAGCGGCGGAGAAACTCGGCATCCCCCAGCAACAGGTGTTCAAGACCCTGGTGGTCAGTCTCGATGCAAAAGTGCTGGCGGTAGGGATCGTGCCGGTCTGCACTACGTTAAACCTCAAACGGATCGCCAAGGCTGCAGGGGCCAAGAAGGCGACCATGGCGGATCCGGCCGAAGTCGAGCGCACGACCGGCTATGTACTGGGCGGGGTGAGCCCGCTGGGTCTGAAGAAGCGCCTCAAAACATTCATTGATGCCAGTGCGACCGAGTTTTCGACTATTCACGTCAGTGCCGGCAGGCGTGGCCTGGAGGTTGAGCTGTCTCCACAGGATCTGGCGACACTCTGTGGTGCCGACTTTGCCGAGATCGGTAACCTGGCCTGAGTCAGGCTCGGATTGCTGACGCAGCGATCGGGTTCGCCTACACTCGGGGTAACCCCTTGCAAGGTTGCACCCATGAATAGTCATAACACGGATACCCTCGACCCTGTTGCCCTGCTCAACTGCGCCGTGCTGGCGCCCTCCAGTCACAATACGCAACCCTGGCTGTTTCGTGTGTCCGAAGATGGTCGAACCATTGAGTTGCTGGCCGATGTTCAGCGTGCCTTGCCGATCAACGACCCCGACAATCGTGAACTCCATATAAGCTGTGGCTGTGCGCTGTTTAATCTGAGAGTTGCGGCAGCCGATACAGGGTTTGAACGGGTCTGCACCTTGCTGCCGGATTCTGATCGGCCCGAGCTGCTGGCGCGGGTTCAAATCGGCACCGGCACACTGGAGCCCAAACTGGCGGGATTGGGCGAGGCCGCAATCCATCGCCGTACCTGGCGCAACCGCTTCAAATCGGAGCCATTGCCGGATGCACTGCAGCTGCAACTGTGTGATGCAGCCGAAGCTGAAGGCGGTCGATTGCAGCTGTTGCCGGAGCCTGAGCTGCGCAGTCAGGTGGTGGAGCTGGTCAAGCAGGGGGACGGTTTGCAGTGGCAGGATGAAGCCTGGCGTGAAGAACTGGCGCACTGGATGCATCCGGGGCGTAGCGGCGATGGCTTGACGGTACCGCGGCTGGTCGCCCCTCTTGTGCGCGGTGTTGTGCGCCGCTTTGACATGGGGCGAAGTGTTGGTTCTCAGGATAGCCTGCTGGTTGAAGAGTCGCCGCTGCTGGCACTGTTGACCAGCCCCGGAGATACGCCGCAGGACTGGCTGAAAACAGGTCAGGCATTGCAGCGTCTGCTGTTGGTCGCGCAACAGCAGGGCGTGCAGGCATCCTACCTGAACCAGCCGATACAGCTGGCTCAGCTGAGGCCGGTACTTGAAAAGGCCCTGGCCGCACAGGGGCATGCTCAGATACTACTGCGGTTGGGCTACCCGGACGATCGGCTGCCGGCATCGCCGCGACGGCCCGTAGACGATGTTATTGTCGACCAGCCTTGATCCGCATGTATACCCAAACCTGTTCACCACTGGTCAGGGGCACCGGGATACGCTCGTAACGAATGCCCAGCCGTTCGTAACGGTCCAGTCGACGCAAACTCTCGGGCGTGACGCTGAGAAGCTCGCCCTGGGTGACAGCGTCCGGGTCTGCCACCAGATCCAGTCCTTCACGACGAAAGCCTGATAATGACGCGGCTGCAGATTCAATCTGTTCGCCCGTTACCAGCCAGCGTACCCAGCTGTGCGTCAACGTGCCATATACAAACAGCTTGTGCTCGCGGGTCTGATCAATCGTCGGCAGGTGGGCCGGGGCTGTATAGCTCCAGGGGCTGAGCAGATTGTGCCAGAGCCAAAGCGGCGGCAGTAAGAGGCCGACCGCCAACAACGCGAGCAGCCATTTACGTGTTTTAGTCAAACGCATCGGTCAGTAATGGTTTGGAGTAATCGAGGCAGGGTAATTGACTCAGGCATTTTTAACTCCCGCTGTGTGTTTGACCCCCATGGGAACGCAGGTTGGCTGTTCAGGTCAAGGCATCTCAATTAGTAAAAATGGATACTGCCTGCATCTAAAGGCTTTTATCTGTATCACAGCTGTTTTATGTTGACCGGGTATAACGACAATAATCGAGGAATTGTTCATGAGTGGTTACAACACACCGTTTGAAGCGCTTGGAGAGGAGGGAATCCGTCAGCTGACGAACGCTTTTTATGACTATATGGAGAGTGCACCTGAAGTGGCGGGTATTCGTGCTATGCATGGCAAGGATCTGACACCGATGAAACAGCGGCTGGCGGATTACCTGACTGGCTGGATGGGTGGACCCCAGCGCTATGCTGAAAAATATGGCTCGGTCTGTATGACCAGCCCACACAAACCCTATGCAATCGGGACCGATGAGCGTGATCAGTGGCTGCTGTGCATGGACAAGGCGCTGGAGCAGATCGGCGCGGATGACACACTCAAACAGATGCTGAAGCAGCCGATGTTCGCCATTGCCGATATGGTGCGTAACCGGGATTGAGCCAATTCCTGACGGGCGCGGACCGGTGCCCGTCAGGATGACAGGTCAGGTCAGGCGTGGCTTGAACGCGGCACAGGCTTCATCGGCGGTTGCACCCGACAGATTCTTGTCCAGATCGCCTGCCAGTGCCTTGGATACCCGATCGTCCATGGCTGCACGCAACAGGCCCAGAAAGTGAGGTGGTGCCGCCATGTAGAACTGACGGATGGTATTGTCATTCAAGGCGTGGCGCACCCGGTCGATCACATCACGCGCAAAACGCTGATCTTCTGCCTGTCGTGGAGTCACCTTCTCCTGCATGCCGTGGGTGCCGGAACTGCCAGCATTCGGCTGGGCTCCGGGACTGTCACTGATCAGGTCACTGGTTTTCTGACGCGCGGCGGGATGTACCAGAGATTCAATCTCTCGGGCAGGGTCCTTGGGGCTGTCCTGCTGGAAAATTCGTGCTTTGAACGCATCGGCAACCACAATCCAGGTTGGCATGTTCTACCTCCTTCCGTTCTGTCTGAAACTCAAGGGAGGGTTTCATAACCCTTCCTTGAGTATCGTCCAGATTTCAGTCGTTGGCAGGTTTGCAGAGGCGGGAATTTTTTAATCCACACATCAGTACCGTCCCATAGGCTATCAGCAGATAGCCGAGCAGCTCCAGGCCTTCCTGGATGACAGACTTGTACAGGTTCTGATATTCCGTCTCCATCAAGGCGCGCCATAAGCTGCCGGTTCCGAAAACGCGGCTGAATACCAGTACAATGACCAGGCCCAGCAACAGTTGTGGATAGCCCTTCATACGGGTGAATTCCGCCATGGGGTCGATCACCGTGTGCCGCCAACCGAGGGCGGCCAGCAGTGCGACCAGAGTGACGGCCAGCGCCGGATATTTCCACCAGCCGTGGCTGATGAGATCGAACAGGTAATCATGTTCACGGACCAGCATGCAGAGGAAGAAACCGGTAACCAATACGTAAAACCCACGGCCATTAGGCTGCTGCCAGGTGGTACGCGCAAACAGCAGTATGACCAGAAGCAGGCAAAGTGCCTGTACATATTCGGTCAGCGAGTTTTCGCCCAGGTTGTCATGAAACAGTTTCAAATCGGTATAGATCAGCAGGGGCGGGATCAGGACCAGGGCTGACAGAATAAGAAACTCGAAGAAGGCGGTTTTGATCAGGTGCCCTGAGCGGGCAGCCGTATCTGAAGTAAAGAGCGCCATTGTATCCTTACAGTATCAGGGTTGAACGGGCGGGGAGCGAGGCTCCCCGTGCTTGGCAGGTTCAGAGCGCCTCGATCTTGGCGTACTGTTCCTTCAGTTTGGCATAGGCGTCCTGAGCATCGTCGATCTTCTGCTTCTCCTTGGCAACCACGTCAGCCGGCGCGTTGGCGACGAACTTCTCGTTGGACAGCTTGCCCTCGACACGCTTGATCTCTCCGGTCAGACGGTCCAGCTCCTTCTGCAGGCGGGTCAGCTCGGCGCTCTTGTCGATCAGGCCGGCCATCGGTACCAACACTTCCATTCTGCCAACCAGTTTGGTGACGGACATGGGGGCTTCATCGTCCGCTTCCAGCCATTTGATCTCGCTCAGTTTGGCCAGCTTGGTCAGGGCGACGTAGTTCTCCTGCACGCGGCGGAAGTCTTCATCGCTGCCGTTGTGCAGCAGCAGCTCCAGCTCCTTGCCGGGGCCGATATTCATCTCGCCACGGATGTTGCGTACGCTGACGATCACGTCCTTGAGCCATTCGATATCGGCCTCGGCCGCTTCGTCGATCAGCTCGGCCACCGGCTTCGGATAGTTCTGCAGCATGATGGTGTCGCCATCCTTGCCGGCCAGTCCCTTGATCTGCTGCCAGATCTCTTCGGTGATGAACGGCATCAGCGGGTGCGCCAGACGCAGGATCGCTTCCAGTACGCGCACCAGCGCGCCACGGGTACCGCGACGCAGGGCGGCCAAGCGCTCTTTCTCGTCGTCGGTTTCGCCTTCGGACTCGTCCCACAGCACCGGCTTGGACAGTTCCAGATACCAGTCGCAGTACTGGTTCCAGATGAAGTCGTACAGGGTCTGGGCGGCCAGATCAAAGCGGTATTCGTCCAGGTGCTTGATGACGGTTTCTTCGGTGCGCTGCAGGCTGCTGATGATCCAGCGGTCGGCCAGGGTCAGCAAGACCTCTTCGTTGTTCTGGGCGCAGTCCTGACCTTCGGTGTTGCTCAGCACGTAGCGGGCCGCGTTCCAGATCTTGTTACAGAAGTTGCGGTAGCCTTCCAGACGCTTCATGTCCCAGTTGATGTCGCGGCCAGTGGACGCCAGCGCCGTCAGGGTGAAGCGCAGGGCATCGGTGCCGTGGGCGGCGATGCCTTCCGGGAACTGCTTCTCGGTGCGCTTGCCGATCTTCTCGGCCAGCTGCGGCTGCATCATGTTGCCGGTGCGCTTTTCCATCAGCGCTTCCAGGCTGATGCCGTCGATCATGTCCAGCGGGTCGAGTACGTTGCCCTTGGACTTGGACATCTTGTCGCCGTTCTCGTCGCGAATCAGGCCGGTAACATAGACGTTCTTGAACGGTACCTGCGGTTTGCCGTCCTCGTCCTTCATGAAGTGCATGGTCATCATGATCATGCGCGCCACCCAGAAAAAGATGATGTCAAAGCCGGTGACCAGCGTATCGGTCGGGTGGAAGGTCTTCAGGCGTTCATTGTCTTCCGGCCAGCCCAGGGTACCGAAAGTCCAGAGCGCAGAGCTGAACCAGGTGTCGAGTACGTCGTCGTCCTGACGCAGTTCCAGCTCCGGGTCCAGGTTGTATTTCTGGCGGGCGGCGTCCTTGTCCTGCGCCACGTAGACATTGCCTTCATTGTCATAAAACGCCGGGATGCGGTGGCCCCACCACAGCTGGCGCGAGATGCACCAGTCCTGAATGTCACGCATCCAGGCGAAGTACATGTTTTCGTACTGCTTGGGCACAAACTTGATATCGCCGTTCTCGACCGCCTCGATAGCCGGCTTGGCCAGGGTCTTGGCATCGCAGAACCACTGGTCGGTCAGCATCGGCTCAATCACCACGCCGCCACGGTCGCCGTAGGGGATGGTCATGTTGTTCTCTTCGATCTTGACCAGCAGACCGGCTTCTTCCATATCAGCCACGATCTGCTTGCGGGCGGCAAAACGTTCCAGGCCCTGATAGGCCTGCGGCAGGCTCGGATCGAGCTCGCGGTTGTCGCTGCCGTCGGTGTTGAACGTCTGGGCTTCTTTGCGGATATGCCCGTCCAGCGTCAGCACGTTGATCATCGGCAGACCGCAGCGCTTACCGACTTCGTTATCGTTGAAGTCGTGCGCCGGGGTGATCTTCACACAACCGGTGCCTTTTTCCATATCGGCGTGTTCGTCGGCCACGATGGGGATGCGACGACCGACCAGCGGCAGCTCAACGAACTTGCCGATCAGGCTCTGGTAGCGCTCGTCTTCCGGGTTCACCGCCACACCGGTGTCACCGAGCAGGGTTTCCGGACGGGTGGTACCGACCACGATATGGTCTTCACCGGCAGCGGTCTTGACGCCATCGGCCAGCGGGTAGCGCAGGTACCACATCTTGCCTTTGACTTCGCGGTTTTCCACTTCCAGATCGGAGATGGCGGTGTGCAGTTTCGGGTCCCAGTTGACCAGACGCTTGCCACGGTAGATCAGCTTGTCGTCATACAGACGGATGAACACTTCCTGTACCGCACGGTAGAAACCGGAGTCCATGGTGAAGCGCTCGGTGGGCCAGTCCACGGAGTTGCCGAGGCGACGCATCTGACGAGTGATGGTGCCGCCGGACTCTTCCTTCCATTCCCAGATCTTCTCGATAAAGGCGTCGCGGCCCAGATCGTGGCGGGTCAGCTCTTCTTCGGCGGCCAGCTTGCGCTCAACGACCATCTGGGTGGCGATGCCGGCGTGGTCGGTACCGACCTGCCACAGGGTGTTGCGGCCCTGCATGCGGCGGTAGCGGGTCAGCGCGTCCATAATGGTGTGCTGGAAGGCGTGGCCCATGTGCAGGCTGCCGGTGACGTTGGGCGGCGGAATCATGATGCAGTAGGCGTCGCCTTCACCGGAGGGTGCGAAGTAACCCTTCTCTTCCCAGGTCTGGTACCAGGATTTCTCGATATCGTGGGGCTGGTAGGTCTTGTCCATTGGGGTCCGTATCTCTGATTCGTTGGCGCTGTCGAAACCCGCCATTATACAGTGCGCCTTTCCCGGGTGACAGGGCTCGGCGCTTCCGCTATTGCAGGCAAGAGGGTGCAGGGGGAAAATGGTTGCTCCTACAGAGTTTCAGGCAGTAACAGGGATGCAGAGATCAGCCCCGAACAAAGACGCTATTCCGGGCGCTGTGGAGCAGGAGGGTCAGTGCCTGCGCCTCAGTGGCAGCTGGACATTGGCTCACTACCGCCAATTGAAACAGAGTCTGGAACGCCAGTCGGTACCGGCGGGAGACTTTGAGCTGCGACTGGAGAGCATTCACGCACTGGATACGGCCGGCGCGGCTCTACTGGCCAACTGGCTGGGTCCCGAAAGGCTGGACAAGATGGTAACCGCAGATCAGGCGCTTCAGCCCGAGCGCAGGGCGCTGTTGCAAACAGTCCTGAAGGCACTGACACGTGAGCCGGCCCCACCTGTGCCTGTGGCCTCGCCACTGATTGAGGCGCTTGCCTATCTGGGGCGACAGACCGAAGTCGTGTTTCGTCACTTTTGGGAATTGAGCGGTTTTATCGGTCTGGTGCTGCAGACCCTGTTCTCCATTGTCTTGCGGCCCTGGCGCTGGCGCATGACAGCGCTGGTGAACCAGATCCATGAAACCGGTTTCAACGCGGTTCCAATCGTGGCGCTGCTGACCTTTCTGGTGGGCGCCGTGGTGGCTTTTCTCGGTGCCACGGTGCTGGGTGAGTTCGGCGCCGAGATCTATACGGTCAACCTGGTGGCCTACGCGTTTCTGCGAGAGTTTGGCGTGATTCTGGCTGCCATTCTGCTGGCGGGGCGCACGGCCAGTGCGTTCACCGCTCAGATCGGCTCGATGAAAGCCAACGAGGAGCTGGATGCACTGCGGACCCTCGGGTTGAGTCCGATGGAGCTGCTGGTGGTGCCAAGGGTGCTGGCGTTGCTTATCACGCTGCCGCTGCTCACCTTCGTTGCAATCATTTCGGGGCTTGCCGGCGGAGCGCTGGTAGCCTTGATATCACTGGACATTCCGCTGGGGCAGTTCTTCGGCATTCTGGCTGATGTGCCGTTGAAACACTATCTGGTTGGATTGGTGAAAGCGCCGCTGTTTGCATTTGTGGTGGCGGTTATCGGCTGTATGGAAGGCTTCAAGGTCAGTGGCAGTGCCGAGTCAGTGGGCCGTCACACTACCTCGGCGGTGGTGCAGTCGATCTTCATGGTGATACTGCTGGATGCGATAGCTGCACTGTTCTTTATGGAGATGGGGTGGTGATGGCTGCGAGAAAAGAGCAGAGAGCACTGATCGAGGTGCGTGGGTTGTGCAATCGTTTCGGTACCAATACGGTGCATGAGAATCTGGATCTGGATCTTTATCCCGGTGAAATACTGGGGGTGGTCGGAGGCTCGGGCACCGGCAAGTCGGTGTTGCTGCGCTCGATTGTCGGTCTGATCCGACCCAGCGCCGGTGAGGTGAGGCTGTTTGGCCAGAATCTGCTGGCGCTGTCAGGGGCCAAACGCTCGCAGCTGGAGCAGCGACTGGGTGTTCTGTTTCAGGGTGGTGCGCTGTTCAGCTCGTTGACGGTCAGAGAAAATGTTGCGCTGCCACTGATGGAGCATGCCGGCCTGAATCGTGCCGATGCTGAAGCACTGGCTGAGGTCAAGCTGGCATTGACCGGGCTGGCCGCGCATGCTGGTGATCTTTACCCGGCCTCGCTGTCCGGTGGTATGGTCAAGCGTGCAGCCCTGGCTCGCGCGCTGGCGCTGGACCCGGATGTACTGTTTCTGGATGAGCCGACAGCGGGTCTTGATCCCATCGGTGCCGCCGATTTTGACCAGCTGCTGTTGACGCTTCGCAATGCGCTGGGAGTTGCCGTGTTTATGGTAACGCACGATCTTGACTCGCTCTGGACCGCCTGTGACCGCATCGCGGTACTGTCGCAAAAACGGGTGCTGGTAGCCGATACGCCGGAACGTGTATCACGCCATGACAATGAGTGGATACAGGCCTATTTCAATGGCCCGCGAGGCCGTGCTGCCTACGCAGCGGCAGGGGAGACCTAAGCATGGAAACACGCGCGCATCATGTCCTTATTGGACTCTTTACGCTGGCGGGGCTGCTGGCAGCACTGTTTTTCGGCATCTGGCTGGTGCAGTCCGGGCAGCAACAGGAAACCCGGCGCTATCGGGTGGTGTTCAATGAGGCGGTAACCGGCCTGACAGTGGGCAGTCTGGTACAGTACAACGGACTGCGGGTCGGTGAGGTCAAGCAGCTACAGCTGGATCCCGAAGACCCGCGCCGGGTGCTGGCCGATATGGAGGTCAGTGCTGCAACGCCGATCAATCAGGGCACCCGTGCCCGGATGGCGATCGCCAACATCACCGGGGCCGCCAATATTCTGCTCAGCACTGATAACCCGCAGGCGCCAGCATTGATTCGACCTGACAATGGCCCTCCTGTCATTCAGGCCGACCCCTCGCCGATCGGGGCCTTGCTGGGTAACAGTGAAGCCCTGCTCGGTGGTGTGAATGAGCTGGTTGAGCAGGGGGCTGAACTGCTGTCACCGCAGAATATTGACCGCATAGGCCGGATTATCCACAACCTGGAACAGGTATCGGAAGAACTGGTTGAGTCACGAGCCGGTGTGAGTGAAACGCTGGAAACCCTGACCGCGAGCGCACAGGACGCTCAGGCGGTATTACAGGCCGCGACCTCGCTGATCAATCATGCAGACCAGCTGCTGTTAAAGGAAGGCGGCCCCATGCTGTCTGATGGCCGGCGGGCGATGCACTCACTGGCACAAAGCGGCGCACAGCTGGAGCGCCTGTTGGGTGATAACGCCGCTGCGCTGGACAACGGCCTGCAGGGCATGGCTGAAATTGGTCCGGTGATGCAGGACCTGCAGCGCAGTCTGGGAACCCTGAACCGAATCCTGTCACGGCTGGAGGAGGATCCGGCGGCATACCTGACCGGCCGCCCACCGGCACCTGAATTTACCCCCTGACTGGGAGCGCGTGATGAAACATGTGATGTTCACAACTCTGCTGGCGTTTGTGTTGGGCGGCTGCAGCTGGCTGCCTTCGGCAGAGCCGGTACAAAGCTGGACGCTGGAACCGGTACCCGGTGTGGCAGGTCAAACCGTTCAGATCGATGGTCTGAGAGTCCTGAGGCCGCAGGTACCTGACCTGCTGAACGGTCGCCATATGCTGGTGGTGCCTGAAGGGCAGCCGCCCAGTGTGTATGCCGGCGCACGCTGGAGCAGTGCCATACCGGAGCTGTGGCGAGATCAGCTGATTTCGGCCCTGCAGCGCGACAGTCGTTTCAGCCGAATCAGTGGTGATGAGGTGCGTCTGGCGGCTGGCAAGCTGCTGGTGAGTCGTCTGGATGCCTTTCAGGTCGAATATCGGCAGGGAAGGCCACAGGTGGTGATCCGTGGTCATCTGCAGCTGGTAAAAGCTGAGAACCGTCGCATTCTGGCCGAGACATCATTCGATCTCAGCCGAGACGCAAGCAGTACCGAGCTGTCCGCCGTGGTGGCGACCTTTTCCAGTCTGAGTGCCGAAATGGCCAACGAAATCAGAGACTGGCTACTGAATACAGAGGCAGGCGCCGCAACGGGACAGTGAGCTGTCCGAGTAACGCGAGCCCCTGCGCAGAGGTGAAGCATGTCCTACAAGAACCTGACCCCCGAAGAAGAATACGTCATTCTGAAAAAAGGGACCGAACGTCCCTTCACTGGTGAATACAACGAACACTTCGAGACCGGTGTCTACGCCTGTCGGCAGTGCGGAGCCCCCCTGTACCGTTCCGAAGACAAGTTCCCCTCGCACTGCGGCTGGCCCAGTTTTGATGATGAAATTGAAGGCGCCATCCGCCGAGAAGTCGATGCCGACGGACGCCGCACCGAGATTCTCTGCGCCAACTGTGGTGGCCATCTTGGCCATGTGTTTGAAGGCGAGATGCTGACGCGCAAGAATGTGCGCCATTGCGTGAACTCCATTTCGATGCAGTTCATCAGCGCCGACGAGCTGGCACAGCGGCAGGGCAGTAAACTCAAAACCGCCTACTTTGCCGGTGGCTGCTTCTGGGGCGTTGAGCATCTGATGCAGCAACAGCCTGGCGTGATCTCGGTGGTCTCCGGCTATATGGGCGGTCATGTGGATAACCCCAGTTATGAACAGGTCTGCAGCAAGCAGACTGGCCACCTGGAAGCCGTTGAAGTGCTTTACGATCCGGCTCGGGTCAGCTTTGAGACACTGGCAAAACTGTTCTTCGAAATCCACGACCCGACACAGGAAAACGGTCAGGGGCCTGATATCGGCCCTCAGTATGGCTCCGCCATTTTCGTACATGATGACGAAGAGCGTGGCATCAGTGAAAAACTGATCGCGCTGCTGGAAAACCAAGGGCTGGATGTCGTGACACGGGTACTGCCGATGGCGCCGTTCTGGCGTGCCGAAGAGTTCCATCAGGACTACTACGTGCGTACCGGCAAGATGCCTTATTGTCATCGGTATCAGAAGCGGTTTTAACTTCTCATCCGGTTGCTGGTGTACGTATGCAAAGAATCTGTTTGTTTCTGATGTTGCCTCTTCTGTTGGCGTCCTGTGCGACCACGCCGCCTTCCAATGTGGAAAATGCCTGCAGGATCTTTCGCGAGAAGCCCGACTGGTTTGATGCCTCTCTGACGGTTGAGCGAAAGTATGGCCTGCCGATTCAGGTGCAGCTGGCCATCATGCGACAGGAATCCAGCTTCAGGCACAATGCCGCCCCTCCCCGCGACAGCTTCCTCGGCATCCCCATGTGGTGGCGGGTATCCAGTGCATATGGCTATGCTCAGGTAAAGGACGAGACATGGGACTGGTACAAGGACAAGACGGGTAACTGGGGCGCCGACCGTGATGACTACGACGATGCGGTCGATTTCATGGGTTGGTATGCCGACGTGTCGCAAAAAACATTGGGCATCTCCAAGTGGGACGCCTACAACCAGTATCTGGCGTACCACGAAGGACACGGAGGCTGGCAACGCAAAACCTATAACAGCAAGGGTTGGCTGGTCAGCGTTGCCCGAAAGGTGGATGCCAATGCCCGGATGTATGGTGAACAGCTCAGAGGCTGCAGGCACAGCCTGAAATCCTCACCCTGGTGGTGGCCCTTTTAAACCACAGCGCCCGTGCGAGAAAGGGGTCTGTCCCCTTTCTCTAGTATTCAGACAACACGGATCGCAGTAGAATCGCCACCTTCAAGATCACTATCGGAGTAACCAGTGCATGGGCAGAGCGTATCAGAACCGTAAAGAGTCAATGGCCAAGACCTCGGACATGAAGGCCAAGCTCTATAGCCGTTACGGGCGCGAAATCTATGTCACGGCCAAAGCCGGCGGGACCGACCCCGATGGCAATCTGGCGCTGCGCGGTCTGATCGATCGCGCGAAAAAGGAGCAGGTTCCGGGGCATGTTATCGATAAGGCGCTCGACAAGGCCAAGGGTGGCGGCGGTGAGGACTACTCTCCGGCGCGTTACGAAGGTTACGGCCCCGGCGGCAGCATGGCGATCATTGAATGTCTGACCGATAACCCCAACCGGACCTTTGGCGACGTGCGTCAGGCGTTCACCAAGACCAAGAGCAAAATCGGTACTCAGGGCAGCGTCAGCCACATGTTCGATCACTGTGCCATCTTCGTCTTTGCCGGTGATGATGAAGAGGCTGTGCTTGAAGCGCTGATGGAAGCGGATGTTGACGTCACCGATATCGAAAACGAAGACGGCAAGATTTCCGTCTTTGCCCCCAACACTGAATACTTCAAGGCCAAGACAGCCCTGACCGAATGTTTCGGCGATATCGATTTCGACGTCGATGAGATCCAGTTCATCCCGCAGAGCTACACCACTCTCAGTGGTGACGATGTAGCAATGTTCGAGAAGTTTCTGACGATGCTGAACGATCTTGACGATGTACAACAGGTGTACCATAACGTCGAGCTCTGATTGGGCTGACCCAATACAGAACACTTCCCTGTCACAGGGACTGAAGAGGAGGTGCCACGGCACCTCCTCTTTTGTTTACGGCCCGATACAACGGGGCATTACCGCTGTAGTGCTCAGCCTGCCGCGAAAGAGAGCACGAGAGCGTGCCCTGGATGATCTGACAGCGCTGGCTGGGTCGACCAATGTTTTAGCCGCTTCGCGCACAAAGCGGACATTATTTACATCGACCTGAAGTGACCATTAAATTGCACTACGCATATAGGTTTTACACCTTGATGCACTTCCAGGTTCGAATTTTGGCATTCCTTTTGTTTGAAGGCCTGGTTACCTTGGCCATCGAATACGCAGGTCATCAATCTAGAACGGATGCTTATGGTGTCGTTGACTTCCGTTCAAGTGAGAGTGCCCTTCGGGCAGTTCATCATGGCAATGATCAATTTCACTCAGATCATTTGCAGGCCATAGTCGCCACCCAACTATCGCTGCCAGCAAGGCTTAAAGTGCAAACACTAAAAACGTGTTCGTCATTCCCCAGGTGGCCCCTAGCCACCCGGCCAGTGTATATGCCAACAGCCAGCAGGCATGCGACTGTGAAAATTGAGCCGCGAACAGATCAGGACGATCCTTGGGATGTGTGGAGCGGGTTAGCAAACGCCCTGAAGGGGTTTGCACAAGAGCAGAGCCAATGACCAGTAGCGCCCAGATGACGAGAAGCTGTTTCAAATCACTGATCTGTGAGGCTATCAATAGATCCAGTACCAACAGCAAGCTGGCCTATAACATGAGGCTACGATCACTGAAACGCTTCAGCAATGCTGGTACTGATAGGGCAGCCAGCATGGAGCCAGCGCCAAAGCCGTATCCTACGCATCCAGTTTGAACTTGGCCTGCACAGTAACCACGGTATTGACGATAACCATGGCTCCTGACGCCGTTATATTCATGGCAGAGTGACGCTTGACGCCAACACAGCCGAAGCAATAAACCCCAAAACGGTTCCTGCGAATAGTTCATGCCAGGTAACCATTGCCAGCAGCAGCGAAGCCAATGCAGGTCTGATCAGGATATATTGCCGTGTATCAAACAGATGGTTGGAGAGTAGTCATTGGCTTTTTATGAAACGTGATTGGCTAGCTGTCCGCAAGATTACATCTGTGTAATCCAGTCTGTTTTTTCTTGAGTCACTTGGCCCAACGCTTTAAATTAAAAGAGCTTATTGGCTGAAACTCCTTTCGGGTGAAAGATCCGTGCGTATTCGTTCCTACATTGCCCTGTTGCTATATTTGATGGCCTTTGTGTTGTCGGCGGTGGCGCGTGCGGATCAGCTGATGCCGATGGTAATGCCGGTGGATGAATCCACTCCTGCTCTCAGTCAGCCTGTAGCGATGGCTGAGCATGCCGGGCACCTAGTGCCGTCCAGGTCCACGGGGTGTGCCGAGCATCAACGGTTATCCGGTGATGACTCTTATGGCAGCACTTGCCAGAATACACCGGACTGCTCACCTGATCACTGCTTCTCGTCTCAGGGGCTCCTCAGCCAACCCTTGGGCGTCATGCCTTATACCGCTCGCGAATACTTCAGTTCCGGCGGCTATCAGCTGCTTTCCCTGGTACTGGCCCCTCCCGGCCGACCTCCCCGTAACGTCTGAACCCTTCTGAGTTATCGGCCTGACAGGGCCGGTTTTACCGATTGTTCATGGTCTCTGTCCCCTGCGGATAGTCCCATGATTGCGTTCAGACGAGGATGTTATGACAACAGATCACAAGGCCCGCCTGCGGAGCTGGGGACTGGCTGCCAGCTTGTTACTGAGCAGCTCTATCCATGCTGCCGAGCTTACGTTGGAGCAGGTCGTCGATCAGGCGCTGGCCAACGATATCTGGCTGAGTTCCAGCCACCACAATGAAACGGCCAAGCGCGCCATGGCCGATGCGGCAGGGGCGCTGCCCGACCCGAAAATCAGCCTTGCCCTGGCCAATATGCCGACCGACAGCTTTGACTTTGGCCAGGAGGGGATGACCCAGTTTGCGCTCGGGATTTCCCAGATGCTGCCACGGGGCGACACACTGGAACTCAAGGAACAGCGCTTCAGCCAGGAAGCCCATTTGCAGCCCCTGATGCGCCTGGAACGCCGTGCCCAGGTGCGCATGCAGGTAAGCCAGTTGTGGATCGATGCCTGGCGGGCGCGGGAAAGCCTGACGCTCATTCAGCGTAACCGGCGCTTGTTCAAACAGCTTGAGGATGTAGCGACCTCCAGCTATATGGTCGGCCTGGGTAAGACACAGCAGCAGGATGTGGTGCGTGCCCAGCTTGAACTGACTCAGCTGGAGGACAAGATCAGTCGTCTCGATCTGCAGTACGACACCCTGCGTGGTCGTCTTTCAGAATGGCTTGCCGCTGCCCGTGAGCGTTCAACCGGACTGGTTGATGTCGCCGCGGTTGAAATTGCGGCCCAGCCTCCGGCTTTGGTGCTGGATCGGCAGTTGCAATCCGAGAGCGGAGAGGACAGTCGTGCACGCTTTTTCCTGCAACACCCGTCAGTGGTGCTGTTCGATCGGCAGATCGAAGTGGCCCAAACCGATATTCGCCTTGCCGAGCAGAGCTACAAGCCGGCCTGGGGCGTCAGCGCCAGCTACGGCTATCGAGGCGATGATCCCATGGGGCAGGACCGAGCGGACCTGTTCAGCCTGGGCGTGAGTATGGAGGTGCCGCTGTTTTCCACCCGTCGCCAGGATGGTGAAGTGGCATCGGCCGCTTCCCGGGCAGAGGTCGTACGCACCGAGCGGTTGCTCAAGCTGCGCCAGCTGTTGGCTGCTCACGATACCTCGATGGCGGCTTTGCAGCGTCTGAATGAGCGTCTTTCCCTTTATCGAAAACAGCTGTTGCCGCAGACCGCGCAGGCGGCCGAGGCGGCACTGAATGCCTATACCCGGGATGTGGGCGACTTTGCCGAAGTCGTACGTGCCCGTATCGCTGAGTTGAATGCCCGTCTGGCGGAAATTGAAATCATGGCCGAGCAGCAGAAGCAGGTCGCCCAGCTTAATTACCTCATGACCCAGGTGCGCCAGGAGGAGATGTGAACATGAATGGAACGGTTAAATTTCTGGGCGTACTGGTCCTGGGTGGTGTGATCGGCGGCGGGGCGGTTTATGTCCTGAATCCGGGGGCTAACTCTGCAACCAGCAGTGGCTCCAACGCCTCGGGTGAACCCGAGCCGCTTTACTGGGTGGCCCCCATGGATCCCAATTACCGGCGTGATAAGCCCGGCAAGTCGCCCATGGGGATGGATCTGATTCCGGTCTACGAGGAAGACGCGACCTCCGGCCCTGATGAGGGCGCCGGGACCATTCGGATATCGCCTGAAGTGGTCAACAATCTGGGCGTTCGAACCGCCAGTGTTGCGCACAGTGCCCTCAGTTTTGAAGTCAGCACCGTCGGCTATGTGCAGTACGACCAGGATCGGATCGTGCACCTGCACCCTCGCGTGGAAGGCTGGGTCGAGCGGATTCATGTGCAGGCAGCCGGTGAACCGGTCGAGCAGGGGCAGCCACTGTACGAGCTCTACTCGCCGGCGCTGGTCAATGCCCAGGAGGAACTGCTATTTGCACTGGGTCGTGGTGACAGCCGATTGGCGCAGGCCGCGGAGTCCCGTCTGCGCTCGCTGAACGTGTCTGATGAAGTGATCAAGACACTGCGCCGTGAGCGCAAGGTCTCGCAAACTGTCACTTTCTACGCCCCGATTACCGGGGTAGTCGATGACTTTACCTTGCGCGAGGGGCTGTTTGTACAGCCGGGCATGACGCTGATGTCCATCGGCAGCCTTGATGAGGTCTGGGTTGAGGCGGAAGTGTTCGAGCGTCAGGCCAGCCTGGTTAAGCCCGGCCTGCCGGTCAGCATGGAGCTGGACTATCTGCCGGGACGCGAATGGCAGGGACGCGTGGATTACATCTACCCGACTCTGGATTCGGATACCCGTACCCTGAGGGTGCGCATGCGTTTCGACAACGCCGATCACCTGCTCAAACCCAACATGTTTGCACAGGTGCAGATCCACAACGAGACCGCGAGCGATATTCTCAGTGTGCCCCGTGAGGCGGTGATCCGTGGTGGTGGCAACAACCGGGTGGTGCTGGCGCTGGGCGAGGGCCGTTTCAAGTCGGTGCATGTGCGTACCGGCCGCAGTGACGGCGACCGAATCGAAGTCCTGAACGGAGTCCGCGAGGGAGAGCGGGTGGTCACCTCGGCCCAGTTCCTGCTCGATTCCGAATCCAGCAAGACCTCCGATTTCAAGCGTATGTACTACGGGGATGAGGAGGCCGGCAGTGCTGTCGCTCAGGAAGACAGTAGCGCGCCCAAGGTCAAGCCGACCCGGGTCTGGGTGGATGCCACCGTCAATACGGTGATGCCCGAACAGGGCAAGGTCAACGTTAACCATGCCGCGATTCCCGACTGGGGCTGGCCCGAAATGCGCATGGACTTCGCGGTCTCCGAGCTTGTTGATATGACCGAACTGACCCCGGGTGCCAAGGGGCAGGTTGAAGTGCGCAAGCTGGACGCGGGCGGTTATGAGATCAGTGACGTGTTCATGGCGAACGCGGAAGCTGACAGTCAGGCGGGGGACAGCGCGCCCAAGGCCAGGCCGACCCGTGTCTGGGTGGATGCCACGGTCAATGCGGTGATGCCTGAGCAGGGCAAGATCAACGTTAGCCATGCAGCCATTCCCGACTGGGGCTGGCCTGAAATGCGCATGGACTTCAATGTCTCCGAGTTTGTCGATATGTCCGAGTTGGCCCCTGGTGCCAAGGGGCAGATAGAGGTAAGCAAGCTCGACGGCGGCGGTTATGAGGTTGTTGACGCCTTCATCACCGAGCCGGGCGAAGGAGGGACGGATTCGCCTGCGATGGACGCCATGGATCACAGCATGCATACCATGGATCAGGACGCTTCCGGCAGCAGTGAGGAGGCCCAATGATTGAATCTGTTATTCGCTGGTCGGTCGGCAACCGCTTCTTCGTGCTGCTGGCCACTCTGCTGCTGCTGGGCTGGGGCGCCTGGTCGCTGAAAAATACCCCGGTCGATGCGATACCGGACCTGTCCGATGTGCAGGTAATCGTCAAGACCAGCTACCCCGGCCAGGCGCCGCAGGTGGTCGAAGACCAGGTCACCTATCCGCTGACCACCGCCATGATGTCGGTGCCCGGTGCCGAAACCGTACGTGGCTTCTCGTTTTTCGGTGATTCCTACGTCTACGTCATCTTCGACGAGGATACCGATATCTACTGGGCGCGTAGCCGGGTACTGGAATACCTGTCTCAGGTGGCACCCTCGCTGCCGGAGAATGCCCGTCCCCAGCTGGGGCCGGACGCGACAGGTGTCGGCTGGGTGTATCTCTATGCCCTGCAGGACACCAGCGGCCAGCATGATATTGGCGAGCTGCGTTCGCTGCAGGACTGGTTCCTGAAATACGAGCTGCAGACGGTTCCCGGTGTGTCCGAGGTTGCTGCGATCGGCGGCATGGTCAAGCAGTACCAGGTGCAGGTCAATCCGGAGAAGCTGCGGGCGCTGAACATCCCGCTGGCCCAGGTACAGAACGCCATACGCCGGGGTAACCAGGAGGTGGGCGCCTCGGTAGTGGAGCTGGCCGAGGCTGAGTACATGGTACGTGCCAGCGGCTACATCCAGAGTGTGACAGACCTTGAAAGCATTCCGCTTGGGGTGAACGTCAAAGGGACGCCACTGTTGCTCAAGGATGTGGCCGAGATCGGCGTTGGGCCTCAGATGCGCCGCGGCGTTGCCGAACTGAACGGAGACGGAGAAGTAGTTGGTGGCGTGGTGGTCATGCGCTTTGGCGAGAACGCCCAGAAGACCATCGAAGGGGTGAAGGCCAAGCTCGAAACCCTGAAGGCCGGCCTGCCGGACGGGGTGGAGATCGTCACTGTATATGACCGTTCCGGCCTGATCGGTCGCGCCGTCGAAAATCTCTGGCACAAGCTGCTGGAGGAGTTCTTGGTGGTGGCGCTGGTTTGCATGTTGTTCCTGTTCCATATCCGCTCGTCGCTGGTGGCGATTGTCAGCCTGCCGGTGGGTATTCTGGCAGCCTTTGGCGTTATGCATTTGCAGGGCATCAACGCCAACATCATGTCGCTGGGTGGTATCGCCATCGCCATCGGGGCGATGATCGACGGCGCCATCGTGATGATCGAGAACATGCATAAGCACATGGAGCGCACGCCGCTGACACCGGAGAACCGCTGGAAGGTGGTGGCGGATTCGGCCAGTGAGGTGGGGCCTGCTCTGTTTTTCAGTTTGTTGATCATCACCGTCAGCTTTGTGCCGGTATTTACATTGGAGTCCCAGGAAGGGCGCATGTTCTCACCGTTGGCATTCACCAAGACCTATGCGATGGCCGCTGCTGCGGCACTGGCGATCACTCTGGTACCGGTGCTGATGGGCTATTTCATTCGCGGCAAGGTGTTGCCGGAACATAAGAATCCGATCAACCGCTTGCTGACGGCGGTATACATGCCGACGCTGAAAGGCGTGTTGAAGTACCCGAAAATGACCCTCCTTGGGGCGTTGGCGGTGCTGGCGCTGGGCTTTTGGCCGGTCGACAAAATCGGCAGCGAGTTCATCCCCAATTTGGATGAGGGTGACCTGATGTACATGCCGACGACCTATCCCGGCATTTCCATTGGGCAGGCACGGCAGCTGCTCCAGCAGACCGACAAGCTGATTGCGACCCTACCGGAGGTTAAGAGCGTGTTCGGCAAGGTTGGCCGTGCCGAGT
Source organism: Marinobacterium sp. MBR-109 (assembly GCF_040547565.1). Taxonomy (NCBI): domain Bacteria; kingdom Pseudomonadati; phylum Pseudomonadota; class Gammaproteobacteria; order Oceanospirillales; family Oceanospirillaceae; genus Marinobacterium; species Marinobacterium sp. MBR-109. The sequence goes on from NZ_JBEPPZ010000006.1 coordinate 127,064, forward strand.
CGGCCACCGACCCGGCCCCGTTGACCATGATCGAGACCTTTATTCAGCTGAAACCGCGGGACGAATGGCGTGAAGGTGTGACCACCGAAAGCCTCAAGCAGGAGCTGGATGCGCTGGTCAAACTGCCGGGGCTGACCAACGCCTGGGTCATGCCGATCAAGACCCGTATCGACATGCTAGCCACCGGTATCAAGACCCCGGTCGGCATCAAGATCGCTGGGCCGGAGCTGTCGCAGATTCAGGCGATTGGCCAGCAACTGGAAACCATCCTCAAGGAAGTGCCGGGGACGGCGTCGGTGTATTCCGAGCGTGTGGCCGGCGGGCGCTACATTAAGGTGGATATTCAGCGAGGTGATGCGGCGCGTTACGGCCTCAATATTGCCGATATCCAGCAGATCGTGGCCAGTGCTGTGGGCGGGATGAACGTCTCCCAGACCATCGAGGGGCTGGAGCGCTACCCGATCAATGTGCGCTATCCGCAGGAATACCGCGACTCGCCGGAGCAGCTGGCGTTGTTGCCGATCGTGACCCCGGCGGGGCAGCGTATCGCCCTGGGAGATGTGGCGCATATCTACATCGAAGACGGCCCGCCCGGTATCAAGAGTGAAAACGCGCGCTTGAACGGCTGGGCTTTCATCGACATCGACGGCGTGGATTTGGGTACCTATGTAAGCCGGGCACAGGCGGTGGTGGCCGACGAACTGGAGCTGCCGGCCGGTTATTCGATCAGTTGGTCCGGGCAGTACGAATACATGCTCAGGGCCAAGGAGAAACTGACCTACGTGATCCCGCTCACTCTGGCGATCATTGTAGTGCTGCTTTACCTCAACTTCCGCAACCTGACCGAGGTGGCGATCATCATGGGCACACTGCCGCTGGCAATGGTGGGCAGCGTCTGGCTTATGTACTGGCAGGGCTTCAACTTCTCCATTGCCGTAGGCGTGGGCTTTATCGCCCTGGCCGGGGTAGCGGTCGAGATCGGCGTCATCATGTTGGTGTATCTGAACCAGGCCTGGCGTGAAATGCTGCAGCGCTGTGCTGCGCACCAGGTGGTGCCGCGCGAGGAAACCCTGCGCCATGCGGTGCTGCATGGTGCCGGTCTGCGCGTGCGACCGGTGATGATGACAGCTGCCGCGATCATTGTCGGCCTGTTGCCGATCCTCTACGGCAGCGGCACCGGTTCTGAAGTGATGAGCCGTATCGCCGCGCCGATGGTCGGTGGCATGGTCAGTGCCGTGATTTTGACCCTTTTAGTGTTGCCTGCTGTCTACTATTTGTGGCGCAGGCGTTCAATGAAAACGCTTACTCTAGAGTCGCTGGTAGCTGAATTTCCGGCAGCTCACTCCGATACAACCACAGAAAAGGAAACACGATAATGCGTATGTTCAAATCCCTGCTGGCTGCCGGTCTGATTGCACTGTCCGCACCGGTTATGGCACACACTGACATGATGGACAGCCACCCGATGGACGGGGCGATGATGATGGAACAGGTCGGCGAACTCAAACTGAACTTCGGCATGCCGGTTCGCCTGGTCAACGTCAAGCTGATCAGTTCCGATAACCGCCCGGTGTCGATCGACTTCAGCCCGATGATGGAGCCGGGCAAGCAGTTCAGCGTGCCGGTACCGATGCTGCAGCCGGACAACTACACCGTGCATTGGACCACCATGGGTGACGATGGGCACAAGATGAAAGGTTCCTTTGGCTTCATGCAGCACTAAACGAACCGGGCTGCCTGCAGCGCTGTGCTGCAGGCCCGGCCCGACCGGGTGAATGAGGAGGTACCGCCATGTGGGGTGATTATCAGGTCCATGGCTGGGGCTGGATGCTGTTCGGCGGCGTCCATATGATTCTGTTTTGGCTGCTGATGGTGTTGCTGATCGTGGCTTTGGTCAAATGGCTGAAAGGGCCGAGCAGCTCTGAGGATCGGGGGGCGCAGGATGCGCTTGACATCCTCGACCAGCGACTGGCGCGCGGGGAGATCGATATGGATACCTATCGCAAGCTGAAACAGGAGTTGCAGCAACGCTAGTAAGGAACAATGGCTTCGGGTGATTGCAATGAGCAGGCCCCTGTTGCCCGGGGTATATTTCAAAAACCTATGAATTTCACTGGTTGGAGGAGGTACTGTGAGCGATTGGGAATGGCTGACACTGACTTCACGCTGGGTGCTCTATCTGGGAATGGCGATCGCGGTGGGTGGTATTGCCGGCGAATGGCTCTTGCACCGTTACAGGGCTATCGGCCCTGCTCTTAAGCGATACACCCTGACAGGTATTCTGCTGGCGCCTCTGGCATTGATCACCCACTTCCTGATTCGTGCAGGTGCGCTGGCTGAAGCCGGAGTCAGCGGGATGTTCGAGCCTGTCATGTTGCAGCTCATGTGGCAGTCCACGGCGGGCGATGCTCTGATCTGGGCAGGATTGGGTATGCTGTTGCTGGGGGTTTCCCACTATATCAACCTGCGCTCGGATAATACCGGTCCCATGCACTGGCTGCAGTTGGTCACGGCCGTGGCCGGCATGGTTACACTGGCGTTCTCCTACACGCTGAGCGGCCATGTTCAAAGTGAAGGCATGTTGTCAGCGGTGACCTTGACGGCACATGTGCTACTGATTTCTTGGTGGATGGGCTCGCTGTTTCCGCTCTGGCTGGTCACACACCAGCTCGACTCTGAGCAGAGTCATGAAGTACTGGAGCTATTCGGCAGGCTAGCGTTGCCAGTCGTGCTTTTAGTGCTTGTCGCAGGCATGGTGCTTAGCTACCGCCTGACCGGCTGGTCAGCTGACCTGATCACCAGTCAATACGGTTTCTGGCTGATACTCAAGGTAGCATTGGTTGGTGCAATTCTGGCATTGGCCGCTTTCCACAAACTCTATCTGGTTCCAGCGCTCAAGCATGTTGGTGATGCTCGTTCGATGAAGCACTCGCTGATGCTGGAAAAGGCCGTAGGCATGGCGATTCTTGCCGTTACCACGGTGCTGGCGGTACTGGTAGGGCCGGTGCACTGATGCCTCAGGTGCGCTCCTCCAGTACATACCCCATGCCTCGGACCGTGTGAATAAGCTTGTTGTTAAAGGGGTCATCGACCTTGCTGCGCAGCCGGCGTACGGCAACTTCGATCACGTTGGTATCACTGTCGAAGTTCATATCCCATACTTGCGATGCGATTAGTGAACGAGGCAGAATCTCACTCTTACGACGCATCAGCAATTCAAGGAGCGAAAACTCCTTGGCGGTCAGATCAATACGTTGCTTCTGACGACTGACCTTGCGCTTGATCAGGTCCAGCTCAAGATCCGCTACGGTCAGCAGAGTAGTTTCTGAAGGGCTACGGCCCCGGCGCAACAATGTTCGGACGCGTGCCAGTAGTTCGGAAAAGGCGAAGGGCTTGATCAGGTAGTCATCGGCACCCAGTTCAAGCCCCTTGACCCGGTCATCGACGTCGTCGAGTGCGGTCAGGAACATGACCGGCGTGGAACTGTCACGTTTTCTGATCGCCTGTAGAATCTGCCATCCGTCCAGCTCTGGCAGCAGCACGTCAAGTATCACCAGGTCGTAACGTTCCTCCATTAAAAGTGCCAAACCATCCATGCCGGTACGGGCCAGGTCGACAACGAAGCCAGCTTCGCCCAGTCCCTGGCGCAGGTAATCGCCTGTTTTTACCTCGTCTTCTACAATCAGCAGTTTCAATCTGACCTCCTCAAGCATCAGTTTCAGTATAGCGTTAGCGGTTGTGTACCGGGAGTGACAGGGTAAAGCAGGTTTCCTCGGTATTGGAACATACCGATACCTCTCCGCCGTGCGCGTGGGCGATGGCGCGGGTGATTGGCAGGCCAAGCCCTGTGCCATCATTTGAACCATGGGCGCGGGCCCGGTCGCAACGGTAGAAGCGGTCAAAGATATAACGTTGGTCATGTTCCGAGATCGGCGGCCCCTGATTACAGATCGTCACGAGTGATTGATCCCCATGAGTTTGTATGTCGATCCTTATTTCGGCGCCTTCAAAAGTATGGCGTATGGCATTGGATATCAGGTTACTGAGCGCCCGGTCGATCATCATGAGATCCCCTTGAGCAGTACCCTTTCCCTGTAGTTGCAGCTTAATCTGTTTTTCGTCAGCCAGCGCTTCGTAGAAATTGAATAGCTTCTCCACTTCGGTGGCAAGATCTATACAGGAGCTTGAGGGTAGCTCGAGCCCATTCTCGGCTTTGGCAAGAAAGAGCATATCGGAAATCATGCGTGACATACGCTCGAGTTCTTCAAGGTTCGAAGCCAGAATGTCCGAGTATTCAGCCAAGGTGCGTGACTGGGACAGGGAAACCTGGGTCTGTGTCATCATATTGCTCAGAGGGGTACGCAACTCGTGGGCAATGTCCGATGAGAAGTGCGTCAATCGGCTGAACGATGCTTCCAGTCGATCCAGCATCAGGTTTAATTCATTGACCAAGTCTGCAATTTCTGTGGGCACGGATTCCAGTGGCAAGCGCTGGTCGAGCCTCTCGGCACTGACCGCCCGTGCTTTCGACTTGATCATTCGTAAGGGCGACAGGCCCTTTTTAACGGCCAGCCATCCGAGCAGGCTACTCAGTAGTATGGCGATGAGAATGAAGGACAGGAGTTGCCTCATGAATGTCTCCATGAAAAGAGTATGTCGAGACGTTGTGATACCGATAGCGATGACGACGCCTTGACCAAAAGCTGTTTCCTCGGATATGGCAATTGCGGTTCCCCGGAACTCGGTGCCCTGTTGCGACCACTCCGCCTCATATACTTGACCCGGCGTAAGAGATGTCAGGGGAAAGTCCAAAGAACCGGAAGTGTACAGGTTTTGCCTGCTCAGGGTGTCAATGCGGAAGCTGATCAGGCGGTGGCGATGGGCAATTTCATCGAGTTTAGCCGCAAGTTGTGTTGTATCGGTCGAATCGGGTGTCGGCTTCACCAGGTTGACGATCTGGTTCAACTTGGGTTTGAGCTCGTTGAAGTCCTGAGCAGCGAAGTGGCCTTCTATCGAGTGCTGGATGAGCAGGCTGAGGCCGAACAGTATGGCCGCCGATACCAGGGAAAAGAGCAGGGTCAGACGAAGCGTTAGTGACATCATAAGCCTTGGTCAAGCGAACGTTGTGTTTCCGGTGTCAGGATGCAAGTCAGACAGGTTTCCGTTGCGGTCTTCGAAACCAGTATGACGCCCTGAGCAAGTTTGCCATATCGATAATGTAAATAGTCATGATTACGAAAAAGTAATGTTCATAATGTGTCTGGTTTGAAGGGGTTTAGGTGCTTTTTTCAGTACTTTTCAACCAAAGCATCATAGAAAGTATCAGGAGATCGAGGGCTTGAGATGTATGGGAGCTTTCCATGTTAGAAAAAGGTCTTTACTGGGCGCAGGACGCGAATAATAAGATTTTTAGTTAACCTCTTACTGTTTGATTTTTAATTGGTTTTAAGTGTATTTAGTAGCGTTATAAAAAAGATTACATGATTATAATTTTGGGGTAATTCATGAGACAGGCTTGATCGTTAACATCTGGTTATTCTTTCAAATGGAGTGTAAATGATGAAATCTATCAATCAGGCAGTTTTGGGAGCTTTACTCGTATCAGTGGCATCGGTGTCGGTCGCTGAAGAAAAGCACTACATGATGATGTCGGGAGAAGGGCCTCAGAGTTACATGATGGAAGGACGTGAGCACGGTGTATCTGATGACTCTGCCGGAAGTGACAAAGTGTTGGCAAAATCGATGCGCTCTAGTAAGGATGAACACTACATGATGCTTTCAGGGGAAGGGCCTCAAGGGTATAAAATGCAAGGCCAGCAGCATGGAATGTCAGGCTCCTTTGGTAAGAGTGATAAAGAGGCCTCCAGTTCCCGGCGCAACGCTCAGAGCCGGCATTACATGATGCTCTCAGGAGATGGGCCCCAAGGTTATATGATGGACGGTGCCAAGCATAAATGATGTTGCTTATTACGAAATTGCACAATTATATAAAGAGTCGATAATCTTTTCTGCTGGCCATATCGAAGGATATGGCCAGCTTGATTCAATGGAAATGTAAGGGTGAGTTCAACGTTTTAATATTCGGATGCCTTGTCGCGCAAGAACCTATCCTGATATTAAGTGCATCAGGATATCTGATGTTTTCATGCTCTATGTAAAATTACAAAAATGTAATCAGCCGGTAAGTTTTATGTCGGTAATATTCAACCATACTGAATGCAGGGTAAAGGGCTGCGTATTGATACTGCAGTCTTGCGCAGAGGGATTGGCAGGGCTAACTGTCATGACCCGAATCATTGATCAGCATAATCAGATGATTGAGCTATATCGCTATCTGCACGCCCAGGCTGGTGCCGCTTCTGCGAAGGAGTTATTGCAAAGCCTGATAACTATGGAAGAGCACGAGGCGATGCAGATGGTTATGGGTAACAATCGATTACAAGATGTTTGATAAGGAGGCCGACATGTCTAACACAGACCACAAGCCGGGTGTTCACGAGGTCTATCTGGTGCGGCGAAAGCTGAAGCTTGATTCTCTGGATGCCGAGCAAGCGACAGCTATTGCACAGGAAATAGAGCCATTGCTTGGCGTCGATAGTGTAGCGCTTGATCCAGTCACACGGCGACTGGATATCGCCTACGACGCTTCAGTTCTGCAGCTTGAGCAGATTGAGGCGATAGTACGTCGCTACGGCAGTGACCTTGATCAGAGTTGGTGGAATCGTTTCAAGGAAGGCTGGTATCGCTTCACCGACCAGAATGTTCTGGACAACGCCAGGCATGAACCTTGGTGCTGCAGCAAGGTTCCACCAAGGAAATAGCCTGTTGCCATGCGCTCTACCGTTGGACAATCCGATTAAATACAAGGTGCCCTGCGGGAGCGAAATCACCTTCCTGATCGCTGTCTTATTGAGAGAATGCGGGGCTGGAGGATGACAGATGGACGGATTCATATCCTTGCTGGTGTTTGCAGGGCTGTTTTATCTGATGATGCGTTTTGGATGCGGTGCGCACATGATCCATGGTCATCATCATGGGCATGGTCACTCTGGCCATAAACGAGGGGAAGCGCACAGGGATCCCGTCTGCGGCATGGAGGTTGCGCCGGATCAAGGCTACGGCAAGGTTCATAATGGTCAGACGCTTCGCTTCTGCTCCCGTGTCTGCCTGGATAAGTTCGATGCTGATCCCGAGCGCTATCTCCACAAGACAGGTGAACAGTCATGACCACCCGAGTCTCTCTTGTTGCCGTTGGCCATGCCTCTAGCCTGTTCCTGGCGATCTCGTTCTCTGTCTGTGTCGGATTCGACCTGTTGTTTCCCGAGCAGGCGATGTATGAAAGCTGGCGGGCATTGTTGCCAGGTTTTGAGTGGATCAGTTGGGGTAGTTTCTTCCTGGGGCTGCTGGAAAGTTACGGCTATGGCTGGTATTTCGCCCTGATCTGGGTGCCGCTTTACAATGTCTTTGCGGCGCGTAGCGTGCGCTGAAACAGCTCGAAGTGGTCGCTTTGCCGATATGGCCAGTCGTATATTCATCTGGCTTTGTTTTGATTATCAGTTAGATTACAAAGGGTAAGCGGATTAAATGGTTGATCTTACCTTTGCATGAGAGTGAGACAGACCGGCATCTCATCGGATTATCTGGTTGATGCTTCACCTACTGCTGGTGCATGTTTCCTTCGCTAATTCCAGCAAGAACCCCACACGCCTCAACTTCCCGGTCATCGTTGCAACTCGCTCTCAGTGAAACGAGTTGTTTCTCAAGCGCTTGCAGAGCGGTTATCTGCGACCGCACATGAGAGATGTGATCATCGAGCAAGGTGTTGACGGCGGTACAAGGCTGATGAGGGTCGTCCTGATAGCTCTGTAGTTCGTGAATCTCAGCCAGTGACAGGCCCAGGATTCTGCAGCGACGGATGAAGGCCAGCCCCTCACCATGCTTCTCGGTATAGACACGGTAACCGTTGTCCTGCCGATCAGGCGGCGGCAACAAGCCCTGCTGTTCATAGAAGCGGATCGTCTGTGTTTCGACCCCTACCAACTGCGCCAACTGACCAATGCGCATCAGCCTCCTCCCCAACGGATTCTTTACTCTATTGACCTTATAGTAGCTTTATAGTTTTAAATGGTACCACAACATTGTTCAAGTGGAGTCGTATCATGAGCAAATCCTGTGGTGGCGCCTGTGGCGGTGATGCAACGTCCGCAGCGGATACCGATATACAGGCCTCCTCCGAGGCGCCAGGGAGATGGGTCAGTGTTTATGCCGTGCCGAAGATGGACTGTCCATCAGAAGAACGAATGATTCGCCTAGCCCTGAACGGCTTTGAGGAGATTCGGGCGCTGTCCTTCGACTTGTCGAACCGCCGGCTGAAGGTCGTGCATGACGGCGAGGTCGAGCCCGTCACCTCGAAACTGAAGACCTTGGGGCTAGGCGCCTCGCTTCAGGAAACCGTCGCTGCAAATCCGGAGACCATCAAGGCCGCCGAGTTTTCGGCAGCTTCTGCTAAGCAAGAATCCGGGACCCTGCGCTGGTTGCTCGGCATCAATGCACTTCTGTTCGTGGTGGAAATGACTGCCGGTCTGATCGCCCGGTCCACCGGCCTGATTGGAGAATCCCTGGACAATTTTGCCGATGCGGCGGTGTACGGGCTTGCCCTTTATGCGGTTGGACATAGCGTGAAAATGCAGGTACGTGCCGCGCATCTTGCTGGTGTACTGCAACTGATCTTGGCTGTGGGCGTGCTCGTAGAGGTGGTGAGACGCTTTGTATTCGGTAGTGAGCCTGAATCGCTGGTGATGATGGCTATCGCATTCGTCGCATTGATTGCCAATACCAGTTGTCTGCTGCTCATATCCAAACATCGGGAAGGCGGGGCGCACATGAAGGCAAGCTGGATATTCTCGGCCAACGACGTGGTGATCAACCTGGGGGTCATCACCGCCGGCGCCCTGGTCGCGTGGACCGGTTCCAATTATCCGGATCTGATTATCGGCACCATCGCGGGGGGCATTGTACTTAACGGTGCCAGACGCATTTTGGCGTTGAAGGGTTAAATAATGCTCATTATTGGCAAAAAGCTCTCGCCGTATGCCCTATTGTCCATATCGGGCCTGCTGGCAGCGTCTGATCAGGCTGTAAAGTGGCTGGTGCAGCAATCAATGGCCTATGGCGAGTATGTTTCGGTGACCCCGTTCTTTAACTGGGTGCACCTATGGAACACCGGTGCCGCATTCAGTCTTTTTGCGAATGGTGGAGGCTGGCAGCGCTACTTTTTTATCGGAATCGCGGTAGTGGTCTCGATTTTTCTGATCAAGCTGATCCTTGAAAATCGTCATAAAGGAGAAGCCATCGCTTACAGTCTTATCCTCGGTGGCGCCATGGGCAACCTGATTGACCGGGTCTTTCGCGGCTATGTTGTGGATTCCTTTGATTTCTATTGGCGAGACTGGCATTGGCCGGCCTTCAACCTGGCTGATATTGCAATTGTCCTCGGTGCCTTACTTTTCGTTTCCAGCAGCTTGTTGGGTAAAAAAGCAAACACCAATGCCGAGTCGGATGGATCTGACTGACACCTACGCCTATACAACACCATGACCGAACTTCCCGACAACATCCTTCACCTGCCGCAATACCAAGTACTGGGCTGCAAATCAACCGACGACGAAATGCACTTCCAGGTGGACGTGCCCGATCCCATCGCCTGCGAGGAATGCGGCGTGCAGGGTGAGTTCGTACGGTTCGGCAAGCGTGACGTTCCCTATCGTGATCTGCCCATCCACGGCAAGCGGGTCACTCTCTGGGTGGTCCGCCGCCGATACACCTGCCGGGCCTGCAAGACAACATTCAGGCCCCAGCTACCGGAGATGGTGGACGGATTCCGTATGACACTGCGGCTGCATGAGTACGTGGAGAAGGAATCCTTCAACCACCCCTACACCTTTGTGGCGGCACAGACCGGCCTGGACGAGAAGACGGTGCGCGACATCTTCAACGCCCGCGCCGAGTTCCTGGGGCGCTGGCACCGCTTCGAGACGCCCCGCATCCTGGGCATTGACGAGCTATACCTGAACAAGCGCTACCGCTGCATTCTGACCAACATTGAGGAGCGAACCCTGCTCGACCTGCTGGCCACCCGCCGCCAGGACGTGGTCGATAAGTTCCATGTGGTGCGCATGGCCAACGATGCCCTAGAGAGAGTGCGCAAGGGCCTCAGAAAGGAGCTGAAACCGTCCCAGAGCCGGACTCTCAAGGGAGACCGGAAAATCCTACTGAAACGCGCTCACGAAGTCTCAGACCGGGAGCGCCTCATCATGGAGACCTGGACAGGCGCGTTCCCGCAACTGCTGGCCGCCTACGAGCACAAGGAGCGCTTCTACGGCATCTGGGACGCCACCACACGGCTCCAGGCAGAAGCCGCCCTGGACGAGTGGATAGCCACCATCCCGAAGGGCCAAAAGGAAGTCTGGAGCGATCTGGTCAGGGCAGTGGGAAACTGGCGCGAAGAGACCATGACCTACTTCGAGACGGACATGCCCGTCACCAACGCTTACACGGAGTCCATCAACCGACTGGCCAAGGACAAGAACCGTGAAGGGCGCGGTTACTCCTTCGAGGTGATGCGGGCACGAATGCTCTACACCACGAAGCACAAGAAGAAGGCACCGACTGCGAAGGTCTCTCCTTTCTACAAGAAAACCATCGGTTACGGACTGCCGGACTTCGCAGAGGAACTCAACTACGGAGTCGATCTATCAACCATCTGAGGGTGGTATCAGATTGATGGGGTGAAGGTGCCCCATCAACCATTAAATCCGTATACCCATTACAAAAATGTAATGCTCAGGTAAGTACCGTGTCGAGTTTGACCTGCCATACTGCTAATTGAAGCTGAAATCTGGTCCATTACTGGAGCTTGGGCACCATTCAGGTCGAAGGTTATACGATGGATAAGCGGTAAGGGGCTGATAGCGCCAAAAGTGATTGCCATTTTGAGCTGTTTCCTGGTGACGGAAGGTCTGGCGCATCTTGTTGCCTGGTTGCCCTGTCTGATTCTTTTGCTCTGTCCATTAAGGCACCTGTTTATGCACCATGGGCATGGTCTTCTTTTCGTTTTTAGCTCTACCAAACCGAGGGCTGGGTTTGATTAAACCGACCCAGCGCTTGGCAGTCAGCACCCCAGCACAGTGAATGATCCCGGCTGCGTTGGGTTTAGCCAATAAAAGACAATTAGAGCAACTGGAGTGAACACTATGAAAACACCGACGCTAATTCTGACGCTGGCGCTGTCGATTGCCAGCCCTCTTGGTTGGGCCCAGCAGGAGCATCATCAGGATGCGAGTGCCCAAAATGGAGCGCCAGCGGCGATGGCCGGTGCAACAATTCAGTCGTCGATGCCGGGCGGCGGCATGGGTATGATGGGTGGTCAGGACGGTATGCTGCCGATGATGCAGCGCATGCGGGAGATGCAGTCCGGTATGGATCGGATCATGGACACTGACGACCCTGAAAAACGAATGGAACTGATGCAAGCGCACCGTCAGCAGTTGCAGGAAACAATGGGCATGATGGGAGAAATGCAGCAGGGCGGGGGTATGGGAACGATGAAAAGCATGGGCATGATGGGCGGCCAGATGAATTGCATGGGTATGATGGAAGCCTATCGTCAGATGGATAAACGCCTGGATCTGATACAGCAACTGCTTGAGCAACGGTTGGATAAGTAGCGGGCTTGTAATGACAGGGTTCGTTTGAGCTGGGCAGAGACGTATGGAAGGGCGTCTGCCCCAGTAAAGAAGGTTTGCCAAGAGGAACACCCATGTTGATGAGTAGACTAATGAAATTCTGCACCAGCCTACTGGTGCTCGTGATGCTTTCGCCTAATGTAGTACTGGCGGACCATCGCAAGGGGCATGTCGATGTCACCGTGCCTGCACTCAGCAAGATGGGCGCGACCGGTCAGCGCGCGTTCAATGAAACCTGCGCCAAATGTCACGGCGAGAACGGTACTGGCACGATGAAGGGACCTCCATTGGTTCACCCGATCTATAACCCGGGGCATCATAACGATAAATCGATCTACAACGCGATGCGCAATGGTGTACGCCAGCATCATTGGCCCTACGGCGATATGCCGAAGCAAACGAGCGTCGGCTTCATGGAGTCCACCGCTATCGTGAAATTTATCCGCGAAATGCAGGAAGCTAACGGCATCGTTTACCAGCAGCACCGCTGATGGTCGGTGTATGAGCGGTTGCTCGCCGGATCGTCAGTTGCCGCAACCACGGCAGATCATCCCTGCGATGAGTACGCCACTGGCCTCCATATTCGGCAGTGGGTTTCTCGTTATCGTACCTGTGCTGGCCAGCGGCGTGGGGCCCTATGCCATACTGGCGATGTTGGCGATCTCCGTGGTCGCGCTCCAGACCGGCGCCATCGTGCGCCACAATATCCTCTGCGCCGAACCGGTGCTGGCCGCGGGAAACAAGCGGCTGACAGTCATGCTCGAGCGCGGCTCCGACATTGCGCTGGTGTTGGCCTATATCGTTTTCGTTGTTGTTACCCTTCCGCTAGTGCCGGTGTTGAACGGACAGTACGAAGACAACAGCTTGATCAGCCTCGCAGTCACTGTCTCTACCCTGTTATCGATGCCTCTGATCCTAGCGGCGCTATCCCAATTTTCGGCGGCAGTAGCCGATACGCTGGCGGCAGTGTCGAACCTTGAGGAGGTGAGCCACAGGCGATTCAAGCCAGGATGGGGTTATCTACTGGTTGGTGCTGCTACAACGGTGTTGGCCTGGACCGGTTCGACCTTTACCGTCATTGCCCTGGCGTCCAGAGCCTTTGCGTTGTATTACCTGCTGCAATGCCTGGTTGCGTTCAATGTTTGTCGGAACAGTCGAGAACGAGTGCGTTTTTCATGGTGAGCCTGGCGCTGGGCTTCATACTGCTATTTGCGGTACCTGCAGACTAGGGACAAACCGGCTTGTCATTTTGCTCCGTCGGAATTATCGCGGCAAACGGAAAATATCAGGTAACCGCTGTACTCGTCGTTATGTTAGGGGGGATTGGTTGGGTACCACGTGTGAAGCTCGGAGAGTGTTTAGGAAGGAGCGTCAGAGAAGGGGAATAACTGTGTCTGACGCCCCGCCACCTTCACATCAGAACCAGGCGCTGATACCCAGCACGAATGCGGTTGACTCGATATCCTCACCTTCATTGCGAGCATAATCGGCGGTGTTGCCGAACTTCCGTTCCCACTGAACGCCGAGATAGGGGGTGAACTTGCGATTCAGCTCGTAGCGCAGCCGCAGTCCCAACTCGGCCGAACTCAAGCCTGTACCGATACCGATCTTCTCGTCGTCGCTGAAGGCGACGTTGATCTCGGCCGCCGGCTGCAGGATCAGCCGTTGGGTCAGCAGCAGGTCATATTCTGCCTCAAGCCGGGCCGACGTATCGCCTTCATCGCTCAGGAACAGGTTGGCATCAACCTCGAAGAAATAGGGCGCAAGTCCCTGCACTCCGGCAACCGCATAGGTTCGGGAGGGTCCCGGCTGATTGTCGTAACGGATGCCGAACTGGGCGTCGAAAAAGTCTGAAATCAGTCGTTGATAGAGCAGCTGATACTCGGCGCTTTCGGTGGGGCCACCTTTGGCGCGCTCGCCGTTGGTCTTGAACGCCAGCCCCTGATAATCGTTGCGAACGTTGACCTGACCTTCCCAGAAGGCCAATTTATCGTTGTTGTCCAGTTCGCGCAGCTCGAAGCGATCCAGCATGACCTTGGTCATGAATGCGTCGTCAGCACTGGCGGCGTTAGCGGTTGCAGTGAGCCCAAGCGCCAGTACCGTCAACGCAACTCCCACGGGCGCCCGATAAGTCATCTTAAAAGTCATCTCTTTTGCTCCTTACAGTGCGGCAGACTGAGCGACTGGCGGTTCCACTATTACCTTGCGGAACATACCCGACGCCATGTGGTACATCAGGTGGCAATGGAATGCCCACTCGCCGAGAGCATCGACTGGCACATCCACCGTCAGTGTGGTGTTCGGTGCGACATTAACGACATGCTTCAGCGGATTGAACCGGCCGTTGCCCTTGTCGAGCTGCATCCACATGCCGTGTAGGTGCATCGGGTGGTTCATCATGGTGTCGTTGACGAATTTTATCCGTACCCGTTCGCCGTAGGTCAGCCGTATTGGCTCGGCTTCAGAGTACTTGGTGCCGTTAATCGACCAGAAATAGCGTTCCATGTTGCCGGTCAGGCGCAGCTCGATCTCGCGGTCCGGCGCGCGGTAGTCGACGTAGGGAGTCATCGCCTTGAGATCGCCATAGACCAGGAACTTGCCGCCATCGGCGGCGGAGGGGGTCAGGCCGCTACCCGGTGCATAGTCATTGTTCGGCGCGACAGCTGTCATCTGTGAGTGATCCATGCCCGCCATATTGGAATGATCCATATCCCTCATATTGCCTTTATCCATGTCCGGCATACTGGAATGATCCATCTCTCCCATGCCTGCCATGCTCATATCGGCCATCGTCAGCAGCGGGCGCTCCCGCAGCTTGGGAATCTCGCCGGCCAACCCTTCGCGCGGGGCCAGAGTGCCGCGGGCAAATCCCGAGCGGTCGATCGACTCGGCCAGAATCGAATAGGCGTGTTCTTCCTTCGGCTGTATGATCACATCGTAGGTTTCGGCGACCGCCATGCGAAATTCGTCCACAGTCACCGGCTGCACGTTGTTACCATCGGCTTGTACCACTGTCATCTTCAAACCGGGGATGCGGATATCGAAGTAGCTCATCGCCGAGCCGTTGATAAAACGAAGTCGCACTCGCTCACCCGGCTGGAACAGACCGGTCCAGTTGTCATCGGTCGACTTGCCGTTGACCAGGAAGCTGTAACCGGACACGTCGCTAATGTCAGTGGGCATCATGCGCATGCCGCCCCAGGCCAGACGTTCCTTCAGGGCCGTGCCGAAGCCCTTGGCTTTCGCATCCTCGATAAAGCTGCCGACCGTCTGCTGGTTGTAGTTGTAATAGTCACTCTGGCCCTTGAGGTTGGAAAAAATCTGGTTGCCGGTTTCAGCCGACCAATCCGACAGCATCACCACATATTCCCGGTCGAATTTGAACGGCTCGCGGTTTGCCGGTTCGATGACGATCGGTCCGTAGATACCTTCCTGCTCCTGAAAACCGGAGTGACTGTGGTACCAGTAGGTGCCAGCCTGCTTGATCGGGAAACGGTAGGTGTAGGTTTCACCCGGCTTTATGCCGTCGAAACTGATACCCGGTACGCCATCTTCTGTGTAGGGCAACAGCAGGCCGTGCCAGTGGATAGAGCTGTCGACATCAAGCTTGTTGGTTACGTTGATTGTAACCTCTTCACCCTCTTGGAAGTGCAGCGTGGGGCCAGGGATGCCGCCGTTGATGGTCATTGCGGTTTTGGCCTTGCCGTCAATCGTCATCGGTTGATGATCGATTGTCAGGTTGTAAGTGCCGGCCAGGGCACCGAGCGGCATAAGCGCCGCGAGGGCGATCAGCCCTCTAGCCGTATTACTGAGTCGCATAGGGTTCTCCTTGAACTGCAACTACCCCGGCATATTAATACCGGGCTGAAAAAGAGGGGCTTCAAGCTTCGTGCTTGAATTCGCCGACCATTCCAGCCTGGTAATGGCCCGGCATATTGCAGGCAAACTCCAGTTCGGCATCACCCGAGAAGGTCCAGGTCAACTCTCTGGTCTCACCGGGGTTGACCAGTATGCTGTTCGGATCATTGTGCGCCATGCCCTCCATTTCGGGCATTGAGCCGTGGTCCATCCCAGCCATATCATGGTTCATGCCGGTCACTGTCAGCATGCCGTGCTGCATCATCTTGAGCATTTCGGTCTGATGTCCTTCGTGCATATGCGACGTGCCTATATTGAACTCATGCAACAGGCCACCCTCGTTTTTCAGCACAAAACGGATAGTCTCGCCGGCTTGTACGGTGATCGTCTCGGTGTCGAAATAGTTGTCTTTCAGGGTTATCTCGACGGTGCGGGTGGTCTTGGTTGCAATACCGGCCTGACCGATATTCGGTTCTTTAGCTGCATGGCTGATTTCATGAGTCGCATTGGCAACTGCAAAAGCGGGAATTGTGGACAGACACAGGGCCAGCACGGTTGGTTTGATGATAGTCATCGCTACTTCCTCTGATAAACATGTAGCGCCCAGTATATTGATGTCACTTATCGCTATGCTGACGTCAAGATGATATTTCCGTAAGGTTCCCGATCGAGAACTTTTCACCTGGCCTTTGGGGTTCAGTCACGTTCTGGCAGGTCCGCTTTTGAGTAGCAGATCGAGGTACAGAATGACGGGGTGATCATCTAGCGGTGCTATTGATGAACCTTGCTTACGAAAATGTAATCTGGTGGTAAGTTTCATGTCGCTGAATATCACCCATACTGTACTTGGGGAAATAGCGGTATTTCCACAATGGAGTAATAAGACATGCATGAAGCGAAACAGCACACAGAGCATTGCCATCATGAGGCGGCTGGATCTGCAGCGGGTCATGACAGTAGTCCGCACGAACTGCTGATCGAAGGTGCCGGGTGCGCTAGTTGTGTCGGCAAGATTGAGGCGGCACTGCAGAAGGTACCGGGTGTGAACAGTGCCGAGATGAACTTTGCCCAGCGCAGCGTCAGCGTCGTTGGCGATGTGTCCGATCAGGCGTTGATCGCGGCGGTGGAAGCGGCCGGCTATGGCGCCAGGGTGGCGCAGAGCGAGTCGGCAGAAGAACTGCTCAGCGAGAAGGAGCAGGCAGACCAGGCGTACTACAAGCGCCTGATCCGCGAGATGGTGATCGCCCTGGGTTTGGGCGTGCCGTTGATGATTTACGGCCTGTTCATTGGCGAGATGACGGTTGTAACGACCGGAGAGCGCATCGGCTGGTTGCTGGTGGGGCTGGCGACGCTGGCGGTGATGCTGTTTTCCGGTCGACATTTCTATGTCGGTGCCTGGAAGTCGTTTCGTAATCACAGTGCCAACATGGATACCCTGATCGCGCTGGGTACCGGAACGGCCTGGCTGTATTCAATGGTGGTGGTGTTCTTCCCGCAGTTGGTGCCCGAGATGGCACGGCATGTCTATTTCGAAGCCACCGCGATGATCATCGGTCTGATTGACATGGGGCTGGCACTGGAGATTCGTGCCCGCGGCCGCACCTCGGAAGCGATCAAGCGCCTGATCGGGCTCCAGGCCAAGACGGCCAGAGTGCTGCGCGACGGTCAGGAGATCGACATCCCGATTGAGCAGGTTCAGCAAGACGACCAGGTCAGGGTCAGGCCCGGTGAAAAGATTCCCGTCGATGGCGTAGTGCTGGACGGACATTCGTCGGTAGACGAGTCCATGCTGACCGGTGAGCCGATGCCGGTGGAAAAGGCAGCGGATGACGAGGTAGTTGGCGGTACCCTCAACAAGTCGGGATCGCTGCTGTTCCGCGCCACCCGCGTCGGCAAGGATACCGCGCTCGCCAGGATCATCTCGATGGTCAAGCAGGCGCAGAACTCCAAGCCGCCCATCGGGCGACTGGCCGATGTGATTTCCGGCTACTTCGTGCCGACGATCATGATCCTTGCCGTGATCAGTGCCTTGGCCTGGCTCAATTTCGGCCCTGAGCCGGCGGTTGCCTTCGCCATCGTGTCGGCGACCACCGTATTGATCATCGCCTGTCCCTGCGCACTGGGGCTGGCGACGCCGATGTCGGTCATGGTCGGTGTGGGCAAGGCGGCGGAAGCCGGGGTACTGATTCGCAACGGCCAGGCGCTGCAGACGGCGTCGAAGATTACCGCGATGATTCTGGACAAGACCGGCACCATCACCGAGGGCACACCGAAAGTGACCGAGGTGATCCCCTTCGAGGGGGCTGAAGAAGCGGAGGTGCTGCGGCTGGCGGCAACGCTGGAGCAGGGTTCCGAGCATCCGCTGGCACAGGCGATTGTTGAGTCGGCACTGGAGCGGGAGGTCAAGCCGGGTCGTGTCGAAGGGTTCAACGCCATTGCCGGTCACGGTGTGGAAGGTCAGGTCGATGGTCAGATGCTGCTGTTCGGCAATGAAAAGCTGATGCGTGACCGGGGTATATCCATTGAGGCGCACCTTGAGCAGGCTCAGCAGCTGGCAGCGCAGGCGCGCACGCCGATGTACTTGGCGGTGGATAACCGGCTGCTGGCGCTGATCGCCGTGGCTGACCCGATCAAACAGGATTCGGTCGCCGCCATCAGGCGGTTGCAGAAGGACGGTATCCGTGTGGTCATGCTTACCGGCGACAACCGGGATACGGCCAGGGCTGTGGCCGAGCAGGTCGGCATCGACGAGTTCTTTGCCGAGGTACTGCCGGAGGACAAGTCCGGCAAGGTTGCCGAATTGCAGCAGCGGGGCGAGATCGTGGGCATGACCGGTGACGGCATCAATGATGCGCCGGCGCTTGCGCTGGCGGATGTAGGCTTTGCCATCGGTACCGGGACCGATGTGGCGATCGAGAGTGCCGATGTCACCCTGATGCGTGGATCGCTGCACGGCCTGGCCGACGCCATTGCGGTCAGTCGGGCAACGCTGCGCAATATCCGCCAGAATCTGTTCGGCGCATTTATCTACAACGTGGCCGGTGTGCCGGTGGCGGCGGGTCTGCTGTACCCCTTCGTCGGCGTGCTGCTGAGCCCGGTCATTGCCGGTGCGGCCATGGCGTTCTCGTCCTTGACGGTGGTGACCAATGCCAACCGTTTGCGCCTGTTCAAGCCACAGGAACACTGACAGGGAGGTAATATCATGATGGTGATTAATCTGTTTGGGCTGCTGTTGATTGCGCTGATCGTCTGGTGGTTCTGGCTGTACCGGGAGCCGGCCACGGCGCTGGCCGCCGGCGAGATTACGATTGAAGTACAGGACGGCGTTTACGCGCCCGCGCATATCCGCATTCAGGCGGGGCAGCGCGCCCAGCTCAATTTTCTGCGTAAGGATCCCTCACCTTGCGCCAGTGTGGTGGTGTTCAAGGACTTTGGCATCAGTGAGGAGCTGCCGCTGAACAAGACCCGGACGGTGGCATTGCCACCGCTGCAACCGGGCCGCTATCCCTTTACCTGCCAGATGCAGATGTACAGGGGTGAAGTGATTGTGGAGTAACGGAGGTAAGACAAATGAGTGATCTTGACCATAAGCCCGGGGTGAAGGAAGTGAACCTGGTCAGTCACCGGCTCAAGCTGGCCGATGTCAGTGGACAGGCCGCGACGACCCTGGTCGACGAGATTGACCAGCTGTTCGGCATGGACCAGGTGAGCTATGACGCCAGGACATCCAGCCTGTCTTTCGCCTACGATGCGACGCACTGCAGCCTGGACAAGGTGGAAGAGGTCATCCGGCAGCAGGGGGCCAGGCTTGATAATGGCTGGTGGAACCGGATGAAGCGCAGTTACTATCGCTTTGTCGACCAGAACATTAAGGACAACGAGGCCCACGAACCGCACTGTTGCAACAAGGCTCCGCGCAGGTAGACCAGCGATGGGCTGGTGCGTAGGCATGTTTGAAGAGTGAAGCGCCGACTTCTGCCGGTGACGCGGAGCCATGTGCCATCTGGTGATGTTAGTACCAGCCTTCGCTGGTACTAACACCGCGTCATACATCAGGTTTGGTATTCACATGGTAGGTTTTTCCTATTCTCCCACTTTTAAACAGCCACGCTCTCAAATAATATTTATCACAGTCAAAGGTTTGCTTTTGGCCAGCGCATGCCGGCCCTTTTAGCCCCTTAAACATCAGTTTGTTCGGCCAATACGAGGGCGTCATCCAACTCCACTCCCAAATAGCGGACAGTGCTATCCAGCTTCGAATGACCGAGTAGTAGCTGGACTGCTCTCAGGTCATGCGTACGTCTGTATATTAGAGTCGGCTTGGTCCTTCTCATTGTGTGTGTCCCATAGTCACAGACATCCAGACCAACACTTGTAACCCACTGATCAACTATCCGGGCATATTGCCGTGTAGTGATAGGATGGTTGGAAACGACCCTGCTGGGGAACAGAAAGTCATTGCTAGTTAGCCGTTTGTAGCTGATCCAATCACGTAGAGACTTTCGGGTCTCCTCCGTGATTTCGAACTGTACTGGCTTACCAGTTTTCTGTTGGATGATGATGGCTCTACTCTGGATCGTTGTACCGTGGCTGATATCTTTTACTTTGAGGTTCATCAAGTCACAGCCGCGCAGCTTACTATCGATCGCGAGGTTAAACATCGCCAGGTCACGAGTTTTGCCGGCAAGTTCAAGACGAATGCGAATGCCCCAAATCTCTTTAAGTTTCAGAGGGCGCTTTTGGCCTAACAGTTTACCCTTGTTCCAGGGTGGGTTCAGATGCTCTGCATCAATACCGTTTTCGCTCATTGTTCTATCCTCTTCAGCTAGGGAGGATAAGTATTGATCAGGCCGTAGGGCTCCGCCGAAGCGCACATTGCGGACGTTTGCTGGTTTAGTATATCGCTCTGTTTATCAGTAATTCGTGATCGAAGTGGGTAGCTTTTATAAATGACAAACGCATTAGGTGTTTTTTCTCACTGCGCTGACTCATTCTTGGCTGGTAAGACGCGGTAAAATCACCCAGTATCAGATAAATATAGACTGGCCGTTGCGGGATAGATTGCGCACGGTAAATACATATGCGTACGCTCATTTTCAACGGAGGAAAATAGCTATGACTCACAACCAACCATTACCAGCACATATTGCTGACGGGGCATCTCACTCAACATCACAACTTTCTCCCGCTGCGATGGCGCTGGGGGGGAGAATTATTATGGTAAGCAGCATATGTCATCGAATAGCTAGAAATAGCATGCAGACTCTGTCTCAAAGAGTCGTTTAGATGACAAGATCGTCAACAGCTGCCAGAGGGTACAGGCGGGGCCAGTACCCCACTCAAAGAAACCTGCTTACTGTGATAAACCCCTATGAAGTCCAGAATTAGCCCAAACGGGTTACACATATTCGATCGACATTCAGGCCTAAATGTCCTGCTAGACGAATTACGCCCGGAAAAGGAGGCTTGGTCGTTATCACCACGCCAGGTATCCATTGCACTCACTAATGTTTGTGACCTTCAATGCGTGTACTGCTACGCGCCGAAGCACAAAGCGGCGCTGCATCTAGAACAAGTACTCACCTGGTTAAAAGAGCTGGATGCTGAGGGGTGCCTAGGCGTTGGGTTTGGAGGTGGCGAACCCACGCTGCACCCTGATTTCGTTGAGATATGTAAACGAGCTGCGGGAGAGACTCAACTCGCGGTTACATTCACGACTCATGGTCATCACCTGACGTCGCAGCTAGTCGAATGCCTCAAGGGCTCAATCCACTTCGCACGCATCAGCGTTGATGGGGTAGGTCAGACGTATGAAGAGCAGCGAGGGAAACCATTTTTCAGCCTACTTCAAGGCATTGAGCTGATTGCTGACTTGTCGCCCTTTGGGATCAACGTCGTGGTCAACGAGCAGACGGTTCCAGAGCTTGACGCGATAAGCGAGCTCGCGGAAAAGGCAGGAGCTAGCGAATTGCTGTTGCTACCGCAGCAAGCAACCTCCTCGGTAGCAAGTGTGAATGAAGTGGTCAACCAAGACCTTCAGAACTGGGTCTCCAGCTATAGAGGCAAGGTGCGCCTTGCAGTTAGTGAGGCGGGTGCATTAGGGCTTCCTACGTGCGACCCGCTTCCCGGTGAGCGTGGCCTTAAGTCCTATGCACACATAGACGCATCCGGCGTGCTTCGCGCGAGCTCATACTCCCACATCGGTGCGAAGATTGGTGATGCCGGAGTTATGTCGTCGCTTAAACAACTCACGAATACTGTCGAGATTATACAGGATACCCCGTCATGAAAATTTGGAACGGATACAGCTCTGAGCATTCGATGAACCTGGTTCTGATAGGGAAGTTCAAACGAGAGCAAGATGCAGAGAAAGTGGAGAAAGACATTGACAAGCTCAGCGCTCAGTCTTTGAAGGACGACTGTGAATCTATCCCTTTCGCTAGTCCAGAGGATCAGAAATTTTCAGATGAGATGCTCTCGTTGCTCTGGAGCCTCAACCTCCATACCTTAGGGCCAAGTGAGCTTGGGCAGCTGGTATCAGACCATCGCCTTGATCGTGCAAACAATAGAATCACAGTAACGACAGACGAGGCTGATGTATCCGCGTTCTTGAAGCTCTTTATTGAGGCCGGGGCGAAGGTCGAAGTCTTCTCGGCGCACGACTATCCGCTTGATTCAAACGACGATAGCTGAAAAGGAAAACGCCAATGCCTGAAGCAAATTGGGACGTATTCAGCAAATTACCTGGTGCCGCAGATGTAAATTTCGAGAAGCTTTGCCGTGCTCTAATTCGCCGGCACTACGGATGCTTCGGTAGCTTTAAGCAGCTCGCAAACCAACCTGGTGTGGAATTTCATCTTGAACTGACCGAACCTTGTGAGCTTGGAACACCGCCACGCTGGATTGGCTGGCAATGCAAGTGGTATGAGCTGCGGAACGGAGAACAGCTGGGTGCAGCACGCCGTAGCAAGATTATCGATGGCATAAAGAAGACTCGAAAACATGTCCCGGGTGTAACCGATTGGAAGTTATGGACACATCACACGCTGACCAAAGGGGATCAAGACTGGTTCTTTGGGCTTGAAAAAAGCGATTGCCCTGAGTTGAAGCTGGAATTGCTAACAGCAACCGACATTGAGGACCTATTGGTTGGCCCGGGAGCACTACTTCGAGAAACCTACTTCGGTGAACTCGTTCTCACGCCTGCGCTACTTGCTGAGCAGTATAGGCTCGCTGCTGCGCCATTCAACCGCCGGTACCAGCCGGAAGTTCATGTAGTTGTTGGAACAGAGGATAAGATTCTCAAGCATTTGGGTGGCCAGAGCGCGTGGGACTCACTGGAGAAGCTTTCAAGTGCACTCAAAACCAATTGCTCTGCCATTACTTCACTCGTAGAGCAACTCAATACCGTACTCAAGGCTGAAGTCGACTCGCTCTTGGTTCGTGCTACAGGGCTGGCTGACCTGCTTGATAGACTGCATGAGATGCTTGGTAAGGGTGACTTCGACTCAGTTCAGCAAATACTGGTAACAAATCCTTCGCAGCCAGTACGTTACGACAGACTGCTCTCCAAATTGCGTGGGGTGCGTTCAGCCGGAGCACCGTTAATCGCGAACTTAGTCGCAGACATCCACGCAGTTACGTCGGTGCGGCTCAGCTTGGAACAGTCAATCAGCGTTCGGGGCTTAGCTATACTTGCAGCTGCAGGCGAAGGAAAATCCGAGCTTGCCGTCAAGGTCACACAGCCGGACGGAGATGTCCCCGGTGGTGTTTTGCTTCTGGGCAAAAATCTTCACTCAGGCCAAGGACTTGACCAGCTTGTGTCTTCCTTCAAAATTTCTGGCAGGTCGGCGGAGAGCTTCGACCGGTTGGTTGAGGCTGTAGATGCGGCAGGGCAGCGAGCAGGCAAACGCCTCCCAATTGTCATCGACGGTCTGAATGAAGCCGAAGATCCGAGAAATTGGAAGGATGAGCTCGCACGAGCAGACGAGCTGCTCAAAGACTTTCCGCACGTCTTGTTGGTTGTCACTCTCCGCAATGAGTTCGCGCCGATGTGCCTGCCGGAGGAGTTTCCCAAGCTTGAGCACAACGGGTTTCAGGAAAACCCGCAAACGGCCATCGACAAGTACTTTAAGCACTACAGGATCGACGCCACCGACGCAGACCTACCAATCGAGTTCTTACAGCACCCTTTGACGCTAAGAGTATTTTGTGAGGTGGCGAACGCGAGTCGTCAGCACCTTGTCGGGGTGGAGGCATTGCCCAGCTCTCTTGCAAGCCTGTTCGAAGAACACTTCAATCGTGTAGCCGCAAGAGTCGCCGAGCTTTCACCGACAGCACATCGTATCTATCAGGATGATGTTCAGGATGCTCTGCTGAAGATCGCAAGTCTCCTCTGGGAAGGAAATGCGAGAAGCGTGGAGTTTAACGCTGCTCGGAAGGCAGTTCGTGATATGGGCTGGGATGTCAGCGTCATTCGAGCGCTAGAATCCGAAGGTGTCCTTGTTCGAACGATTTTTGAAGATGGCGGACAAGGGATCGCATTTTCATACGATCTAATGGCCGGACATATGATGGCGCGCCACCTGCTTGACAGTCCCGACTTGGCGAAATGGCTACGAAGCGATGAAGGGCGTGCGCAGTTCCAATTCCGCGAACCTGGATCGCATACCTTCGCCTATGACGTGTTCCGGGCTCTGGTTGGTTTGTATCCGCAACGCCGTAACAGGCGTCAGCTTTGGCAAGATTTGTCTGACGATCACCTCATCATGAACGCTCTGTTGCTGACGGCGCAATCAGATCCAAGATACATCGGGAGAGAAACGGTAGAACAGTTCGCCCGTGCGATGCAAAACTCTAAGCAGTTCGCTCAAATTGCTTTCACTAGGCTTCGAAGTATCAGGGCAGCCCGGGCACATCCGTTTGACATGGACTTCTTGCACGGTGTGCTTTCCGGTATGTCCAATACACAGCGTGATCTTGTCTGGTCGGAGTGGGTTCGCGAGAAGTCTGAGGAAGTTGAAAACGACTTCAAATTTCTGTCTGACAGATGGAAATCGGGGTGCCTAGACGAGCGAGAAACTCGGCGAGCGCGCTGGGTGATGTGGACGCTGACGTCTACACATAGAAGACTTCGTGATGTAGCTACCAAAACTCTATACGAGTTTTCTGCCAAACGGCCAGCGGAGTTTTTTCAGCTGGCAGTAGAGGCAATTGCCATTTCAGATCCATACGTCCCCGAACGCATGTTCGCAGCGGCCTATGGTGTGGCGCTGACCACGTGGTCGGATATTAATGCTGTAGAGGTGCGTGAGGCACTGCCCAGATTGGCCCGTGATATTTATCAAGTGATATTCGCGCCTGGCGCTACGCATCCAACTTGGCATGCTCTATACCAGCAGTATTGCCAGGGGATCATCGCTATCGCAAGAATAGTTGATCCAACTTGCTTGTCTAAGGAGGAGACAGCTTACCTGCTTCCACCACTTAGCAATCTACCCAACCCTTTTGACAGCTTGCCACAATACAACTCGGAAATGATCGAATACGCGAAGGATTCAGCGATTCGGATGGATTTTGGCAACTACACGATCGGAGGCCTGATTCCAAGTCGGCCGAATTACGACTACAGCAACACAGACTATCAGCAGGTTCTGACGGAAATCGTTTCCCGAATGCTTATGCTTGGCTATGACCCCCAGCTGTTCGAACCTGTTGATCGGCAAATGAATCCAGGCCCACGCATGGGAAGTGATAGGTACAAGGTAGATCGATATGGGAAGAAGTACAGCTGGATTGCTTACTTTGAAATGTGGGGTGTCCGGAATGCGAAGGGCCTTCTTGACGAGTGGCGAAAAGGACGACCCTCAGACGTGGATATCGACCCGACATTTCCACCTGAGGCTGTGTGCATCGACCTGCAACTCCCAGACTTGTTCAGCGGCCAGCCTACAGATACTGGCGACTGGGTTGTGAACGGTCCGCGACCAGACTACGGAAACATCCTCGAGATCACTGAGATTGAAGGCCTGACGGGCCCCTGGGTTGTACTTGACGGATTTCTTGAACAGAACTCTCACGATGATGACCGACAGATTTTTACCTTTTTTCGAGGTGTGCTCGTGGACAGAGGAGAAGTTGACCGGCTTTGCACATTGTTTACAGATCTTGAATATCCCGGAAACTCCGCAATTCCTGAGGAGCCAACCTACTACTACACCTATGCGGGTGAAATGCCTTTACACTCAATACCCGGACAGCCAGCCTCTGATGAGCAAGAAGGGAATGGCTACGAATACATGGTATCCGCTGATCATTGGTCAAACAATGGCGTGGCGGTCAACATCCCAGTGCAGAAGTATAACTGGGAAAGTTATCACAGTGCACTGAACCAGAGCAGCGGCGCGAAACTGCCCTCTAAACGGCTCTGTGAAGCTTTTAGTCTCAGATATCATGCCAACCAATGGGACTTGCATGATACTTCAGGTGTGGCTTCCTTATACCGCGAAGTCGGAAAGGATGATTCACATATCAGCGGTTCTTTCAGCTATCTGCGTAGTGACTTGCTTAACAGCTACTTGACTGAGTCCGGGCAGGCTCTTGTTTGGCTCATATGGGGAGAGCGTGGCTTTCATTACCGGTCTGCCGGGGTGCGTAACCTGTACAAGCATTGCGAGAGGAACCAGCATATTCACAAATGTGCCCACGTCTATCAGACAAACTCGAAAACACAATCATAGGTATGTTTCAGGCTTAGAGGCCGCATGTAGGAACCTTAACAGTTTCACCAAAGAATATTGTCCGTGATTAACAGAATGGTTGAGCTGCTCCAAAAAGTATAACCAACCGCTATTACTGGACATTTTATAACGCTACTAGCGTCTGCTTTGGGCCACAATACGACCAGAAGGCAGTATCGCTGAGCAGCGTTTACTCGCTTTGCAATGCCACCACCGGGTTAAGCTTTGCGGCATTGCGGGCGGGCAGTACGCCTGATACCAACCCGACCAGTGCTGACAGCAGCAAGGCCAGCAGCAGGTAGAAAAACGACAACTGAACAGGTAGATCCGGCATGGCCAGGGCTAGCAGCATCAGTGCGGCAACACTGATCAATATGCCGGCAATGCCACCAGTCAGCGCGAGCAGTACGGCTTCACCCAGAAACAGCCACATCACCTGTCGACGGGTTGCGCCAACGGCGCGCAACAGGCCGATTTCGGCCCGACGTTCATGTACGGTAGTGACCATGATGGTCACGATGCCGATGGCGCCGACCAGCAGGGAGATGCCGCCCAGTCCACCGACGGCCAGTGTCAGGATGCCGAGGATACGATCAAGGCTTTTCAGCATTTCATCCTGGGTGATGAGGGAAAAGTCCTCGACACCATGCCGATCAATCAGTCGTTGGCGGACCTGTTCGGCCATGGCGGATGCGCTGATCCCGGGCCGATAGGTCACGTCGATTTCCATCAGGCCGCTGCGGTTGAACAGGCTCAGGGCGCGCTCCACCGGGATGTAGACGATGTCGTCCAGATCGAAGCCCAGCATCTGCCCCTTCTCGGTCATGACACCCACCACCCGGTAGCGTTCGCCCCCCACGCGGATGAACTGGCCAAGCGCATTCTGTGTGCCAAAGAGTTCCTGTTTGACCTTGTGACCCAGTACTGCCCAGGGCTGTGGATAACCGTTGCGACTGTCGGGCAGAAAGCGTCCCTGAGCGATCTCGAAGCGCCAGGCCGCGGCCATATCGCTGCCGCTGCCGATAATGTCGGTGTGGCGTACACGCCGGCCGAACTCAATGGCGCCGCTGCCCTGAACCACCGGAACCACATGCTCCACAAAGGGCAGGGACTGCAGGCTCCAGGCATCCTCGACCAGCAGGGGGCGGGTGCTGGCAAGCAGGCCTCCTGTGCCGCCGGTCTGGGATTTTCCCGGGTTGATGGCGATGATGCGGGTGCCGAACTGGGAAAAGTTTTCCAGTACATAGAGCCGAATGCCCGCGCCCAGCGTCGTCAGCAGCACCACCGCACAGATGCCGATGGCGATGCCCAGAATGGTCAGGCTGCTGCGCATGCGGCTGGCGCGCAGGCTGGTCAGGGTCAGGCGGATATAGTCAGCGCTGCGCATCGGTAATGCCCTTGAGTGCCAGAACGGGGGGCAGGCGGGCGGCCTTGCGTGCCGGCAGCCAGGCAAACAGCAATGCCACTGTGATGGCCAGCAGAATGGCCCCGGCCAGCGCCCACCCCGGAACCGATACCGGGAACTGTGGCCAGAGCCAGTGACCGGTCCAGAGCAGCGCATAACCGACCAGTACGCCCAGCGCGGCACCCAGCAGTGCCATCATCAGCGCCTCGCTGAGAAACAGACGGTGCACCTGACGTTCACTGGCGCCCAGTGCCTTGAGCAGCCCGATCTCCGAGGTGCGCTGGCTGACGCTGATCAGGGTGATGTTCATGATCAGAATGCCGGCGACCACCAAACTGATAGCCGCAATGGCGCCTACCGCCAGTGTCAGCAGTTGCAGAATGTCATTGAACACGCCCAGCAGGCTATCCTGCGTGATCAGAGTGACGTCCCGCTCACCCTGATGGCGTGCCTGGATCAGATCAAGAATGGCCGGCTTCAGATCATTGGTCATGTCAACATGGCGAACCTGCACGAACAGTCGGAACAGCCCCTGGGTATCGAACAGTTGCTGTGCGCTGGCGACCGGGATGATCACCGCCTCGCTCATGTCGGTTCCAAGGGAAACGCCACGGTTCTCCAGCACGCCAATGACGCGGCAGCGTCGGTCAGCGGTGCGCAGCCAGCGACCCAGCGCCGGCGTCTGGTCGAACAGGTCATCTCGCACGCCCTGGCCGATGACGCAGACCGGCTCGGCTCGCTCCAGCTCCAGCGCGGGCAACAGGCGTCCCTGGGCGGCGCTGAGCTGTCGAATCTGGAAAAATGCCGCACTGGTGCCGACTACCATCAGCTCCCGGTTGCGGCCGTTGGCTTCCGCCTGCGTCAGTCCAACGATCAGCGGAGCGACAGCCCTGACCCCCGGCAGTCCCAGTACCGCTCGGGCATCATCCAGCGTGAGGTCCCGCGTGCCTTCGCCGGTCAGAGGCGGCAGGCCGCCAGTGGTTTCCTTGCGGCCGGGTAGTACGATCAGCACATCATTGCCCAGCAGGCTGAACTCTTCCAGCACGAAGCGGCGCGCCCCTTCCCCCATACCGGTCAACAGCAGCACGGCCGAGACACCGACCGCCGTGGCCAACAGGGTCATGAGGGTACGGAACCATTGCCCCGTCAACAGGCGCAGGTTGAACCGGATCAGATCAGTGACCTGCATCTCGCTCATCCTTCAGCAGACGGCCATCCTGCATCCAGAGCCTGCGCCGTGCCCGCTGGCCCATGGCGGCATCGTGGGTAACGACCACAAGGGTGATGCCATCCGTGTTCAGCTCTTCCAACAGTTCGATCACATCCTGTCCCGAGTGGCTGTCGAGGTTGCCGGTAGGTTCGTCTGCCAGCAGCAGACCGGGTTTGCGGATTACGGCGCGGGCGATGGCTACACGCTGCCGCTGGCCGCCGGAGAGTTGATGGGGCAGGTGGTTGGCGTGGCGCTCCAGCCCCAGCCGTGTGAGCAGCTCGTCCACCCGTGGTCGGCGCTCGGCCGGCTCGGTGCCGGTCAACACCAGTGGCAGTTCAATATTTTCGCGTGCGGTCAGGCGGTCAATCAGATGGTAGGCCTGAAACACAAAGCCGATGCGGCGATTGCGCTCGGCGGCTCTGGCTTCCTCTTTCAGCATCGTCATGTCCGTGCCATCGAGCCAGTAGCGGCCACTGTCGGGTGTATCGAGCAGGCCCAGCATGTTCAGCAGGGTGGACTTGCCGGAGCCGGAGGGGCCCATGACGGAGAGATATTCACCGGCTTCGATCTCAAGGTCCACATGGTCCAGCGCCTGTACCGGTTCGTCCCCCAGCTGGTAACGCTTGCACAGTTGTTGCAGCCGGATCATGGTGCCGGTACCACCCGGGTGCCTTCGCCCGCGCCGCTGTCCAGTGATCGCAGAATGCGATCGCCGGCTTCAAGGCCCTCAACCACTTCAGTCCAGGTCCAGTTGCTCAGCCCTGTCTTGAGTTGCACGGCATGCAGAGTGCCGCTGTCGTCGTCATGGCGCAGCACTCGATTGCCCTGCAGCAGGGTTTCAGTCGGCACACGCAGGGCGTTGTCGCGCCGTTCGATGATCACTTCGATATCGGCACTGTAGCCCACCAGAAGATGGGCATCGGTGGGTGGCGGGGTGAAGCGAACGTCCACATCGACGGTGCGGGCCTGCTTTTCCAGCTCGGAGACAAAGGGCGCAATGCGCGAGACCTCGCCGGCAAAACTCTGGCCCCGAAAGGCATCCAGGCTGATACGCACCGACTGACCCACCGCGAGCCGTGCGGCCTCGACTTCATCGATGGGGGCGCGAACATACAGGCAGCTGTCATCGATCAGATCCACGGCAGGTGGTGTTGGCACCCCCGGCGGGGAAGGTGTGACATATTCGCCCACTTCACCATTGATCTCGGCGACCACACCACCAAAGGGAGCCTTCAGGACCGTGTTGTCGAGCAGTACCTGATGCAGTTTGAGCGTGGCGCGGGCCTGTTCTGTCAGTGCCTGCGCTTCTTCGCATGCCAGTGCCGAGCGGCGTGCTTCGGTTTGGCGCTGGTCCAACAGCTCGTCTGAGGCAAGCCGGTCGCGGGCCAGCGATTCGGTTCTGCGGGCCTCACGCTGTGCCAGGGCAGCTGTATGGCACACCGCTGCGGTATGAATCTCACGGGCCTTCAGCGTGGCCGCAACCTCTTCAAGGCGCGCCTTGAGGTCAGCGTTCCAGAGTTCAAGCAGTGGCTGTCCCTGTTCTACGTGATCGCCTTCTTCTACCAGCAGGCGTTCCACCCGACCACCCTGAGGCATCGATAGACGTGAGCGACGGCAGGCACGCACGGTGCCGGCGCGGCTGTTGGCGGCGAGCTGTTCCACAACGCCGGTTGCAACGGAGGTCAGTCGGACTTCAATGGGTTTGGGCCGGTTGAACCAGTAAAGGGCCACGCCGGCAAGGATCAATAACAACAGGAAGGTAAGCAGCTTTTTCATCCGGCAGGGCTCCTTGTGTCACGGATGCAGTATAGGTAACTCAGCTGCGTTGACGCATGTCGGTTCGGTGCAGCTCAAGGCCACGGTCACGGCAGCGCGCATAGTTGTCACGCGTAGCCGCCAGAACGTCAGGTGTCTGAATCACCACTTCGACAATGCGTTCGAATTCAAAGGCTGTATCGGGAAGCCGGTTAGACAGGTTGACGAATACCTCACGATGATCCGGCAACTGCTCACCCCAGCCGATCTCGATTGGCGAGTCCGGCTGTCCATTCAACAGGGTATGAGGCACGAAGCTCTGCGGCCGTGCTGTCCACAGCTGTTGATCCAGCTGACGTGCCGCGGCCTCATGCTCGGTACTGATGAACACGCGCATACCGAGCCCGAGGATCTTTTCGCACAGGCGGCACAGAAAGGCCGCCCGGCTTTCGGGCTCGGTGTCCGGCAGAATGTAATAGTCTGCGCGGGACACGCTTATTCCCCGTGGTCGTGATCGTGCTCGTCGATCTCAACCTGCTCAGCCAGATCCAGCAGATACTGGCACAGCATGGGTACACAACGGCCGGTCGCGCCCTTTTCCTTGCCATGGCTGTTCCAGGCCACACCGGCAATGTCCAGGTGCGCCCAGTTGTACTCCTTGGTGAAGCGTGACAGGAAGCAGGCGGCGGTGATGGTGCCGGCCGCACGGCCACCGATATTGGCGATATCGGCAAAGTTGGAGTCCAGCTGCTCCTGGAACTCGTCCCACAGCGGCAGCGGCCAGCCACGGTCAGCGGCGTATTCGCCGGCTTCGAGCAGAGCGGTTGCCAATGATTCGTTGTTGGACAGAACGCCGGTGGCCTGATGGCCCAGGGCGATGATGCAGGCACCTGTCAGGGTTGCGATGTCGACCACGGACTGGGGTTCGAAGCGGCCGACATAGGTCAGCGCATCGCACAGCACCAAACGCCCTTCGGCATCGGTGTTGAGGATCTCAACGGTCTGCCCCGACATGGTGGTGACGATGTCACCCGGCTTGGTAGCCTGACTGCCCGGCATGTTCTCGGCGGCGGCGATCACCCCGACCACGTTGATCGGCAGCTGCATTTCGGCGAGCGCTTCCATGGTGCCGAGTACGCTGGCTGCACCGCACATGTCGAATTTCATCTCGTCCATGCCGGCACCGGGCTTCAGGCTGATGCCGCCAGTGTCAAAGGTGATGCCCTTGCCGACCAGTACGTGGGGCTTTTCGCCGTCCTCGCCACCGCGGTATTCGATCACGATCAGCTGCGAAGGCTGGGCGCTGCCCTTGCCAACGGCCAGCAGTGCGTTCATGCCCAGCTCGGCCATCTGCTCTTCATCCAGCACACTGACCTTCAGTTCATCGAACTCTTCCGCCAGCGCCTGTGCCCGCTCGGCCAGATAGACGGGCGTGCAGATGTTGCCCGGCAGGTTGCCCACTTCGCGGGCTGTATCAACGCCGTTGGCGATGGCCACGCCATCAAGCAGAGCGCCTTCGCCCAGCTCAATATCCTCTTCGTCAAGCTTGATCATGATGTGCTCAAGCTTGATCGGATCGGCTTTCTTGCTCTTGGTCTCGTCGTATTGATAGAAGTCAGCCGAGATCCACTCCACCAGCTGGCGGGTTTCGCGGTACACATCGTCCTGCTCGCTGGCACAGCCATCGAGTGCAAACAGCACTGAGCCAATGCCCGACTTTTTCAGGGTGGCAGTAATGCCCTTGATCAGCTTGCGGTAGTGACGATCCTTGCGTTCCTCGGGCTTGCCCAAACCCACCAGCAGGACACGATTGGCCTTGATGCCGGGTACCTTGAACAGCAGCAGCTGTTCACCGGCCTTGCCACTGATGTCGCCACTGTTGATCAGGTCGCTCAGGTAGCCGTTGGCAGCCGTGTCGATCGCCTGTGCAGAGGGGCAGAGTTTACCCTCGGCTTCCAGTGCAACCACGAGGCATTCGGTTTCCAGTGTTTCGACACTGCCGTTGATAATCTCAAAATCCATGACGACTCCGTACAAGACATTGCAGACTGATTGGGTGATAATGCGGGGCTTGCTTGATGTCAGGCATCCCGGTGATGGAACCGGTCTGGTGCCGAACGTTGTGCCGCGCAGCTCATAGCTAGATCCAACGCGCACTATAAACCATTTCTCCGATTGGAAACCATGGCGGTGAAAGGGAATCTGTTTTGATTATCTTCCGTTACCTCGCCCGTGAGGCGTTGATCTCAACACTGGCTGTAACCTCTGTACTGCTGCTGATTATCACCAGTGCGCGCCTGATCAAGTATCTCGCCGATGCCGCGACCGGCAAGCTGGATGCGGCCTTCGTTTTCTGGGTTCTGCTTTGGCGTATCCCCGGTTTCCTTGAACTCTTGCTGCCGCTGGGGCTGTTCCTCGGCATCCTGCTGGCATTCGGGCGTCTCTATCTCGACAGCGAAATGGTGGTGCTGAGGGCCTGTGGCATCAGTCAAAAAAGGCTGGTGCTCTATTCCCTGGGGCCTGCTTCGCTGGTGGCACTGCTGGTGGCGGTGATGACGCTCTGGCTTGCCCCCCTGGGCGCGACCAAATCGGAGGAGATCTTCAGTGTGCAGGAGTCGAAAAGCGAACTGGAACTGCTGACACCGGGGCGTTTTCAGTCTCAGACGGGCGGCCGGCAGGTCACCTATGCCGAATCCTTTGACAGCGAAAGCGGTAACCTGCGTGAGGTGTTCATTGCGCAGCGCAACGAGAACGGTGAACCGGTGGTCCTGCTGGCTGAGCAGGCCGAGCGCGTCATGTTGCCGGAATATGGTGGCCGCTTTCTTGTGTTGAAACAGGGCTATCGCTTTGATGGTGTTCCTGGCTCGGCAGAATACACCCGCACCGGCTACCGGGAATACGGCATAAGCCTGCCCGAAGCGGAGCTGGCGCGAGAAGTGACAGAACTGGATGCACAGCCGACGCTGGCCCTGCTGGACAGTACGCAGCCGAGGGAGCAGGCCCGACTGCACTGGCGCCTGTCCCTGCCGGTGCTGGCCTTTATCGTGACACTGATAGCGGTGCCGATGAGTCGAACCAACCCACGTCAGGGCCGTTTTGCCAAACTGATTCCTTCCATTGTTTTGTATCTGCTCTACCTTTCACTGCTGACCAGTGCGCGTTCAACCGTTGAGGATGGAGAGGTGGGCGTGTGGCTGCTGTGGCTGGTGCATGCGATCTTCCTGGCGCTGGCCGCCAATCTGATTCTGGCGGAACGTTTCTGGGGCCATCAGTTCAATCGTGTCCGCAAGTGTCTGCCGCACGTCAGCTGGAGGAAATCCGCATGATAAAGCTGGAGTGGTACATTGCCCGTCATGTTATTGGCGCCATTTTGGCTGTGCTGCTGGTGGTGGTCGGGCTGGACCTTGTATCGGCATTGCTTGATCAGCTGGATGATATCGATGAACACTATACCTTTGCGGGTGTGCTCGAGTACCTGATGTTGACCACGCCGCGTCGGATCTATGAGTTCATCCCCTTGAGCAGCCTGGTGGGCTGTTTGATCGGGCTGGGTATGCTGGCCAGCCACAGTGAGCTCACCGTTATGCGGGCGGCGGGTTTTTCAACCCGACGCATTCTTGTGGCAGTGTTCAAGCCGGTGCTGGTGTTGGCGTTGTTCGCGCTGGTACTGGGTCAGTTCATCGCGCCCTATACCGAGCAGCGTGCCCAGAGTCTGAAAGCGCTGGCGCAGGCAGGTGGTGGTGCGCTGAGCTCCCGTTACGGCATATGGCACCGTGAAGATCGCCTCTTCATTCATATCAATGCGGTAGAGCCGGGGGGCGTGATTCATGGCGTCACGCGCTATCGGTTTGATGAGTCCCGTCAGCTGGCTGAAGCGAGCTATGCGCGTATTGGACACTATGAGTCCGATCGATGGCAGTTACAGAATGTCAGCAGGACAGAGTTCATGGAAGGGCGTACTCAGGCGTCGCAGCAATCTCAGGAGTCCTGGAAAAGCGGACTTACGCCCGATCTTCTGTCGGTGATCGTGGTTGAGCCTGTGGACCTGCCAATCAGTGGCCTCTGGTCCTATTCGAGTTATCTACAGGCCCAGGGAGTCAATGCGGATACCTATCTGCTGGCGTTCTGGACCAAATTGCTGCAGCCGCTGGCGATTCTGGCACTGGTGCTGATCGGTGTTTCATTCATTTTCGGGCCGTTGCGCAGCGTGACCGTCGGCCAGCGGGTGATTGCCGGGGTTGTGTTCGGGCTGCTGTTCAAGTTTGCACAGGATCTGCTTGGCCCGGCCAGTACCGTGTTTGGCTTCCCGCCCTTCATCGCGGTGGTGCTGCCGGTGTTGCTGTGCATGGCGGCAGGTGGCTGGCTGCTGCGGCGAGCGGGTTAAAGGCTTCAGCTCGATTACGGTTTTTTTGGTGCGGGTTTGGGCAATTGAACAATACAGCTGCCTGACCAGCGGTCATGCCAGCTCAGGCGCTCATCGGTGAACAGTATCCAGAACAGGCCGATACCGCACAGGCCGAGGGACGGGATGGCGCAGAGGAATCGCATCAGCGCCTTGCTCCAGCTCAGGCGGCCACCTTCCAGTGTTTGAACCCGCAGGCGCCAGGCGAGCATGCCCAGTGTCTGGCCATTGCGGGTCCAGAAAAAGCCAAAAAACAGAAAGGTGATACAAAACAGTGCCGAGT
Source organism: Marinobacterium sp. MBR-109 (assembly GCF_040547565.1). NCBI lineage: Bacteria > Pseudomonadati > Pseudomonadota > Gammaproteobacteria > Oceanospirillales > Oceanospirillaceae > Marinobacterium > Marinobacterium sp. MBR-109. The sequence goes on from NZ_JBEPPZ010000006.1 coordinate 162,460, forward strand.
TGAACAGGGCGACCGCCGCCGCTGAACTGGTCTGGGCACTGATCGCTTCGCCATCGTTCAACATTACACCGACCCCACCTACAATCATCCAGATCGCAATCACCAGCAAGGCATCATACACCATGGCCAGCAGGCGTCTGACCAGAGTGGCCGGGCAGGTGTCGGTAAATTCTTGAGCAAAGGGGCGGTGCATCGGCATGTCCGGATCCATCGGTTGGGTTGGCGATGGATTGTAGCACCAGCGGGGGATCGGGGTGAAACCCTGCCAGCGATGCTGGCAGGGGCAATGGAATTACTTGAATGGCGTGACGAATCTGGCCTTGTAGCGCTCGGCCAGAGACTGGGCTTCTTCCAGTTGTGACTCATCCAGCTTCATCAGCAGGCGTGCCTCGATGGCGCGGGCGGTACCGTTGCCCATTTCAGCCGCGTTGTGCATCCAGGCATAGGCCAGAATATTGGTGTCAACGCTGGTGTCCTGTCCGTGGCTGTTGGAGTAGAGCGTACCCAGGAAGAACATGGCATCCATATGACCCTGCTCGGCCGCCTTGCGATACCACTGTTCAGCCTGAACGTAGTCCTGCTCGACACCGGTACCGAAATTGTAGCTGCGGCCCAGGTTATGCCAGGCAGTGATCACATTTTGGTCAGCGGCCTTGCGGTACCACTTGATTGCTTCGTCATTGTCGCGTGCAACGCCCTGACCAAATTCATACATTTCGCCGATGCGGTTCTGAGCGTCGCCGTCGCCGTCCTGAGCTGCGGGCAACAGACGGTCGAACTCGACTTTGTATTCCCGGTTTTTCAATGCACGCAGGCTGTTGACGCTCTCCAGATGACCCTGTCGGGCACCGCTTTCGTAGTAGCGGCGGGCCATGTCAGTGTTCTTTTCAACACCCCAGCCGTTTTCGTACATCTGGCCCTGAAGGTTCATTGCAGCCGGGTCCTGATTCTTGACCAGGCTTTCCAGCTCGGACAGAGCCTTGGCGTAATCGCCGGCATCGATGGCGCGCTGGGCCGCGTCGACGCTGGCGGCCAGTGCTGATGTGGTGTGCAGGGAAAACAGCAGGCCTGCTGCTGCAAGAAGGGTAGATTTGTTCATTGAAGCCATGCCTTCATCATCGTTATTGATGCATTTCAGGAAGTCGTGTTGCAACGGCTTCCACCGAATCGGGTGTGCAGACGGATACAACAGTTGTGACCGGACTGATAGTACAAGATAATGCTTCTACTTTAGTACGAGCTGGAACTTGAACTTTCATCCGTATAAGTCACTTCTAATATGTCTATTGTACAGGAAAAGATCACTCAGCGGCACCTGCCCTGAATCTTCTGCTGCACGCCTGACAGGAGCCCGAAATGCTGAAACGAATGACCATCAGGAGCAAACTGGTGCTGGGGTCGGTGCTGCCGATTATCGGTTTGCTCGTTATTGTGATCACTTCCCTGATTGAATTGAACAAGGCCAACCAAGGCATTGATCGGCTCTATGTGGACCGGATTGTGCCGCTTGAGCTGCTGAAAAACGTGGCGGATAACTATGCGGTTAACATCATCGACACGGTAAACAAGGTCGACAAGAGCCTGATGAAAGCCGAAGACGGCCTGGCCGTCGTGACCCGGGCCCGAGAAAATATTCAGCGTGACTGGCAAAGCTACACAGCTACCGATCTGACCTCCAGGGAACAGCAGTTGGTACAGGAAGCGGAAGGGCTGTTAAGGAAAGCTGACGATGCCATTGAGAAACTGATTGAGCGACTGCAGACCCTCAACGGCCTGACCTATGGTGACATGTACGGTTTTAACGGCGACCTGTACGCCGATGTTGATCCGATCAGCGAAAAGGTGGCGGAGCTGGTTGACCTGCAGCTGAGCGAAGCGGATCAGATGCGTCAGGAGCTGCGCCGTGCGTATGAGCGTCAGCGCACGTTCCAGATCGCCTTGTCAGCCGCCATTGTGGTACTGCTGGCGCTTTTGGGGCTGTTGATTTACCGCTCCATCCGTCAGCCGCTTGAGCATTTACAGGATGTAATGGATAACGTTGCCACCAATTCTGATCTGCGCCTGCGTGCCGAAATCGAGGGTGATAACGAACTCAGTCATATCGCCAGCAGCTTCAACAAGATGCTGGCCCAGATGCAAAGCCTGGTAGGGCACATCTCCGGTGCGACGACCCAGCTGGCGGCTGCAGCAGAAGAGATGAGCAGCATCAGCAGCCATTCCAGCCAGACCATCAACAGCCAGCGTGCCGAAGTAGAGCAGGTAGCGGCTGCAATGAATGAGATGGTCTCGACCGTGCAGGAAGTGGCTGGCAGTGCCGAACGGGCGGATCAGGAAGCGCGAGCCACGCATGACGAGGCCGATTCCGGTAACCGGGTTGTAGTCGATGCGTCTCGTGCGACCAGTGATCTGGTGGATCAGGTGCGCAAGGTTGCGGCACAGATTGCCGTGGTGGAGCAGGACAGTGAAAGTATCGGCAGTGTGGTCGATGTGATTCGCGGTATTGCCGAACAGACCAATTTGCTGGCCCTGAACGCCGCCATCGAAGCGGCTCGTGCAGGTGATCAGGGGCGCGGCTTTGCCGTCGTGGCGGATGAGGTTCGTTCACTGGCTCAGCGTACCCAGGAGTCAACCGAAGAGATTCAGCAGGTGATCGGTCGCTTGCAGGTGGGAACCCGTGATGCGGTTACGGCGATGAAAGTGAGTCAGGAGCGTGCCGAACTGACTGGCGAACAGGCCGAGAAGGCCGGTGATGCGCTGCGTCGAATTTCGGAAGCGGTCAAGCGGATCACCGATCTGAATGCCCAGATCGCAAGTGCATCTGAGGAACAGAGCAGCGTTGCCGAAGAGATCAACCGGTCTCTGGTGACCATCAACGACAACGCTCAGGAATCCGCAGCCGGGGCAACACAGACCGAGAGTGCCAGCCATGAACTGTCACGGCTGGCAGCAGAACTGCAGAGCATGACGGCGAAATTCCGCACCTGATGCTACTGGCTCAGTCCCCGCGCTGGGGGCTGAGCAGCTCGATCATGTACCCGTCCGGGTCGCGCACAAATGCCAGAATCGTGCCTGAGGTTGAGTTCTTCATTGGGCCGGCCTCTCGCACGACCTGTCCTCCTTTTGACTTGATCTGGTCGCAGGCCTCGTACACATCATCCACCTCGATGGCGATATGGCCATAGCCGGTGCCAAGGTCATACGCATCGGTGTCCCAGTTGTGGGTGAGTTCCAGGACGGTATTGTCAGCCTCGTCACCAAAGCCGACAAATGCCAGCGTGAAACGGCCTTCCGGGTAGTCCTTGCGGCGTAGCAGACGCATCCCGAGGACTTCGGTGTAGAAGGAAAGCGATTTTTCCAGGTCAGTAACCCGGTACATGGTGTGCAGCATGCGCATCGGTACACCTCGTGTTTGAGAGTGGAACTTGATTTGAATCTTAAGTCTAACGCACCAGACTTGCGGCTTTCAGTCTATAGTGATTAATTATATGTATTCACAACAAGTGCCAAGGGGGCAGACAATGTTTCAGGATATGACAAAGCAGATGACCGAATCGATGGGACCTTTCCGTGATCTGGTGAACATCCAGACCAAAATGCTGGAGGAACTGACCCGCCAGCAGATGGAGTGCACCAAGGCCTGCATCGAAGCAACCATGCAGCAAACCAGCGAACTGCAGAAGTGCAAGACGCCGAATGACCTGATCGAACTGCAACAGGCCTATGCCAAAGAGCTGGAAGAAACCCTGCGTGCGGCCAATGAGCAGAATCTGAAGGCCCTGACCGCAGCGCAGCAGGCGATGCAGCAGCTGGCACAGGGCTCCATGGACGCCATGACGGGCAATAAAAAATAAGTATTCGCCAGGTGCCATCAAGCAGCCCGCAGGGCTGCTTTTTCGTTTATGTACAGGACGTATGCCATCCCGCGGGCGTATGGATACCCACAACAAGCGGCTATTAATCGAGAATTGTTATGAGTACCCCCATCGGCCTGTTTTATGCCAGCACCACGGGCAATACCGAAATGGTTGCAGAACAGATTGCGGCTTTGTTACCTGAACAGATTCGTCTGCATGATATTGCGACCGAAGGTGTGGTCGAAATGGCACAGTATCAATATCTGATCATGGGTATCCCGACCTGGGATTTTGGCGAGCTGCAGGAAGACTGGGACGAACATTGGCCTGCCCTGCAGGCATTGGACTTCAGCGGCAAGAAGATCGCCCTGTTTGGTTTGGGGGACCAGCTTGGCTATGGTGAGTGGTTCCTGGATGCGATGGGGGCACTCAACGAGGTGTTGCAGGAGGCCGGGGGTAAAGTGGTTGTGCCCTGGCCCGTTGAAGGCTACCGATTCGAAGCGTCAAAGGCGTTGACTCAGGACAAACGGCATTTTGTGGGCCTGGCATTGGATGAGGACGGTGAACATGGCCTGAGCGAAGAGCGAATCCGTGCCTGGATGCCTCAAGTGCTGGCCGCATTTGAGGACTGATCGGCTCCTCGCCAGCGACAGACCAGATACCAGCTCAGGGCAGACGCCTGCAACAGCGTTGCGCCGCCCAGAGCCCAGCGAAAGGCCTGGGCAGGGTAATGCTGGCCATCTTCTGATGGCCAGAGCCCGATCACCGCACCCATTCCCCACTGCACAATGAATGCACCCAAAAAGATGCCCAGGTTCAGGCTGGTGCCGACCCGTGCGCTGATCGCAACCGGAAACTGCTGGCTCAGTCCTGCGAACATCAATGTACCTGATGTTCCGAAGAAGCCGAACAGTGCCCAGGCCAGTAGGCTGGCATCTCCGGGTTTAAGCTGAATCCACACCAGAGCCAGAGTGAAACACAGCATGCCGATAAAACTGACGCTGGGCGTGCTGATGCCCAGCCGGTTCAGGCGGCCGGTAATGAACCCCAGCAGCAGAAACCCAGCCACCATGCTGGCGGCTGAAACAAACAGCACGCCGGCAGCGGCACTGGCGCTCAGGGCGCTGACCTGCTGCAGCCACAGGCCGGCCCAAAGAGACTGGGTCGCGATGAAGACCGACTGCGACAGCATGCTGGCTGGCGCCAGTTGATAGAATGCCGGGGTGCGAACTACGGCCCAGGTTTGGCCCAGCTGTGCCACAATGCCCAGAGACGGTTTGTCCACCGCTGTTTTCGGAATCAAGCCGCGCACCAAAATGGCGATCATGATGCTGAGTACGGCTGTTGCCAGGAAAATGCCGCGCCAGTCAGTAAACGTCAGGGCAAACTCGACAGGGGCGGTAGCCGTGAGTGCGCCGAGTCCGCCGCTGGTCAACTGGAGGCCGTTGATTGCGGGAAGCTGCTCTCGCTTGAGCCAGCTGGTATAGCATTTGAAGGCCGCCATCAGACAGGCCGATACACCAATGCCGATCAGGCCGCGGCCGATCCAGAGTGTCAGGCTGCTTTCGGCCAGGGCGAAAGTGAGGCTGCCGGCGGCTGCGAACAACAGCAGGGCGGATGCCACATCTCGAGTCTGATAACGGTCCAGCAGAATGCCCAGCGGAATCTGGCAGGCTGCAAAAGTCAGAAAGTAGGCGCTGGAAATAAGGCCCAGAGTGGCCGCGCTGATACCCAGCTCGGCCATGATGTCGGGGCCAACCACCGCATTGATGACTCGAAACAGGTAGGACAGCCAGTAGCCCAGTGCGAAGGGGATCAACAGGCGCAGGGTGAAAAGGGTAGAAGTCTGCATAGGGCGTGTTGTCTGCCAAAAAGACCCACAGTATACCCCTTCAGACGGGAACTTGTTGGATTAGGCGGCGCTCATATAGAATTACGGTCAGACCATCAATGAAAAGGGAAATCGACATGAGAAAGATCGCAATGCTTGGATTGGCAGGGGTTATGGCGCTGGGCAGCACGGCTGTACTGGCGGCGGAAGCGGAAGACGCCATCAAATACCGTCAGGGCGTGTTCAGTGCTGTCAAATGGCACTTCGGTACCATGGGTGAAGTGGTCAAGGGTAAACAGGATTACAACGCAGAAGACTTTGCACGCCGTGCAGACATTGTGGCTCAGCTGAGCAAGCTTCCGCTGGAAGGCTTTGTGGCGGGTTCTTATCAGGGTGACACCGATGCTCTTCCGGCCATTGAGCAGAACTGGGACAAGTTTGAAGGTGGCATGAACATGTTTGCCGAGAAGGCTGATGCGCTGGCGGCTGCAGCCAAAACCGGTGACATGGACCAGATTCGTCCTGCTTTCGGTGAGGTGGGCAAGACCTGCAAGGGCTGCCACGACAACTTCAAGGACTGAACTGCAAGCGGTCAGGACTTGAATTGAAACAGGGCGCCCGATGTGGCGCCCTGTTTGTATTCAAGGCAGGTTGAGCAGGCTCCAGACAATGGCAGCTGCAGCGAGGGCCAGCAGCAACCCACGCAGGAAGGGGGCGAACGGGTAGCTCGGCGCCTCTGTTGCGGCTGGCTTGCGCCCGTGCAACATGGCCTGAACCAGCTTCTCGCGCTTGAACAGCTGGTGGTAAATGACGCCCAGCAGGTGCAGACCAATGGCGATCAACAGAATATCAAACAGCCAGCGGTGCCAGCGTGTGATCTCAACACTCATACTGGAGCTGACCAGACTGGCCAGCGGACCTTCGATGAAAACCTCATCATTGGCAAAGAGACCTGTACTCGCCTGAGCCGCAGTCAGCAGCAACAGGGCCACGACCATCCAGCCACCCAGCGGGTTATGGCCCAGATGATGCGGTTCGCGGCGCTGCAGCATCTGCAGGGCATAGCGGGCCGTGGTAACCGGGGAGTGTACGAATTCACTGAAGCGAGCATGGTGGCTACCGGCAAAACCCCACATCAGGCGGAACAGAACCAGCGTCAGCACGGTGTAGCCAGCGTACATGTGCCATGTCATAACATCGAACTTAAGACTGAGGCTCAGGCCCAACAGGTTGAATGTCTCATTCACATACCCTCCGGTGGTACCGCTCCACCATGCAAACAGAACGCTGGCGGCCAGGGTCCAGTGAAACAGGCGCACATAAATATCCCAGACGGGTTTCCTTTCCAGTTTGGCAGAGTGTTCGGTCATGTCAGAGTCCAATTAACCAAAGGTGACAGAAGATGCTGGCCACATAACCCAGCAGGATGGCCCAGCTCCATTTCAGATGGCTCATGAAGGTATAGGTTCCCTGTGCCTGCCCCATTAAGGCCACACCGGCTGCCGAACCGATTGAAAGCAGCGACCCACCGGTGCCGACAGTCAGGGTGGCCAGCAGCCATTGCTCAAGCGTCATCCCCGGATCCATCGACAGTACGGCAAACATGATCGGGATGTTATCGACCAATGCGGACAACAGCCCGATCAGGCTGTTGGCCAAAGGGATGCCAAGGCTGCCATAGATCAGGGTGGAAAAGTCAGCCAGATATCCCAGCGTGGCCAAACCACCTACACACAGCACGATACCGTAGAAGAACATCAGGGTATCCCAGGAGGCACGCTCAACGACCTTAAAAATATCGAAACGACGCACCACGCCGGTATGGTCACCGCGCAGCATGCTGTGGTTGCTTGTGTTCTCGGCATGGTGGTGGGTGATATGTCCCTGCTCACGGAATACCGGGTCATGCAGACTCAGGTAGTAGCCGTAAAGCTTCAATACGCCGAGCCCGGTCATCATCCCCAGAACCGGCGGCAAATGCAGCACACTGTGTACCAGCACGGAGGTGGCGATGGTCGCCAGAAACATCAGCATAATGGTGACACCGCCCTTTTTCATGCGCTGATGACGTTGGCTGCCCGTGGGGCGCGCGTTTTCGATGGCAAGGCTCATCAGCAACGCCGGTACCAGCCAGTTCACCAGTGCCGGCAACAGCAGATGCGAGAACTGGGTGAAAGAGACATGCCCCTGCTGCCACACCATCAGGGTGGTAATATCGCCGAATGGGCTGAACGCGCCGCCGGCATTGGCGGCCACAACCACATTGATGCAGCCCACCGAAATAAAACGGTAGTTGTGGTTGCCGACAGCCAGGACCACCGCCCCCATCAGCAGAGCCGTGGAAAGGTTATCGGCAACAGGGGAGATACAGAACGTAAGTACGCCGGTGATCCAGTAGATGCTGCGCAGTGAAAATCCGCGTGAAACCAGCCAGGTGCGCAAGGCCTCGAATACGCGTCGCTCTTCGAGCATATTCACAAAGGTCATGGCGGCCAGCAAAAACAGGAACAGCTCGGCATAATCCAGAATATACAGCCTCAGCTCGGCCCCGGCGGTGACCTGGTCGCCGTGCTGGCGATAGGCCAGACCGACCAGTATCCAGATCAGACCGGCCGCCACGATGACCGGCTTCGACTTGCGCAGTGCAAGCCGCTCCTCCATCACCACGAAGACATAAGCCAACATGAAGATCATCAGTGCCAGATAACCGTAGACGCTGGCGGTCAAGTCCAGCCGTTGAGGCGTATCCTGCAGAGCAGCCTGAGCCGGCAATGACAGCAGCAGAGCAGACGCTGCCGGCAGAACATGTTTCCCTATCATGGTCATGCGGGCCTCCCGAATCGATCAGATCATTCTTGCCGACCTTGGCAGTCAAGTCGAGTGTCATGGCCAGAGAATGAGGAACTGCTGCACAATCGTTCAAACAGGGCGGAGGATCAGTTAGAATACCTCCCTTTTTCCAAGCAGCGAGTTTGTAGCCCCACCATGGAAATCAATCCGATTCTCAACAGTCTGAAAGAGTTCAGTGAGCGCACCCAGTCGCTGCGCGGCTACCTTGATTATGATGGCAAGCGTGAACGGCTTGAAGAAGTTGAGCGCGAGCTGGAAGATCCGGGTGTGTGGAACAATCCTGAAAATGCACAACAGCTCGGCCGTGAGCGCTCAGGCCTTGAGGCGGTGGTAAAAACCATCGACGAGCTGACCACCGGTATCCGTGATGCCCGTGACCTGCTGGATATGGCGGTTGAAGAAGATGACGAAGATACCGTCGCTGAAGTTGAGGCGGATGTCGAGCGTCTGCGTACCCAGCTGGAACAGCTTGAGTTCCGCCGCATGTTCTCCGGTGAAGCCGATGCGAACAACGCCTTCCTTGAGATTCAGGCCGGATCCGGCGGGACCGAGGCACAGGACTGGGCCAACATGATGCTGCGCATGTACCTGCGCTGGGGCGAGAGCAGGGGCTTCAAGACAGAGCTGCTCGAAGTGTCCGGTGGTGAAGTGGCCGGTATCAAGTCCGCCACCATCCGGTTTGAGGGCGAATACGCCTATGGTTGGCTGAGAACCGAAACCGGTGTTCACCGTCTGGTGCGCAAGTCACCGTTCGATTCCGGCGGCCGTCGCCATACCTCTTTCTCCTCGGTGTTTGTTTCGCCGGAAATTGACGACAACGTGGACATTGAAATCAACCCGGCCGATTTGCGTGTGGATGTATACCGTGCATCCGGTGCGGGTGGTCAGCACGTTAACCGGACTGAATCGGCCGTGCGTATTACCCATGAGCCATCCGGCATTGTGGTGCAGAGCCAGTCGGCACGTTCACAGCATCAAAACCGTGATACCTGTATGAAGCAGCTGCGTGCCAAGCTGTACGAAATGGAGATGATGAAGCGTCGTGAAGCGGCACAGGAACTGGAAGACTCCAAGGCCGATATCGGCTGGGGCAGTCAGATCCGTTCCTACGTGCTGGATGACCAGCGCATCAAGGATCTGCGCACCGGCGTACAGACTTCCAACTGTGATCGCGTGCTTGATGGCGATCTGGACCAGTTTATCGAAGCCAGCCTCAAGGCCGGCCTGTAAGCATTCGTTTTAAGGTAACCCCGATGTCAGACAACAACGTGCAGCAAAACGTGCAGCAAGATGAAAACCGCCTGATCGCCGAGCGCCGCGAAAAACTCGCCGCCCTGCGTCAGGGAGGCAATGCCTTCCCCAATACCTTCCGCCGTGACAGCTATGCCGACGATCTGCAGCAGGCTCATGGCGAAAAGAGCAAGGAAGAGCTGGAGGCGGCTGTCATCCGTGTCTCCGTGGCCGGTCGTGTAATGCTCAACCGTGGTGCCTTCATGGTGCTGCAGGACATGAGTGGCCGTATCCAGCTGTACGTCAACAAGGATGCACGCGCGTTCGCCAAAACCGTGGATCTGGGCGACATCATCGGCGTCAGTGGTGTACTGCACAAGTCCGGCAAGGGCGACCTGTATGTGGACATGGCCGAGTTTCAGCTGCTGACCAAAAGCCTGCGCCCGCTGCCTGACAAGTTCAAGGGCCTGCAGGACATGGAGATGCGCTATCGCCAGCGCTATGTGGACCTGATCATGAACGATCAGTCGCGCAAGGTGTTTGAGATGCGCTCGAAGATTGTGGCCGGCATCCGCAAGTACCTGATCGATCGTCGCTTCATCGAAGCGGAAACACCGATGCTGCACCCGATTCCCGGTGGTGCCACGGCACGTCCGTTTACCACGCATCACAATGCGCTGGACCTGCAGATGTACCTGCGTATCGCGCCGGAACTGTATCTCAAGCGTCTGGTGGTGGGTGGCTTTGAGCGGGTGTTCGAGATCAACCGCAACTTCCGTAATGAGGGGCTCTCAACCCGTCACAACCCAGAGTTCACCATGATCGAGTTCTATCAGGCGTACGCCGATTACAACGATCTGATGGATCTGACCGAAGATATGCTGCGCACTGTTGCTCAGGAGGTTCTCGGCACCACTGTGGTGGTTAACACCGTACGTAACGAAGAAGGCGAAGTGCTGGAAACCTTCGAATACGACATGGGCAAGCCGTTTACCCGTATGAGCGTGTTCGACTCCATTCTGCACTACAACCCGGAGATCACCGCCGAGGCACTGGCTGATGATGCGGCTGCCCGCCAGATCGCCGAGCGCATGGATATCGATGTGAAGGACAGCTGGGGGCTGGGCAAGGTTCAGATCGAGATTTTCGAAAAGACCGTCGAGCACCGCCTGCATCAGCCGACTTTTATCACCGAGTACCCGACTGAAGTCAGCCCGCTGGCGCGTTGCAATGACAACAACCCGCATGTCACCGACCGCTTCGAGTTCTTCGTGGCCGGCCGTGAACTGGCCAACGGTTTCTCCGAGTTGAACGACGCCGAAGACCAGGCCGAGCGCTTCATGAAGCAGGTGGAAGAGAAGGATGCCGGTGACGACGAAGCCATGCATTACGATGCCGACTACATCAACGCTCTGGAGTATGGCCTGCCGCCGACGGCGGGTGAGGGCATCGGTATCGATCGCCTGGTGATGCTGTTTACCGATTCCGCTTCCATTCGTGATGTACTGCTGTTCCCGGCCATGCGTCCGCGTGGCTGACAGCAAACATTGAGTTACCCACAGGGCCACTTTAGAGTGGCCCTGTCTGTTTACGGCGCATATTTTCGGGGGTATCCATGGCACTGGACAAGGCACCGAGCTGGCAGCCCTGGCTACAGTCAGAGTTCGATCAGCCCTACATGCAGGCACTGAAACGGTTTTTGCAGGCGGAAAAAGCGGCACACAAGGTGATCTATCCACACTCCAGTGAGTGGTTCCATGCGCTGGAAGCCACCCCGCTGGATCAGGTAAAAGTGGTGATCATTGGTCAGGACCCCTACCACCAGCCGGGGCAGGCGCATGGACTCTGCTTTTCGGTCAGACCGGGTGTGCGCATTCCACCTTCACTGGTCAATATCTACAAGGAGTTGCAGGCGGATCTGGGCATAGCCCCTGCCGGTCACGGCTATCTGGAGCACTGGGCACAGCAGGGAGTGCTGCTGCTGAATGCTGTACTGACGGTAGAGCAGAGCAACGCCAATGCCCATCAGGGCAAGGGCTGGGAGTCGTTTACCGATCGCGTGATTCAGTTGGTCGATGAGCAGTGCGAGCATGTGGTGTTCATGCTCTGGGGCAGTTATGCACAGAAGAAGGGCGCGAATATCGACCGGGATCGGCATCTGGTACTCAAGGCGCCGCATCCATCTCCTCTGTCGGCTCATCGAGGCTTTCTGGGCTGTCGGCACTTCAGCCAGGCCAACCACTGGCTGGAGGAGCAGGGGCGAGAGCCCATTGATTGGCAGTTGTCCGCGACTCCCGCTTCCTGAGGCTAGCGGCTCGTGGCCTGCAAGGGGCTTGGACTGGGCTGTCGGTCAGCCCCCCAGCTGCGCTCGATGTAGTGCTTCACTTCAGTCAGCTCCTGGTCTGTTACCTGTGTTTTTTCACCGCCTTCGAGTGGGTCATGGTGAAAAATGTACAGCCGTGAGGCGAACTGTACAAAGGGCAGCGAAGACTCGCCAAAGCGCTCTCCACGATCGGATGTACTGACCACCACATCATCGCCCCAGTTCTGTCCACTGTCGTTATTGGGGTTGTAGAAATAGACGCGCATGACCTCATCAGGGTCCAGAGCGACGCGCAGTAGCGTTATGGCGTGCCAGCCAATGAAACGCGCGGCGCTGTCGGTGACGGCGATGCCGGCCGGCTGGGGGTGGATCAATGGTTGATTGCCGTTGTAGTAAGGATGGTAGCAGGTGTAGAACGTTCGCAGAAAGTCATCCAGATCGATCAGATTGCCGGTGGCAACGTCCACGTTGATACGGAAACCGCGACCAGACCACCAGCCGTGAAACTCCGGGTTGACCCAGCGGTGTGGGTCTCCTTCACGACCGATGCAGCGCCGTCCCATCTCGGCATAGATGCGATCCAGATGGGGGACCACCAGCAGTGAAACGGGATCAAGATCCATGGGAAGTTCCCGTGCAACACCGCCAATGCTTTCACGGGAAGAGATCGGCTGTCCTTCAAAGTGCATGATGATTTCATCATCCCGGGCAGCCCAGACCAGCATTTGCAGCAGGTAGTCCGGGTCGTTATAGGCCCACATGGACAGAGCGCGTGCTGACTGACAGGTTGGGTTGTTGCCCTGCCCGACACCCAATGGCAAGCCGAGTATGCAGAGCACCCCTTCAACCAGACGGGACTCAGCCGTCACCCCGGTTCCAAACGCCAGCTCAAGGCGTTGCCGGGACCAATCGGAGAGCCGAAGGCCCAACTGGCGCCAGAGTGCAGGGGCCACTGGTGGCTGGTAGAGAATGCCGCGTTCCAACATCAGTGCCAGCCCATAGATGCCTTGAGCCGTTTCCGGATAAATCCCCTGACCGATCAATGCCAGTACCAGCTCGTGGTAACAGAGGAAACAATCACGCCCCGTGGACGATAACCCCAATGCTTCACTGATCAAATGATCATCCTGAACCAGAAGCTGGCGCATCAACACTGCATGATAGGGCGACACCAGGCCGGTATCGTGCATGGCGCGGGCAAACCCGGTGGCTTCGGACTGCAGCGCCTGCCTGTCCATACTGGCCAGTCGTTCGGCATACACGTCTACACCGGGATCTTCTCGACAGGCTTGCGTGACACCAAACAGGCTGCTGACCAGCCGATCGGCTCCCTGGCCACTGCCGCCCAGGTCGATATTGGGATCCTGCTGGCAGATCGCGATCTGGGTCACCATTCGTTTGACCGGCTCCACCTGAATGGGGCGCTGGCGCAGGATACGCCAGATCTCATCAATCAGTCGGTCGATGATGTGCTCATAGCCTATTCGCTGCGCCAGATGCTGAAACAGATTGCGCGGCAGTTGGGCCAGTCGTCCCTGGGTTTCCCGCTCGGCTTCGGACGGTGGGGTAAACAGCAGTGCCAGGTTAATCGCCATCACCTGGGTCAGGTAATGATGAGCCTGCTCGGCTGAAATCAGCGGATGCTGGTAGCCATCAAGGGCGACAGCCAGCAGTCGGAGCTCGCTGACGGCCTCCAGAACCACAAGGGTGGCATCGGCGCTGCCTAATGCATGTGGGGTCAGAGAGGGCACCAGTATCTGGGGCGTTTCCCAGTCGGTACCGGCAAAGAAACCGGCTGCTTCCAGGCGCTGTGCCCGGGTCTCAACAGCTGTACAGCCGCCCTCCTGCAATAAAACCCGTCGCAGCAGATCGACCAGTCGAGGCAGCTTACCCAGTTTGGCAAAGTCTGCAGCGCCATGGAATTGCTCGATCGCCTGGTCCAGACGCTGAAGCAGCATGGCCTGCTTTTCGTTCACACTGTTCTGGTCGCTGTTCACGCAGGCCCCTGTCTATGTTCCCGAAGATGCCGGATATTATACATAAAAATCCAGGTCCTCCTGTCGCTTGAGCAGCTGGTGCATCTCGTGGGCATCGGGTCCGGTAAAATATACCAGCCCCCAGTGAGTGCCAAAGGCGGTCCGTTTGGTGACCGTTTCCTGCAGCGGAGGGGTCAGCTCGTGGGAGTCGAAATAGGGGTGGTTTTCGGTCTCTTCCGGAATTTCAAGCAGGCTTACCACGCGCCGGCGTGGATAGACGCCGAAACAGCCGGCGTACCCATTGGCATCCTCGATTTCGCGAGGGAAGAAGGCTTTTACCTCTTCAGCCGTGGTGTTGGGATCGAATACCAGCATGGTCGCCTGATAGGCATTGAAGCCGTAAACCTTTTCCAGCAGTTCGAATACCTTGAAACCGGGCGGACGGTAGGCCACTTCACCAAAGTACATTTCGCCATCGCTGGTGACAAAATATTCCGGATGGATAAGACCGAATTCGATATCGAATGTTTTGACCAGTTTTTCAATCTGGGCCATGATCTGGGGGCGGTAGGCTTCAAGTTCGGGGGATGCGGGGACATAGACCGAATAGCCCAGAGTCACATATTCGGAAATGTTGAGAAACACGACCTTACCATTATGTATCCATGCCTCCACGGCAAATTCCCACCCATCCAGATGTGATTCCATCAGCGCAGGAAACTCATCGTCAGGGATCGCATCCACTTCATCAGGGGTACGTATCACTCGGTGACCCAGGCAGCCAGCCTTGTCGAACGCCTTAAAGTGAATCGGGTCGTTGGGATCGCCATCCAGTTTGAGCAGCGTCTGATTGACTCGGCGAAGGAATCGGACCACATCCTCTCTGTCGTGGGCTTCTTCAAAGATGCCAACCCGAATGCCGCCCAGCTGAGCGCGTCGTTTCATCAGGGACTTGTCACGCATCAGCATGGATTGCCCCAACAGACGCGGGTTGTCCAGCAACACTGCATTGATGGCACCGGCCCACTCGACAGTTTCTTCAAACAGTGGAACCGCTACGTCGACACCCATCTCCTTGAGGGTCTCGGCTATTTCCATGGACCGATCATTGAGCCGTTCGAAATTCCAGGCCAGGTAAGGAATGTCATGCTGCTGACAGTACTCCTCTGCCCAGTCGGGTGCGACTACGACATACCGTCGATCAAAGGCAGCTGCCGCTTCAACGGCGTTGAGACTCCAGCCCAGCAGGGCGATATAGCCCTTGTCGGGATTGCTTTTCATATACATTCTCCTCAATAGCCTGCAACGAGGCAGACAAAACACATCACCCCTAGCCTAGCAGTGATAGGAGGACATTACTGTGTTTCATCCGACAATCGGCTTGATTGTCCGCGCATGTATTTCGGTGTTGTGAGGTGTTTTGACCTGACTCAGACCGCTTGGCACGGTGCGGCTGAATGTATGGCGAATGCCGAAAAGGCAGTGTGGTCAAGGGGGTGACAAGATGGGGGAAAGGCCTGCCGGTCAGGCCAGGGTGCTCTTTGAGCGCTTGTGTGAAGGGAGCAAGCTCAAATGGAGCGACTCACGTGAGCCGATCCATTTGAGCAAGTCATTGCTTAGCGACGCCGGGGCAGCATTGCTTTGATATCGCGATTCAGGGGCAAGCTGAAATCGTGTGAACCCAGGATGATGTTGTCGCTGGTACGAACCAGGCGCACGTTGACATAGACGTAATTGCCGCCCATGGCATAAGTGCCGAGCAGAACAGCCTGTGCATCGTGAGCCTCCACAAGGCTATTCAGTTTGCGTGACAGGATCAGCTCTCCGGTACGTTCCTTGATAAAAAGGCTTTCGCGCATTTTAACTTCAATGACGGGCAACCCTTTGCTGGCCAGCGCACTGGTGAATTGTTCAGACAGTGTACGGCCAAAGGTGGAGGACTGCTGAAGGTCATCGATATCAGCGAACGTTGCAGCCAACAGGGGATCACGGTTATTGAGTCCAGTAGACTTGCTGATCAGCTGGTTGGATGCTTCGCGAACCTCACTGATAAGATCGACTTCTACAGTGTGAACCGAGGTTGTTTGCTGGCTAGTGCTGCAGCCT
Organism: Marinobacterium sp. MBR-109; assembly: GCF_040547565.1. NCBI lineage: Bacteria > Pseudomonadati > Pseudomonadota > Gammaproteobacteria > Oceanospirillales > Oceanospirillaceae > Marinobacterium > Marinobacterium sp. MBR-109. The sequence goes on from NZ_JBEPPZ010000006.1 coordinate 178,630, forward strand.
GCTGCGCCGAGCAGCATGACAGCCATCGCGCCGGCCGACAGGTAGCGTTTGCATCGTTTAAGCATGTTAGGCTCCTCCCTGATTACCATTCGTTATTGACCTTGACAGTCTTGGTGGTCTTGGCGGGAGCCTTGTAGTGATCGAAGTCACCCGGGTTGATGTAGTAGATGCTGGAGTTGGAGTAGATCATCTGATCAGCAAGGCTCACCTGAGTTGTGATCACGACTTCCTGGTCAGTTTCACTGGTCCAGCTGCCGCTGAACAGGTCTGTGGCGAATGCTGCTGGAATCAGGGCAAGTGCAGGTTCGGACCAGTTGTTGATTGGAAGGGTCGCAACTGCAATACCGGCGGCCAAGGCGGTCATTGAGCCTTCGGGGGTCCGAATGTAGCCGCGATCTTTGTGTTTCACGACCTGCACCTTGTAACTCACTTCAGCCGCCTGATTCGGACTGGTTTTGACATAAGCCCCCTTGGAGACCAGCTGGCTGGTCAGGAGGTTGTCAAAAGCGGTACTGAAAGGTGTGGCGGCATCGGCACCGCGCACATAGAGCGGCTGGCTCTTGAGCAGGTCATTCTGGATCAGCATTTCGGCCTGATGTTGTGCCAGGACATCCCAGTGATGGGCCGCCTGCATTTTTTGCTGCTCAGAAATGGGATAAGTGGTGGCGATAGGCGCCTGAGATGTGTGAGTGCCAAAGCATCCTGCAAGCAAAGTGCTGCCGATGCCCAGGAGGCATACCTTCCGAAGCATGGTGAGTTCCTTCATTTAGTGATTCCAGAGCAGAGAATAGCGCAAAATCTGCTCGAAAAATAAGTCTGTTGGCAAAAAACTCGGTTTGAGTCCCCAGTAGGGGGCTTGCTCAGAAAATGAGAATAGCAAATAAACAGCTGTTTGCACCCCGGCGTGCATCAATAAACCGTGATGCATGCCGGGATGATGTTGAACAGCTCAGCGCTTGCTCTGGAACAGCGCCGGGTCAAGTTCGTACGGCAACGGCAGCAGTTTGAGCAACGGGCCCTCGGTATTGCCCAGATGCAGTGGCTGATTTTCAGCCTGATCCTTGGCGATGACCGCCAGCAGTCTGTAACCGCCTGGAATATGGGCTGCACGCACGACCTGACCAACACTGTCCTTCTGTTCCGAAGCCAGTGTGTCGCCCGGCCTGGGCGTGTTTTTGCAACGGACCTCAGCCAGATACATCGGTTTTTTAAGCTGGCCGCGATGTTGCAGGCGGGTGACGATCTCCTGGCCGGTATAGCAGCCCTTGGTGAAGCTGACGCCGTTGAGAGCTTGCAGATTGGTCATCTGGGGAATAAAGGCCTCGGCGGTGTCAGGCGACAGCTCGGGTATGCCCGCATCAATTTCAAGCAGTTCCCAGTCGTTGCGCTCGGCAGGGCTGGCGCTCTGCTCTACCAGTTCCAGCACTTGTGTCATCAGTCGGGTTTCAAACCAGCATTCACGCCGGGCTCCGGGGCGTTCCGTGACCAACAGGTGTGCTATCCCGAAGGCGGTGCTCAGACGGTCGCCAATCTCGGATGCGCTGGGGCCATGCAGGCCTATGCCGACCAGACCTTCTTCCAGCTGAGCCTCGGCCTTGGAGAAGACGATGTATTTCTTGAGCAGTGTAAGGGCATTTTCAGCCATATCGGTTCGAATGCGCAGCCAATAGCCCGAGTCGCTGGCACGCATCACCTGATACAGGCTGTGCATGTGGCCTTTGATATTGCAGTGAGCACCAGGCAAGGCCCCAAGACGGTCCACTTCGTTCAGGTCACAGGTCAGCTGTCCCTGAAGGAACTTGTGAGCATCAGGTCCTTTCACTGAAATAATGCTGTAGTCGGTCAGGGGCACATAATGGGTACTGTGCTCGGCAGACGGCACCTTGATCAGTCTGTTGCCTTCCAGTTCGAACCCCGGCTGCTTGAGCCGGTTAACCCAATGTGTATTCATGCTTTTCTCCGTTGCGACCTGATCTGGTTGCAGTGTAATGCATCGGCCAACGCCTATCAGCCGACAATTGGCAGGGCTATTGGTTTTGCTCTGCCTGACCCAGTCGTTCACCCATGCGAACCGTGCTGCCGGCCTTGAATGTGTCCTGCCAGTTCATGCTGCCTTCGGGAAACAGCAGGATGACCGTTGACCCCAGCTTGAACCGCCCCATCTCCATGCCTTTTTCCAGCTGCGGTGGAGTGGCTTCGCCAAACTGGTCCAGTATCAGTGGCTGGCGCGGCAGCGGTGCCACCTGCCCATTCCAGGCGGTCTCGATACCGGCCACGATCATGGCACCCACCAGCACCATGGCCATGGGGCCCAACTCGGTATCGAAAATGGCCACCAGCCGTTCGTTGCGGGCAAACAGGTTTTCGACCCCCTCGGCGGTGGTGCCATTGACCGAGTATAGATCACCCGGAATATAGACTGTTTCCCTCAGCGTCCCCGTCAGCGGCATGTGTACACGGTGATAATCCCGCGGTGACAGATAGATGGTTGCGAACTCGCCATTGATGAACGGTTCGGCGCGCCTTGCGTCCCCACCCAGCAGGGTTGTCAGGGCATAGCCGCGTCCCTTGGCCTGAAAAATGCGGCCGTGCTCAATCTTCCCCAGCTGGCTGATGGCGCCATCGGCCGGTGACAGCACGGCGCCCGGGGTAGTGTCCAGAATACGAGCATCGGGTTTCAGCGCACGTGTAAAAAAGGCATTGAAGTGTTCGTATGCTTCAGGATTGGGTTGCAGGGCCTCACTCATGTCAACGCCGTAGCGTTTGCGGAACCAGTTGATAAACAGGTTCTTGAACCAGGGGACACGGCACTCGGCGAGGCGCCCGACCAGTCGGGACAGCAGATGCTGTGGCAGGAGGTGTTGCAGCAGAATAAACAATGTGTCTTTCAACGCGGGTTTCACTTATTCAATAGTGGATTGTTCAACGGGCAGTTCGGGGTGGTTGCCCCATTCAAACCATGATCCGTCATAGCAGGACAGCTGTTGCATGCCCAGCCAGGTGCCGGCCAGCCAGGTGAGACCTGAACGCCGATGGGTCTGGCAATGGGTCACGACGGGTTGATCAAGCCTGATGCCCGCCTGTTGCAGCAGTTGCTTCAGTTCGGCCACGGGCTTCAGCCGCGGTACCGGGCCGGGCTGCAGCAGATCGGTCCACTCAAGATGGCGTGCCCCTGGAATATGTCCGCCCTTGAGGGCATTGACCACTTTTTCGCCGGAAAATTCGGCCGCCGAACGAGCATCCCACACGGTCAATCGCTCCTGTTCCAGAGCGGCCAAAATGTCCTGAGCGCTCATGAGCAGTTCAGGACGGCTGAAACTGACCTGGCGCATGGCTGGGGTTGGGATATTGGTCGATGTCTCCAGCTCAAGGCCGGCTGCCTGCCAGCCGGGCAGTTGCCCGTTCAAAACCGATGCGTGGCTGTGACCGATGCAGTTGAGTGTCCAGACCAGTCTTCCCGCCCAAGGGCCCATCTGGTCATCATAGGCCACGACATGAGTCTCGGGACGGATGCCCAGCTCTGAACACAGGGCCGATAGCTGCTTCTCGGTCGGTATCTGGTTGGGGACGGGGCCTTCCCCGCGCAACAGCCTGGCCGCATCCAGCCGAACAGCGCCAGGCACGTGGCCCTGGTCGTAGTGTTCCTGGCTGGAGAGGTCAATGATCAGCAGGTCAGGGTGGCTCAGCTGTGCCTGTAAAGCCAGAGGCTCAACCACCAAGGGTAGTGTCAGCATAGTATGGGTACGACCGTTCAGATGTGATGAAGTTGATCATAACGGAGCCGGCAGCAAGTCTCAAAGGCCCTGCCTAGAGTCGTTTCAGTGCAAGCGTTGCGGCGGCGCAGAGCTGACGGAACTGCTCGTACTGGAACTCCGACAGCTGTTCGGCGTCATCGCCGTCATCGGCATATAAAATGGCCAGCGGTTCGCCCTTGTTGAAAACAGACATCAACAGATAGTCACCGCTGTGTGCGGCCTCGATAAAGGGATCCGGCAGCATCGGGCGCAGAGTTCTGCGTTTGGCACTGTCCAGCCAGATGCCGGCGGGCTTGTCGGTGAGGCGTTTGAACAGGCTCGGAATCTCGATGTCGATGGTGAGCTGGTTGATCGCCGCCGTATCACGTATCCCCAGTGTGCGAGCACAGTGCAAAAGACGTTTTTTCGGGTTGATCAGCATCAGGGCGATGCGACCAAGGCCCAATCCCTGATGCAGTCCCTGCAGCAACGCCTGCAGTATGTGTGCCGGCTTGGTGTAGAGCGGGTAGCCATCCTGCAGGCGTTGCAGGACTTGGGTGTAGAGTTCCTCTCTCGCGTGAGTGGTGACTGCGGGGCGCTCACTTGTATGGTGCTCTTCGCGGGGTAGCTCGGGCTTCTTGAGTACAGGTTTTTCGGGCAGCGGATAATGCTGTTGAAGCTGTTGCAACTCCCGGCTCTCGATCAGTCCCGACAGGGTCTCTTCGGAGGGCAGAAAAAGCATCTGTGCGGCTGGGCTAAGGGTTCCGGGTACATGATACTGGCGGGAGGCCTCGGCACAGGTCTGGTGCAGCTGCGCGATCAGTCGGTCGCGCGGCCAGCTCAGAAAATCGGCGGCGATGTCGTAGAGGCGCAGGATCTTCTTGCCCTGCCAGCCGCGGGTGCTGGTCAGGGCCAGCCAGTTGCCCAGCTTGACTGGAAAAAAACGCTCCTGTGTCAGCTGGTTGATTTCGCGCTGTTCCAGCTGGCCCAGCCTGGGGTCATTCAGGGCACGACGGTGCAGCAGCTGCAGGTCGGAGCGCGATGGAGAGGTGTCATGGTCGAGCGCGGCCAGAGTCAGCTCCGGCAGCTCCCAGCGCCTGGCCAGTTCGGCACTGAGAGCCTGTACCGTGCAGCCAAAGACATCCTGCTCTGCCAGGGCAACATCCACTTTTTCCAGCAGCACCTTTTTTTGATATTCATGCTTGTGCAAAGGTGCATGCAGCCACAACAGCCAGTGACCAAAGCCATACAGCAGACCGGACAGTCGCACCTCTTCGACAAAAGGCAGTCCGCGCTGTCGGCACAGCTCAGCCGCCTGGCTGGAGGCGTGCAAACTGTCGGCAATGGCACGGAAGTACATTTTTTGCTGCATGTTGCGAGGGCTGATCTTGAGGCTCTGCAATCCTTCTGACAGCAGGGACAGTTGATCAAGGCCAACCGAGTTGACGGCATGGTCGATGCTGGTGACGCTTGAGCCCTTGGCGGCGTGCAGCTTTTGCGCAATGCGCGTGACCTGCAGGCTCAATACCGGGTCGGAGCGGATCAGTTGAGACAGCTGGTGCAGTGTCGTGTTGTCGTCCTGCAGCAGGCGCTTAAGCCGGGTCAGTATGCTGACCCTGACCGGCAGGGTACGCTCGGCCAGGTAGTCGGCCCAGGCTTCAGAACCGTAAAGACAAGGGGTACTGCTCATGACTGTGCCGTGTCCTCCGTCGTTCAGCGGTTGTCCTGCATGGAATTGAGAATCTGACGGTAGCTGTTGAAACGCTGCTCACTGATACTGCCGTTTTCGACCGCTTCAAGGAAAGCGCAGCCGGGTTCCTGCTCGTGTCGGCAGTCACGGAAGCGGCAGTGACCCTGCAATTGCGACAGCTCACGAAAGCCGCTCAGTACCTGATCTTCGGTCATGTGCCAGAGGCCAAATTCGCGGATGCCGGGAGAGTCGATCAGGTCCCCGCCATCAGGGAAATGGAACAGGCGGGCAGTGGTTGTGGTGTGGCGTCCCTTGCGCGACTGCTCTGACAAAGCGCCTACCCGCAGATCGGCACCGGGCAACAGACTGTTGATCAGGGATGATTTGCCAACCCCTGACTGGCCAACAAATACACTGATGTGATCGGCCAGCAGTGCCTTTAGTTCATCCAGACCATGGCTGCTGGCGGTCGATGCCTGCAGCGTGCGATAACCGAGTGAACGGTACTGCTCCAACAGAGGTTCAAGCCGCTGGCGGTTCTCGTCGTTGAGCAGATCGGCCTTGTTGAGCAGCAATACTGGTTCGATGTCGCTGGCCTCGGCGGCAACCAGGTAACGGTCGATCAGGTTGGCATGTGCATAGGGTTCGACGGCGATAACGATGACGATAAAGTCGATGTTGGCCGCGACCGGTTTCAGCTCACCATGGTTGTTGGGCCGCAGCAGCTCGCTGTGTCGGTCAAGTGCGGCCACCACGACACCGCTGTCGGGCGAGCGGCGCCAGATGACGCGGTCGCCTGTGACCAGCTGGCCCAGATGGGTGCGCAGATGACAGCGCAGAATCTCGCCCTTGTTGTCCCCCTCGAGTGGCTCCACGTCGACCTGACGGCCGAAGTGAGAGATGATCAGGCCGTGCTGTTCGGGGCCCAGTTCGCCCCCTTCCAGCTGATCTTCGATCAGGGCGTCCTGACGTTCTGCACGGGCAGCCCGTTCAGACTGAATCTTGTCGATGCGCCAGGCCTGGCGACGATTAACCTTGCGTTTTCCCATCCGGCGGGTATCACTCGCTCACAGCTTTATTCATTGACGTGCTAAGGTATTCTAATCCGAGAAAAATTGACAGTATTGCCAGGGGAGAAAGGGTGCATGGCACTGAAGGAAAATCTGGTTTGGGTTGATCTGGAAATGACCGGCCTGAATCCGGATACAGACCGGATCATTGAAATGGCCGCCATCGTGACCGATGCGGATCTGAATCTGATTGCGGAAGGTCCGGTGATCGCCGTGCATCAGCCGGACACTGTATTGTCACGCATGGATGAGTGGTGTACCCGCCAGCATGGCCAGTCCGGTCTGACTGACCGGGTGCGCGCCAGCACGATTTCCGAAGCTGAGGCGGAACAGCAGATGCTGACATTTCTGCGCCTGCACAGTGAAAAGGGGGCGTCCCCCATGTGCGGCAACAGCATTGGTCAGGATCGCCGTTTTCTCTGGCGCTATATGCCGGAGCTGGAAGCTTTCTTCCATTACCGAAACCTTGATGTGAGCACGATCAAGGAGCTGGCCAAGCGCTGGAAACCCGGCATTATGGATGGCTTTAAAAAGCAGGGTACGCATTTGGCGCTGGATGATATCCGCGAGTCGATCGAAGAGCTGCGCCACTACCGTCGGCATTTCTTCCGCCTTTGATTCAGGGGCTGCTGTCGACCTACTCGGGCAGGCGGCCTGCGCCGGGGTGGTCGAGCAGCGGCAGCGGGCGTGGTGAATGGCGTTCGTTCAGCTGCTGCAAAGCCCAGTCGATATGCTCGATCAGCATCGCTGAGGCTGTTGCGCGACGGTTGCGCAGCGCTTCCATGACAGCGTCTCCTCCATTGCTGTTGCCCAGTGCAACCGCCAGATTTCGCTGCCAGCCTTCATAGCCGGTACGGCGGATCGCCGATCCTTCCGTACGTTTGAGGAAAGTGGCTTCGTCCCAGAGAAACAGCTCCAGCAATGATGCCGTATCAAGCCCATGGCGTGGCTGGAAATCAGCTTCGGTGGAGCGGCGGGCAAAGCGGTTCCAGGGGCAGATCAGCTGACAGTCGTCACAGCCAAAAATGCGATTGCCCATCAGGTGGCGCAACTCATGCGGGATGCTGCCCTTGTGCTCAATGGTCAGATACGAAATGCAGCGGCGCGCATCCAGTACGTAGGGTTCGGGAAAAGCGTTGGTCGGGCAGACATCCAGACAGGCGCGGCAACGGCCACAGTGCTGCTCTGTCTCAGGTGCGTCCACTGGTAGCGGCAGGTCGATGAACAGCTCCCCCAGCAGAAACCATGAGCCTGCATGGCGATTAAGCAGCAGCGTATGTTTGCCGATCCATCCCAGTCCGGCATTGCGAGCCAGCGGTCGTTCCAGTACCGGGGCACTGTCCACAAAGGGCCTGAACTGTACTTCCACGCCCTCGATCTGGCTGTTGAGCCACTGGCCGAGCTGCTTCAGCCGCTTGCGCATCAGTTTGTGATAGTCACGCCCAAGCGTGTAACGGGCGATGTAGGCCTTGTCCGGGTTGCGCAATACGCCGGTGAGCGGGGCTTTTGCCGGCAGATAATCCATTCGCAGCATAATGATGCGGCGTGTGCCCGGCAGCAGCAGAGTTGGGTCGAAGCGCTTGTCCTGATTCTCGTTCAGGTACGCCATATCGGCCTGATAGCCCGCTTCAAGCCAGCGCCTGTAGGGCTCACTTTCGGCACTGGCATCGGGCAGGGTGATGGCGCAATCATGAAACTCCAGTGCTTGAGCCTTGTCTTTCAGAGCTTGGCTGAGCTGTTGCAGTTGTGCGGATGTGTAGTCAGTCATGGGGAACCGGTTGCCATGGCGCTCAGTCCATCCACTATAATGAACTGATAACAAAAGGAGTTCGTGAATCATGAGCAGATCAGACCTGCCCGGTGCATTATACACGGCTGCCCAAAGCCGTGCCCTGGATCGAACCGCAATCGAACAATTCGATATCCCCGGCTTTCGGCTGATGCAACGAGCGGGCCATGCCGCCTTCGCCGAATTGCTGGGGCGCTGGCCCGGGGTGCGCAGTCTGACCATCGCCTGTGGTGCTGGCAATAATGGTGGCGATGGCTTGATCATGGCGGGTCTGGCCTGGCAGCAGGGCATTCAGGTTCAGGTGCTGGTGCTGGTGGATGACTATCCCGAGCGTCTGCAGGGCGAGGCGCTCGCCGCCTGGCAGTGGGCTGAAGCGGTGGGGGTTCAGCTTCAGTGCTGGCAGCCTGGCATGGAATTGACGGGTGAAGTGCTGGTGGATGCTCTGCTGGGCACCGGTATCAGCGGTGAAGTCAGGGGTGAAGCCGCTGAACTGATCGCGCAGATCAACCGCAGTCATCGCCCTGTGTTGGCAGTCGATATTCCCTCTGGACTTTGCAGTGATACCGGTGCCGTGCTGGGCGTGGCCATCAGAGCGGACCTGACGGTCACCTTTATTGCCCTCAAGCAGGGGCTGCTGACCCATGCAGGGGTCGATCATTGCGGTGAAGTGAAATTTGACGGCCTGCTGCTGCCTGACGAAGTGTATGAGGAAATATCGCCCAGCGCCTTTCGCACTGACCGCGATGACCTGGCCAAACTGTTGCCGCCGCGCCGGCGATCCTCCCATAAGGGGCTGTTTGGTCATGTACTGGTAATCGGTGGCGATTACGGCATGGGCGGTGCTGCATTGATGGCGGCAGAGGCGGCTGCGCGCAGTGGTGCCGGGCTGGTGTCGCTGGCGACCCGGCCCGAGCACGTTACAGCCGCCCTGACCCGGGCGCCGGAAGTGATGGCGGCAGGCGTCAACTCCGGTCAGGATCTGCAGCCGCTGCTGGAGCGGCCTGATGTGCTGGTGGTCGGCCCCGGCCTTGGGCAGAGTGCGTGGGCCGATCAGCTGCTGCAGAAAGCGCTTGCCAGTGGCAAACCCCTGGTGCTTGATGCGGATGCGCTGAATTTGTTGCAGCAGCGCCAACACCTGCAGGCCGGTCGCCACGACTGGGTTCTCACCCCGCACCCGGGGGAGGCGGCGCGCTTACTGGGGCAAGAGACTGAGCAGGTACAGCAGAACCGCTTTGAGGCCGTGCGAGAATTACAGCAGCGGCTGGGAGGGACGATCGTGCTGAAAGGGGCCGGTAGCCTGAGCTTTGATGGTGATGGCATGCACCTGTGCAGTGCCGGCAACCCGGGCATGGCCTGTGGTGGCATGGGGGATGTGCTCTCCGGTATCATCGGTGCCTTGCGGGCGCAGCGGCTCAGCGCCATCGACGCTGCGCGTGCCGGTGTGTATGTTCATGCGCGCGCGGCGGATCTGTGTGCTCTGGAGCAGGGGGAGCGTGGGTTGCTGGCAACTGATCTGATCACCCGGGTAAGGCGAGTACTCAGTGGGCTTGATTGAGGGTAGTAAGGGGATGGAGTTTTTTCTGGCAGATGAAGCCGAGATGATCCGGTGTGGCGAGCAACTGGCTCAGGCCGCTGCTGCCGGCGGTGTTGTCTTTTTGCATGGTGACCTGGGGATGGGCAAAACCACGTTCAGTCGTGGTGTGCTGCGTGGGTGTGGTCATCAAGGCTCGGTGAAAAGCCCAACCTATACCCTGGTTGAACCCTATGAAACGCCGGCAGGTTCTGTATATCACTTTGATCTGTATCGGCTCAGTGACCCGGAAGAGCTGGAATATCTTGGCATCCGCGACTATTTTGCCAGCGATGCACTCTGTCTGATCGAATGGCCGGAGAAAGGCAAGGGGCTGCTGCCGACTGCGGATATCGAGATCCGGATTACGCTCGATGGCACCGGGCGCAGATTGAATCTGATGAGTAATACTCAAAAAGGGGCCGCTGTTGCCGATACACTGTTGAAAATCCGCAATACGGATACGGGTTGATGAATACATTGCGCATACTGAGCTCACTGCTGTTGATGTTGCTGCTTGTGCCGCCTGCTCAGGCAGCGCAGGAAATCCAGAATGTTCGTGCCTGGCTGGCACCGGATAACACACGCCTGGTGTTTGATCTCAGCGGCCCGGTTGAACATAAACTGTTCACGCTGTCAGGCCCTGATCGAGTGGTTATTGATATCGACAAGGTCCAGTTGCAGGCTTCCCTGAATGGTCTTGGGCTGGAGGACAGCCCGGTCAGTCAAATCCGTCACAGCACCCGCGGAGATGGCCTGCGCATTGTGCTGGATCTCAAGAGTGATGTGCGTCCCAAGAGCTTCGACCTGAAACCGAATGAGCAGTATGGCCATCGGCTGGTGGTTGATCTGGCGATGCGCGAAGAAGCGATCGTCACCAAATCCGTTGTACCGGTGCCGGGAGAGGAAAATAAGCGTGATGTGGTCGTGGTGATCGATGCCGGGCATGGCGGGGAAGACCCGGGCGCCATCGGCCCTGGCGGGGTCAAAGAAAAGGATGTGGTGATCAGGATTGCTCAGGAGCTCAAGCGCCTGATCGATGCCGAGCGTGGCTACCGTGCCGTACTGACCCGCACCGGGGACTATTATGTGAGTCTGCGTGGCCGAACCGGCAAGGCGCGCAAGAGCAATGCTGACCTGTTTGTGTCCATTCATGCTGATGCCTTCAAGGATCCCCGCGCCCGTGGTGCTTCGGTTTGGGTGCTCTCTGGTCGAGGTGCCACCAGTGAAATGGGCCGCTGGCTTGCTCAGCGTGAAAACAGCGCCGACTTGATTGGTGGTGTGGGCAGTCTGAGTCTGGGTGACAAGGATGATGTGCTGGCCAGTGTTTTGCTCGATATGTCGATGAATGCCAGTCGCAAGGACAGTCATCAGGTCGCGTCTCGAATCCATGCCAACATGGCCAGCTTTGCGCGCATGCATAAAAAACATGTGGAACAGGCCGGTTTTGTGGTGTTGAAGTCACCCGACATTCCCTCGATTCTGGTTGAAACCGGCTTTATCTCCAACCCGGAAGAGGCGAGCAAGTTGAAAACCGCCAGCTATCAGCGTCAGATGGCGCAGTCGATCTTTCGTGGCGTAACAGGTCATTTCTGGGAAAAACCTCCTACAGGAAGCTACATCGCCTGGGCAAAACAGTCCGGCAACCAGCTGGCTGGTGGCGAGCGTCTGTACAAGGTGGTCTCGGGCGATACTCTTTCCGTCATTGCGCAGCGTAATGGGGTGTCACTGCAGCGCCTGCGACAGGCCAATCAGCTCAGCAATGACAGCATCCGCATCGGTCAGGTACTGCGCATTCCGACCGGCTAACCCTTCAGGTTTCTGATGACACGAATACATCTGCTTTCCCCTCAGCTGGCCAACCAGATTGCCGCCGGCGAGGTTGTTGAACGCCCTGCATCCGTAGTGAAAGAGTTGCTGGAGAACAGTCTGGACTCGGGTGCCGATCGGGTCGAGCTGGATATAGAGCAGGGTGGCGTGAAGCTGATCCGCCTGCGTGACAATGGTGGCGGCATCGACAAGGCTGACCTGTCGCTGGCGCTGAGCCGGCATGCCACCTCCAAAATTGGCATGCTTGAAGATCTCGAGGCTGTAGGTAGCCTCGGCTTTCGTGGCGAGGCTCTGGCCAGTATCAGTTCCGTGTCAAGGCTTACGCTAACCTCCAGGCCGCCAGAGCAGGACAGCGCCTGGGCCGTATCGGCCCAGGGGCGCGATATGGCGGCGGAAATCATACCGGCCGCTCATCCCGCCGGTACAACGGTGGAAGTGCGAGACCTTTTTTTCAACACCCCGGCACGACGCAAGTTCCTCAAGACTGAAAAAACCGAGTTCCGCCATCTTGAAGAGGTGGTCAAACGGTTGGCGCTGAGCTGTTATCGAGTTGGTTTCAACCTGCGCCATAACGGCAAGGTGGTACACCAGCTGCGCGCGGCCGACAGTGAGGCGGCTCGCGAGCAGCGGCTGGCCCAGCTGCTGGGCAAGGCATTTGTGGCTGAGTCGGTGGCGCTGGATGTGCAGGCTGAAGCGTCGGGGTTGCGCCTGTGGGGCTGGATGGGCTTGCCAACCTTTTCCCGTGCTCAGCCTGATCAGCAGTATTTCTTCGTCAATGGCCGTGTCATTCGCGACAAGGTTGTGACCCATGCGGTGCGCCAGGCTTACCAGGATGTGTTGTACCACGGCCGTCACCCGGCTTATGTATTGTATCTGGAACTCGATCCGGCGCTGGTGGATGTCAATGTACACCCGACCAAGCATGAGGTGCGTTTCCGTGAAAGCCGACTGGTACACGATTTCATATTCCGCACCCTCTATCGTGTGATTGCGGAAATGCGTCCGCAGGATACTCCTCCGCCTGCCGGTTCCGCCGAAGCGCCTGGTCAGCCGGCCACCGCGAACTGGTTTCAGCCCGGCATGAGTAGCGCGGTGACCGATCCGGCTGTCAGTCATGTCGCTCAGTCAGGTATTGCGGGGTATGCCGGGAATGCCGGGCGCATGCCGGGCGGACCGCAGGTACGAGAGCAGATCAACGCCTATGGTGCCTTGCATCAGCCTTCTGGTGTTGCACCGCAGCGTTTGCAGACAACGCCTGCGGTTGAGCAGGGCGTTGAAATGCCGCCACTGGGCTATGCGCTGGCGCAGCTGCACGGTATCTATATTCTGTCTCAGAATGCACAGGGGCTGGTGTTGGTGGATATGCACGCGGCACATGAGCGTATCGTTTACGAACGCATGAAGCTTGCGTTCGAGCAGGACCGCATCCGCAGTCAGCCCCTGCTGGTTCCGGTCAGTGTGGCGGTCAGTGGACGTGAAGCGGATCTGGCAGAGGAGCAGCCCGAGCATTTTGAGCGTTTGGGCTTTCGATTGGAGCGTATGGGCGAAGAAACGCTGGTGATTCGTGAGGTGCCGATAGCATTGGCCAAAGCGGATGTGGCGCTGTTGTTGCGCGATGTTCTGGCGGATCTGTCCCAGGTGGGAGCCAGCGATCGAATTGAGGCGCACCTGAATGAACTTTTGGCCACGATGGCCTGTCATGGTGCAGTACGTGCCAATCGACAGCTGACACTGCCTGAAATGAATGCGCTGCTGCGTGATATGGAACAAACCGAGCGCAGCGGGCAGTGCAACCATGGCCGGCCCACCTGGACGCAGCTGAGCCTGGGGCAGCTGGATAAACTCTTCATGCGGGGCGAGTAATGCAACAGTCGAATAGTGAACGCCCTCGGGTGATTTTTGTCATGGGCCCGACTGCGTCAGGCAAGACTGATCTGGCCATGCAGCTGTGTGACACGTTGCCCTGTGATCTGATCAGCGTCGACTCGGCCATGATTTATCGGGACATGGATATCGGTACCGCCAAGCCCTCGCCGGACGAGCTGCGTACCTACCCCCATCGACTGGTGGATATTCTGGATCCGGCGGAAGCCTATTCAGCAGCCCAGTTCAGAACGGATGCGCTGGCAGAGATAGCCGATATTCAGTCGCGTGGCCGGATACCGCTGCTGGTGGGTGGGACCATGCTGTATTTCAATGCCCTGCAGCAGGGTTTGGCCAATCTGCCGGAGGCTGATCCGGAATTGCGTGCTCGACTTGAGGCTGATGCCGCTGAGCTGGGCTGGCCGGCCATGCATGCCCGCCTGGCGCAGGTGGATCCTGAGGGCGCGCAGCGACTCAAGCCAACCGATGCGCAACGGTTGCAGCGGGCGCTGGAAGTGTTTGAGCTGACGGGCAGGCCGATCAGCGAGCACTGGCGAGAACAGGCAGAGGCAAAACTGCCATTTGACATTCTGCCTCTGGCATTGATGCCGCAGGATCGCCCCCGGCTGCATCAGCGAATTGAACAGCGTTTTGATCTGATGCTGGCCTCGGGCTTTGAACAAGAGGTGCGGCGACTATGGGAACGGGGTGATCTGCATGAGCGGATGCCGTCGATCCGCTGCGTGGGTTATCGGCAGATGTGGTCCTGGTTCAGCGGTGAGTACGATCGCGATACCATGCGCTACAAGGGAATAGTGGCTACGCGTCAACTTGCCAAGCGGCAGCTGACCTGGTTGCGCAGCTGGCCGGATGTGCATTGGCTGGATAGTGAAGCGTCGAATTTAGTCTCTCATGCCTTGAAACTCGCGGACCCTGCCGTTATATAATGAATTGCGGTATGATCGCGCGCAAACTCTGTGCATACAGGTGTATGATGCCGAGTCAGTAACAATCAAATGAATTACAACTACATAAAATAGCTATCCATTCTGGAAGGAGTTTGCAATGTCAAAAGGGCAATCACTACAAGACCCTTATCTTAATGTTCTGCGTAAGGAACGCGTTCCGGTATCCATCTTTCTGGTGAACGGCATCAAGCTGCAAGGACAGATCGAGTCTTTTGATCAGTTCGTGATTCTGCTGAAAAATACCGTCAGCCAGATGGTCTATAAACATGCCATTTCCACAGTAGTGCCCTCGCGTCCGGTCAAGCTGCCCGTGGCCGACGAAAAGCCTGCTGAATGAGGTATTAATTGTTTTTTGAACGTCCCGAATCTGGCGAGCGCGCGATCCTCGTCCACATTGAACTGGCCCGTGAGGCTGATCGCGAAAACCCCCGTGAACTCGAAGAGCTGGCATTGTCAGCCGGGGCCGATCCGGTTGAATTTCTGACCGGGTCGCGCGCCGATCCCAGTCCCAAATTCTTTCTTGGCAAAGGCAAGGTTGAAGAGCTTGGCGATCTCGTGCGTGAGCACGAAGCCGAACTGGTCATCTTCAACCATGCATTGAGCCCGGCACAGGAACGTAACCTGGAGCGTGAGCTGCAGTGTCGTGTGCTGGACCGTACCGGCCTGATTCTGGATATTTTTGCCCAGCGTGCGCGTACTCATGAGGGCAAACTGCAGGTGGAGTTGGCTCAGCTGGAGCACATGTCAACGCGGCTGGTGCGTGGCTGGACCCACCTTGAGCGCCAGAAGGGTGGTATCGGCCTGCGAGGCCCCGGTGAGACACAGCTCGAAACCGACCGTCGCCTGTTGCGTGCGCGCATCAAGTCCATCCTCAAGCGGCTGGAAAAGGTGCGCAAACAGCGTGAGCAGGGGCGGCGGGCGCGAAAACGTTCGGAAATACCCACCATCTCTCTGGTGGGGTATACCAACGCTGGCAAGTCTACCCTGTTTAACCGTTTGACTACCGCCAGTGTCTATGCGGCTGATCAGTTGTTTGCAACCCTCGACCCAACGCTGCGCAAGATTGAACTGGCGGATGTGGGGCCTGCCATTCTGGCAGATACGGTGGGTTTTATTCGTCATCTGCCGCACAAGCTGGTCGAGGCTTTTCGTGCTACCTTGCAGGAAACCACTGAAGCGGGCCTTCTGCTGCATGTGATCGATAGCTATGACGAAGAGCGTCTGGGCCACATCGAGCAGGTTGAGGCGGTGCTGGAAGAGATCGGTGCCGCTGAGGTGCCCGTATTACAGGTGTACAACAAGATTGATCAGCTGCCGGATGCGCAGCCACGCATCGATCGGGATGAAAATGGTATGCCCTGGCGTGTGTGGGTGTCGGCGGTCAGCGGCGAAGGTATTGACCTGTTGCTGGCGGCAATCAGCGAGCGCCTGGGCGAAGAGATGTTCCACCAGAAACTGACCCTGACCCCAAGGCAGGGAAGTCTGCGCTCGCAGTTGTATGCCCAGGGCGCAGTGGTTGCTGAAGAGGTGGATGACAGTGGCCAGATGCAACTGGAAATCAGGCTGCAAGTGAAGGATTTCAGACGGATTCTCAGTCGTTTGGGTATTGATCAGGAACAATACCTGCCGCAAGGGGTCGACTAAGCAGGTCGGTTGCGGCGACAATGATATCCAATACAGTTAATCAAGCGGTTTAGTACGGAGAGCACTATGGCCTGGAATGAGCCCGGCGGGAATGGCAATAACCATGACCCCTGGAGTGGCGGCGGTGATAATCGCGGCAAGCGCAGTGGTGGCAACGATCAGGGTCCACCTGATCTGGATGAGGCGCTGCGCAAGCTGCAGGATCGCTTGGGCGGAATCCTTGGGGGCGGCAAGAAAAAGGGCGGCTCTGGTGGCGGTTCGGGCAAGGGTCCGAGCAAGGCTGCCGGTGGCGGTTTCTTTGTTGTTATCATCGTACTGGCGGCCCTGTTCTGGGCCGGTATGGGGTTTTACACCGTTGACCAGCAGGAGCGTGGTATCGTGCTGCGCCTTGGCAAATATCATGACACGGTACAGCCGGGTCTGCAGTGGAACCCACCCTTGATCGATGATGTCACCAAGGTGAATACCACCCGCATTCGTACCTATGACCACCGTTCGTTGATGCTGACCGAAGATGAAAATATCGTCGATGTTGATATGACCGTTCAGTACGTGGTGGCGGACCCGGTCATGTATATTCTCAAGATTCGTGACCCCAGCGACAGCCTGGCACAGTCTTCGGAATCGGCGCTGCGCCATGTGGTCGGTACTTCCGAGATGCACGGCATTCTGACGGAAGGGCGTGACACCCTCGCGTTGCAGGTGCAGGCGCGCTTGCAGCGTTACATGGAAGATTATTCGACGGGTCTTCAGATCTCCAAGGTCAATATCAAGAACGCTCAGGCACCGCGTCAGGTGCAGGATGCGTTTGATGACGTGATCAAGGCTCGAGAAGACGAGCAGCGTGTAATCAACGAAGCTCAGGCCTATGCCAACGGCATTATTCCTGAGGCGAGAGGTCAGGCGCAGCGTTTGATGGAAGAATCCAACGCCTACCGCGAGGAAGTCGTTGCCAAGGCCACTGGTGAAGCCAGCCGTTTCACGGCACTTCTGACCGAGTACACCAAAGCGCCAGAGGTAACACGTGAGCGTCTGTATATCGATACCCTGCAGGATGTTCTGAGCCGTACCGGTAAGGTGATGGTCGATGTGGAAGGGGGGAACAACATGATGTACCTGCCGCTGGATCGTTTGACAGAGCAGCAGCCGTTGCGCGACACGTCCGGTCGGCCGGTCAGGCTGGATGAAAACACCCTGAATCAGCTGGCTGAGCAGGTATTGCAGGAGGCGCGTCAGCGTGCTCAGACAACCTCTGGCCTGAGGGAGGGGCGCTAATGAAACCGACAACTCTGTTCGGACTGATCGCTGTTCTGCTGGTCGTCATGGTGGGCTCCAAGTCCGTTTACATCATCAAGGAAACCGAGCGCGCCATCAAACTGCGCTTTGGTGAAGTGGTCGAGGCTGACATCCAGCCGGGTCTGCACTTCAAGATTCCGTTCGTGAACACCATTCGCAAGTTCGAAGGGCGTATCATCACGCTTGATGCTCGGCCGCAGGCGTTTCTGACGCTGGAGAAAAAGCGTCTGATCGTGGATTCCTTCGTCAAGTGGCGCATTGATAATGTAGAGAAATACTACACCGCGACATCGGGTGACGAGTTCCGTGCGGCAGATCTTCTTGCGAGCCGTATCGAGACCAGTCTGCGTAATCAGTTCGGTGAGCGTACGCTGACTGAGGTGGTTTCAGGTGCCCGTGAAGAGGTGATGGGGGCTGTTATTCGTGCGCTGAGCCAGTTGGCACAGAATGAACTGGGCATCGAGGTCATCGATGTTCGTGTCAAGCGCATAGAGCTGCCGCAGGAAGTGTCTTCCTCCGTATATGAGCGTATGCGGACGGAGCGTCTGCGTTTGGCGAGAGAGCTGCGCTCACGCGGTAAGGAGCTTGCCGAGGGTATTCGTGCTGATGCAGATCGCCAGCGTACGGTAATTCTGGCTGACGCTTTCCGTGAGGCCGAAATCGTACGGGGTGAAGGTGATGCTGAAGCAGCGGGAATCTATGCTGAGGCGTTTAATCGCGATGCCGAGTTCTACGGCTTTTATCGCAGCCTCAATGCCTACCGTGAGGCCTTTTCTGGAGCAGGTGACCTGTTCGTACTGGATCCGAAGAGTGAATTCTTCCGTTATCTGAACAGTGCGACCGGAAACCGATAAGGCAAAGTGACAGTTGCCCAAAACCGGGTGCCTTTGGCACCCGGTTTCGTGGTATAGTTGAACAACCGGGTTTGTGCCCGGTTTTTTTGTGATTCAGATCAACTGATGACAGCGGAGTAATGCATGGCCTTGGCAGATCGCTGGTTGCTGCCCGACGGAATTATGGAGCTGCTGCCGCCGCAGGCGCGGCAGGTGGAGCTGATGCGGCGCAAGGTGCTGGATCTTTATCACAGCTGGGGTTACGACCTGGTCATGCCGCCCATTGCAGAGCATCTTGAGTCCCTGCTGACCGGCGTGGGACATGATCTGGATCTCAATACCTTCAAGGTCACCGATCGCATCAGTGGGCACACACTGGGCGTACGCGCTGACATGACACCCCAGGTAGCACGCATTGATGCCCACCGTCTTCGTACGGAAGGCCCCAGTCGCCTGTGCTACTGTGGTTCGGTACTGCACACTCATCCTGCCAATATGCTGGCGTCTCGCAATCCGGTTCAGCTGGGTGCGGAACTATACGGTCATGCGGGCCCCGACAGTGATGTCGAGGTAATTGCACTGATGCTGGAAACGCTGTCAGCGGTAGGTGTTGCAGGGCCGATCAGTCTGGATCTGGGTCATGTGGCGGTATTCAGTCGGCTGATGCAGCTGTGTCAGCTGAATCAACAACAGCAGGCTGACTATCAGGATATGCTGCAGCGCAAGGCACTGCCTGAGATTGATCGTTTCGTCGCAGCGCTTGAGCTGGACGATCGTTCAGCTCTCTGGCTACAGACGCTGCCCCGCCTGAACGGCTCGGTTGATGTTCTGGCGCGCGCGCGTACCCTGTTTGCCAGCGATGCCGAGCTGGTGCAGGCGGTCGACGCACTTGATGCTCTGGCGCAGCGCGTTGTGCAGCGTTGTGATGGTGTATCAACCTATTTTGATCTGAGTGAGCTGCGCGGTTACCACTACCACACGGGTGTGGTATTCGCAGCCTACACTCCCAGCTATGGTCAGGCGCTTGCCAAGGGTGGGCGTTATGACAACATCGGTCGTGACTTTGGCCGTGCCCGTCCGGCTACCGGCTTCAGTGCTGACCTTAAGACACTGATTGATCTGTCCGCTTCCCGGCCTGCTGCCAATGGCAATGCCGTGCTGGCTCCGGCAGGTGAAGACCAGACGTTGCAGCAGGCAATTCGTCTGCTGCGTGCCTCCGGCGAGCGGGTTGTGCAGCAGCTGGATGGTGAGATTTCCGAACCCGGTCGCTTCCGGCGGCAGCTGGTTCCAAAGGGTGGTGACTGGGTCGTGATCGACCTTTGAGCGCATTTTTTTCTGATATCTAACGAGCATTCGAGACAGCAATGGGTAAAAACGTCGTTGTTCTGGGCACCCAGTGGGGTGATGAAGGCAAGGGTAAGATCGTTGATCTGCTGACCGAACAGGTCGCTGCCGTAGTCCGCTTCCAGGGAGGTCATAACGCAGGCCATACACTGGTGATTGATGGTGAAAAGACAGTCCTGCACCTGATTCCATCCGGTATTCTGCGTAAAAATGTACTTTGTCTGATCGGCAACGGAGTGGTGCTGTCACCGGAAGCTTTGCTGAAGGAGATTGCTGAACTGGAAGGGCGTGGTGTGCCGGTGCGTGAGCGTCTGCAGCTGAGTCCGGCCTGCCCGCTGATTCTTCCTTATCACGTTGCACTGGATCAGGCGCGTGAATTGGCCCGTGGCACTGCCAAGATCGGTACAACCGGTCGTGGTATTGGTCCGGCTTACGAAGACAAGGTGTCCCGTCGCGGTCTGCGTCTGGGTGATATGGCCGATCCTGAGCGCTTCGCCGTCAAGCTGCGCGAAGTGCTTGAATACCATAACTTTGTGCTGCAGAACTACTACAAGGTAGATGCCGTCGATTTCCAGCAAACGTTTGATGAAGCCATGGAAATGGCCAAGACGCTGGTGCCGATGATGACGGATGTTACGGCAAAGCTGCATCAATTGCGCAGGCAGGGTGCGAGCATCATGTTTGAAGGTGCACAGGGCTCGTTGCTCGATATCGACCACGGTACCTATCCTTACGTGACATCGTCCAACACGACAGCGGGTGGCACCTCGACGGGGAGTGGTTTTGGTCCTCTGTATCTGGATTACATTCTGGGTATTACCAAAGCGTACACTACACGTGTGGGTGGCGGTCCTTTCCCGACTGAGTTGCATTGCGGTGTGGGGCAGCGGCTGGCTGAACGTGGTCACGAGTTTGGTTCTACCACGGGGCGTGCACGTCGCTGTGGCTGGTTTGATGCAGTGGCACTGCAGCACGCCATTCAGATCAACTCGGTTTCCGGTATCTGCCTGACCAAGCTGGATGTGCTGGATGGTCTTGAAGAGATCAATATCTGTACGGGCTACCGTGACAGTAACGGCAACAGTGTGACTTCGCTTAACGGTAGTGAAGACTATGAGCAGATCCAGCCGGTTTACGAGACTGTTCCGGGTTGGCAGGAGTCGACGCTGGGCGCGCGTACGCTGGAAGAGTTGCCGGCTAATGCGCGGGCGTACATCACCCGTCTTGAGCAGCTGATTGAAGCGCCGATCGATATTATATCGACCGGTCCTGACCGCAATGAGACCATCGTGCTGCGCGATCCGTTCGATGCCTGAGGTCTTCTGATCTGCAGCTGAAAAAAAACCGCATTCGAGAATGCGGTTTTTTTTGGTCTGCAGCAGGCCCGATCAGAAACGGGCCAAATGAATCAGCGCAGCCCTTCGGCAGTGGCCGGGTGCAGTGTGCGCAGCAGTGCCTTGAGGATCTTGGAATTGGCAGTAACCAGATTGCCGCGTTCGCTGTAGCTGTTGCCGCCGGAGAAATCGCCGACCAAGCCACCTGCCTCACGGATCAGCAGCAGCCCTGCCGAAAGTTCAGAGGGGCTGAGGCCGATCTGGTAGAACCCATCCAGTCGTCCTGCCGCCGTGTAGGCCAGGCTCAGTACCGGAGATCCGCTGTTGTGCAGGGTCGCGCCCGCCTGCATGATTTCCTGCATCATGCGTACATGTGACTCCAGCCAAGGCTTGTCGCTCTTGCGTGCGTGATAGCCGGTGCCGATGATGGCGCCTTCCAGTGAGGTTCGATTGCTTACGCGCAGGCGCTTGCCGTTAAGCTGTGCACCCTTGCCACGACTTGCGGTGAACTCTTCACCAAACATGGGGTTGAGCACCACGCAATGTTCAGCCTTGCCGTTGATGAAACCGGTGATGCTTAAAGCGAACATCGGCAGGGCGTTGGAGAAGTTGGTCAGGCTGTCAATCGGGCTGATATGCCATTCGCAGTGACCGGGGCCTTCGCCAATCGGTGCATGTTGACCCGTATACTCACCAATCAGGCTGTGGTGCGGGTACGCCTTTTGAATGGTGTTGGTAATCGTGCGTTCAGCCTGCTGGCACAGATCACTGATGAACTCAGCAACATCGGCCTGCTCGGATTTGATCAGGTCAAGGCGTTCGAGGGTGCGGGAGATCTGTTCGCCTGCGAGTCGCGCTGCTCGCAGTGCTATATTAACCATCGGTTGCATCAGTGTCGGTTTCCGGTCTTCGTGGTTGTCAAAGGTCTATTGTAGCTTAGTCGGAGCCCGCGCTGAACAGGTGGTCTGCAACTCGGTGATGTTCTGATAGAATAGCCAGCTTTTAACGGCGTGCCTCCCTATGTCTGATCACATCAGAATCGTACTGGTTAACACAACCCATCCCGGTAATATCGGTGGCGTCGCGCGAGCGATGAAGAATATGGGCATCAGTGATCTTTGTCTGGTAGAGCCCAAGAGCTTTCCGCATCCCGATGCAGATGCCAGAGCTTCGGGTGCGACCGATATCCTTGGAAAGGCCCGCGTGGTGTCTACCCTGGATGAGGCGCTGGCAGATTGTGGGCTGATTTTCGGTACCAGTGCACGTGAGCGTCATATTCCCTGGCCACTGGTAAACCCTCGCGAGCTGGCTGCCATCGCGACTCCGCTCGAGGGTAAGGCGCGTGTTGCCATTCTGTTTGGTCGCGAAGACCGGGGACTGACCAACGAGGAGCTGCAGCGTTGTCACCACCATGTACATATCCCGGCTGTTGAAAATTTCAGCTCGCTCAATATTGCGGCGGCTGTGCAGGTTATTACCTACGAGTTGCGAATGGCACAGGTGGCCGATCAGCAGGCGGCCCGACCGCAGTGGGGGACTGACTGGGATATCGACCTGGCAGAGCAGCGCGAACTGGAGCTGATGTTCGAGCACCTTGAGCGCACGCTGGTGGAGATTGAGTTCCTTGATCCCAATAACCCACGCCAGTTGATGCCCCGCTTGCGACGTCTGCTTCAGCGTGCGGTGCCGGATAAAGTCGAAGTGAATGTGTTGCGCGGTATCCTCACGGCCATCGAGCGCCGTTCGGGGCAAGTGAAAAAGGACAAATCCGATGTTTGATCAGATTCGTGAAGATATTCGCTCGGTATTTCACCGGGACCCGGCTGCGCGTAACGCCTTCGAGGTGTTGACGGCCTACCCTGGATTGCACGCAATCTGGTTTCATCGCATTGCCAACTGGTTCTGGCGCAAGGGCTTGAAGTGGCTGGCACGGATGATTTCCAATCTGGCGCGTTGGCTGACCGGTATTGAAATTCATCCCGGCGCGACCATTGGGCGGCGCTTTTTCATCGATCACGGCATGGGGGTTGTGATCGGAGAAACCGCCGAGATTGGTGATGATGTAACGCTCTATCATGGCGTTACCCTGGGAGGCACCAGCTGGAACAAAGGGAAGCGCCATCCCACGCTTGGAAATAACGTGGTATGCGGTGCCGGTGCGAAGGTGCTGGGCCCCATTATGATCGGCGAGGGGGCGCGTATTGGTTCCAATGCCGTGGTTACGCGTGACGTGCCAGCGGATGCCACAGTGGTCGGTATTCCAGGGCGCGTGATTCGGCGCCATCCCGATGAAGACTCACCCGAAGAACAAAAGCGGCGCCAAATGGCAGACAAGGTTGGGTTCGATGCCTACGCCGTCTCCCGTGAAGTGTCCGATCCGGTGGCGCACGCCATTCGTTGTCTGCTGGATCACATGCAGGCGATGGATCACAAGGTTGAAACCATGGGCAAGGCGCTGTGCGAGCTCAAGCCGGGCTATTGCAACGAGGAACTGCCTGAACTGAAGTCGGAAGATTTTGAAGCGGCAGTGGACGAGCCTGAAACGCTGCGTCCTGCAGCGGAGCGCAAAGACCCGGTGAACATGTCGGACAAATAGTTGACTAATTTAGTAGGGATTTGCATAATACCCTCAGACTCGCAAGAGTGGGTGTGAGGGATAATTATGCGATTAACAACTAAAGGGCGTTACGCCGTGACGGCGATGCTTGATCTGGCATTGCACGAAGGCAAGGGGCCGATCAGCCTGGCTGATATCTCCGAACGGCAGGGAATCTCCCTGTCCTATCTGGAGCAGCTGTTTGCCAAGCTGCGCCGCAACGAGCTTGTGCGCAGTGTACGCGGGCCCGGTGGTGGATACCAGCTCAAGCGAGAGCAGGGTCTGATCAATGTGGCTGAAGTGATCGATGCGGTCAACGAGTCGGTGGACGCAACCGGCTGCCAGCACAACGGCGGCTGTCAGGGTGGTGAGGTATGCCTGACGCATCATCTCTGGTGCGACCTGAGTGATCAGATTCACGGCTTTCTGAGTAGCATCAGTCTGGCTGATCTGGTTGCACGACGAGATGTCCAGCAGGTGGCAGATCGTCAGCAGCGGCTGATCGCCAGCACTACCGAACAGTCAGCGCGCCATAAAGCCGCTGTGTGAGAGTTTTTTTGGAGAGATGAGATGAAATTGCCGATCTACCTTGATTACGCTGCAACCACACCGGTTGATCCGCGTGTGGCTCAGAAGATGACCGAGTGTCTGACACTGGACGGGAATTTTGGTAACCCGGCGTCCCGTTCCCACCTGTTCGGCTGGAAGGCTGAAGAAGCGGTGGAAAATGCGCGTCGTCAGGTGGCTGATCTGCTGGGTGCTGACCCGCGTGAAATTGTTTGGACATCCGGTGCCACCGAGTCTGACAACCTTGCAATCAAGGGTGTTGCCCACTTCTATAACAAGAAGGGCAAACATATCATCACCTCGAAAATTGAGCACAAGGCGGTGCTTGACCCCTGTCGTCAGCTGGAACGTGAAGGTTTCGAGGTGACATATCTGGAGCCGGACAGCAACGGTATCATCAGCCCGCGCCAGGTTTCCGAAGCGCTGCGTGATGACACGATTCTGGTGTCCCTGATGCACGTGAACAATGAAATCGGCACCGTTACCGATATCGCGGCCATCGGTGAGATTACCCGTGAGAAGGGTGTTCTGTTTCATGTCGATGCGGCTCAGAGCGCTGGCAAACTGCCAATCAATCTCAACGAACTCAAGGTGGACCTGCTGTCGGTCTGCGCACACAAGATATATGGCCCCAAGGGTGTCGGTGCTCTTTATGTGCGCCGCAAGCCGCGTGTACGCATCGAAGCCCAGATTCATGGCGGTGGTCATGAGCGTGGTATGCGTTCGGGCACCTTGCCGACCCATCAGATTGTGGGTATGGGTGAAGCCTTCCGTATCGCCGGTGAAGAGATGGTGGCCGAGACGGCCCGCCTGGAAGGGCTGCGCGAGCGTCTTTGGAAAGGTGTCCAGAATATGGAGGAGGTGCACGTTAACGGTTCTACCGAGCAGCGCGTGCCGGGCATCCTGAATATCAGCTTTGCCTTCGTGGAAGGCGAATCGCTGCTGATGTCGATAAAGGATCTGGCGGTATCTTCAGGCTCTGCCTGTACTTCAGCCAGTCTTGAGCCGTCCTATGTGCTGCGTGCGCTGGGGCTTAATGACGAGCTGGCACACAGCTCCATACGTTTCTCGCTGGGTCGGTTCACCACTGAAGAGGAGGTGGATTATGCAGTTGAACAATGCCGTCACGCAGTGGAAAAGCTGCGTGAACTGTCGCCGCTGTGGGATATGTATAAAGATGGCGTCGATCTGAGCAAGGTTGAGTGGGTTCACCACTAACACCGCTAAAGTTTTTGGAGGTTTATCATGGCTTACAGCGAACAGGTAATTGATCATTACGAAAATCCGCGCAATGTCGGTAAAATGGACGCCGATGATCCGCATGTAGGCACCGGCATGGTGGGTGCCCCGGCGTGTGGTGACGTAATGCGACTGCAGATCAAGGTCAGTGATGAGGGCGTGATTGAAGATGCGCGCTTCAAGACCTACGGCTGCGGTTCAGCCATTGCATCCAGCTCTCTGGTGACCGAATGGGTCAAGGGGATGACATTGGATCAGGCATCCGAGCTGAAAAACTCTCGTATTGCCGAAGAGCTTGCTTTGCCGCCGGTGAAGATCCACTGCTCGGTTCTGGCCGAAGATGCGATCAAGGCTGCAGTAGAAGACTACCGCAAGAAACAGCAGAAGTGAGTGAAAGCGGGGGCTGATGCCCCCGTGACTGGGGTGATTATGGCGATTAGCATGACACAGGCCGCGGTTGACCACGTCGCGCGCTACCTGGAACAGCGGGGCCACGGGGAAGGTATACGCCTTGGCGTCAGAACATCGGGCTGCTCCGGCATGGCGTATGTGCTGGAATTTGTTGATTCCGGCGAGCCTGAAGATGAGGTGTTTGAGTTCGGTGGCGTCAAGGTAATGATTGACCCCAAAAGCCTGACTTACCTGGATGGTACTGAGCTGGACTTTGTGCGAGAAGGACTCAATGAAGGGTTCAAGTTCAACAACCCGAACGTACGAAGCGAATGTGGTTGCGGTGAAAGCTTCAACATCTGACCCGTTCGGGGTTATTGAGGTCGGTTGATGGATATCACGCGCAACTATTTTGAATTTCTCGGCCTGCCGGTCAGTTTTGCTATCGATCAGGCCGAACTCTCCTCGCGTTACAGGGAGCTGCAGAAGCGGCTTCATCCTGACAGACATTCACATCAGTCTGATCGAGAGCAGCGTCTTGCGGTTCAGTATACCGCCTATCTGAATGAAGCCCTCTCTACCCTCAAGTCGCCGTTGCGACGAGCGCAGTATCTGTTATCCCTTCAGGGTATCGATACTCTGCATGATTCACGTGTACAGCTCGATCCCATGTTTCTCATGGAACAGATGGAGCTGCGCGAGCAGGTAGCCGAAGCGCCTGAATGCAGTGACCCTGAGGCAGAGCTGGAGCGTTTGACGGCGTTGGTGGAAGCCGAGCTGCGTTCACTTGAGTCCGGCTTTGCTCGTGCCTGGGAAGCGCAGGCACTGGAGCAGGCGGAGCTACAGGTGCGCAAGATGCAATTCATGTCCAAGCTGCAGACGGAAGTCGCAGCGCTCGAAGACAGACTGTTCGAAGACTAACGGAAGCACTATGGCACTACTGCAAATAGCTGAACCCGGACAGAGTCCGGAGCCGCACGCACGCAAGCTGGCGGTCGGAATTGATCTGGGTACGACGAACTCACTGGTAGCATCGGTGCGCAGTGGAACGGCTGTTACCCTGGCGGATGCGCAGGGGGGGCATCTGCTGCCCTCTGTTGTGCGCTATCGCGCCGGAGAGGCTCCTCTGGTGGGCGCTGGAGCGCTGGCAGGTGCCGCCCAGGATCCACACAATACCATCAGTTCGGTCAAGCGTCTGATGGGGCGTGGCGTAGAGGCGATGAAAGGGCTGGGTGACGAAATGCCCTATCATCTGGTCGCGTCCGACTCCGGCATGCCCTATTTACAAACGGCAGCCGGAAACAAAAGCCCGGTCGAGGTCTCGGCTGATATTTTGTCTGAACTGGCTGAGCGTGCGCGTGCAGCGCTGGGTGGTGAATTGGAAGGTGCCGTTATTACGGTCCCTGCCTATTTTGATGATGCACAGCGTCAGGCGACCAAGGATGCCGCACAGCTGGCTGGACTTAAGGTGCTTCGCCTGCTGAATGAGCCAACGGCCGCAGCGGTTGCCTATGGTCTGGACCAGGAAGATGAGGGTGTGATCGCCGTCTACGATCTGGGTGGTGGTACCTTTGACATCTCCATTCTGCGACTGAACCGTGGCGTGTTTGAAGTGTTGGCGACCGGTGGTGACACCGCCCTGGGTGGAGATGATTTCGACCGCATGCTGGCGGAGTACCTGTTGCAGCAGAGTGGTTTGGCTGAACAGCTGGATGCGTCATCGGCGCGCAGCGTTTCAGCCCTTGCGCGACGCATCAAAGAGCGTCTTACGGATGAGGCCGAGGTGACTGAAACCCTTTCGGCAGGTGGTCGCGAAGTTGAGGTACATGTTTCTCGTGCTCAGCTCGATGCGCTGATCGAACCACTGGTGAGTCGTACCCTGCGCACCTGTCGACGTACGCTGAAGGATGCAGGAATTGACAAAGCCGATATCGCTGAAGTTGTCATGGTGGGCGGCTCGACCCGCGTGCCGCGTGTGCGTGATGCCGTGGGCGAGTTCTTTGGTCGGGCGCCGCACATCGACATAGATCCGGATCGTGTGGTGGCGATCGGTGCGGCGCTGCAGGCGGACGTGCTGGTTGGCAACAAGCCGGACAGTGACATGCTGCTGCTGGATGTTATTCCGCTGTCCCTCGGACTTGAAACCATGGGGGGGCTGGTGGAAAAGATTGTACACCGTAATACGGCTATCCCGGTTGCAAGGGCGCAGGAGTTCACCACCTATCAGGATGGTCAGACCGCAATGGCGATCCATGTGCTTCAGGGCGAGCGTGAGCTGGTTAGTGACTGCCGTTCACTGGCGCGTTTTGTTCTGCGCGATATTCCGCCGATGGCCGCGGGCGCTGCCAAAATTCGCGTGACCTTTCAGGTTGATGCTGACGGCCTGCTCAATGTGTCGGCACAGGAGCTTTCGACGGGTGTGGTCAGCAGCATTCAGGTGAAGCCATCCTACGGTCTGAGTGATGACGAAATTGCACGTATGCTGAAGGAATCCTACAGTCATGCTGCAGAGGACCTTGAGGCCCGCAATCTGCGCGAGCAGCAGGTAGAAGCCGAACGTATTATTGCCGCGCTGAGGGCGGCAATGTCACAGGACGGGAATCTGCTGAGTGAGGCTGAAGCTTCCATGCTGCAGTCGGAAATCGCCACGCTTGAACGGCTGGTTGCAGAGGCCGATTACCGTCGCATCGAAGCGGGGGTTGAGCAGCTGGCCAAGGCCAGCGATTTCTTTGCTTCGCGTCGGATGGACCAGAGCATTTCCCGTGCCCTGTCCGGTCATACCATTGATGAAATCGACAAGGAGACCCGCTGATGCCACAGGTAATCTTTCTTCCGCATGAGGAATTGTGCCCTGAAGGCAAGGTCATAGAGACAGAAGGCGGCATCACAATCTGTGATCTGGCGCTGGCCAATGGCATCGAAATCGAACATGCCTGCGAAAAATCCTGCGCCTGCACCACCTGTCATGTGATTGTGCGTGAAGGCTTTGATTCTCTCAATGAGGCGGATGAGCTGGAAGATGACATGCTCGATAAGGCCTGGGGTCTTGAGCCGGAGTCGCGCCTCAGCTGTCAGGCGGTTGTGGATAATCAGGACCTGGTTGTTGAAATTCCCAAGTACACCATTAATCAGGTGTCAGAACAGCACTGAGGTGAGTTATGGGTCTCAAGTGGACAGATGTAAACGATATTGCCATCGAGCTGGTTGAGTGTTTTCCGGAACAGGATCCGCTGAAAATCAGCTTCCCGGACCTGTATACTCGGGTGATGGAGCTTGATGAGTTTGATGATGATCCCGACCACTGTGGCGAGAAAATCCTCGAAGCGATCCAGATGGCCTGGATCGAGGAAATGGATTAACGCCACTCAGTCGCTGCTGTTCAGTCAGAGGCGCTTTGCGTATAATGTTGCGCCTTATTGACCTTAGTACTATAGATTGGGGATGTTACCTATGGCAGTTGAACGCACACTTTCCATCATCAAGCCGGATGCAGTGGCAAAGAACGTAATTGGCGAAATCGTCAGCCGTTTTGAAAAAGCTGATCTGAAAATTGTCGCCATGCAGATGAAGCAGCTGAGCAAGCAAGACGCTGAAGGCTTTTACGCTGAGCATAAAGAGCGTCCGTTCTTCGCTGACCTGGTTGCTTTCATGACTTCCGGTCCGGTTGTTGTTCAAGTGCTGGAAGGCGAGAATGCAATCGCTCTGAACCGCGAACTGATGGGCGCAACCAACCCGAAAGAAGCGGCTGAAGGGACTATTCGCCGTGATTTTGCCGAGTCCATCGATGCTAACGCAGTACACGGTTCCGACTCTGCTGCTTCTGCCGAGCGCGAAATCGCCTATTTCTTCGGCGCCTGATTGACCCTTCGGGCTGCCCGTCCGGGCAGCCTGTTACCCCAAAGACGAGTAAACATCCGATGTCCGAGTCCCCCACCAAGATCAATCTGCTGGGACTGTCGCCCGCCAAGCTGGAAGACTTTTTTGAACAGATGGGCGAAAAGCGTTTTCGTGCCACCCAGGTACTGAAATGGCTGCATCAGCAGGGCGCATCCAGCTTCGATGAAATGACCAACATCAGCAAGGCACTGCGTGCCCGGTTGGCTGAAATGGCCGAAATCCGCGAGCCGGAAATCCTGCTGGACAAGGTGTCCAAAGACGGCACTCGCAAGTGGGTCATAAGGATGGACGGTGGCTCGGCAATCGAGATGGTTCTGATCCCTGATGGTGATCGGCGCACGCTTTGTGTCTCTTCCCAGGTTGGCTGTTCACTGGATTGCAGTTTCTGCTCCACCGGCAAGCAGGGATTTAACCGTAATCTGTCTACAGCGGAAATCATCGCCCAGCTGCGGGTGGCCATCCGCGCATATGGTCCGTTTGATCCTTCAGAGCGTCGAGTCAGCAATGTCGTGCTGATGGGTATGGGGGAGCCGCTGATGAACTTCGACAATGTTGTTGATGCGACTCAGCTGATGATGGACGACAACGCCTATGGTCTGTCCAAGCGTCGCGTGACACTGAGCACGGCGGGTGTGGTGCCGGCACTGGACAAGCTGCGTGAAGTCAGCGATGTATCGCTGGCCATTTCGTTGCACGCACCGAACAATGCATTGCGTAACCAGCTGGTTCCAATCAACAAGCGTTACCCTATTGAAGAACTGATCGCTGCCTGCAACCGTTATCTTGAGGGGTTGAATGACAAGCGTGTGATTACGGTCGAATACACTCTGATCGAGGGTGTTAACGATCAGCCTGAACACGCCCGGGAACTGGTCAAGGTGCTGCGCCAGGTGCCCTGTAAGTTGAACCTCATTCCGTTCAATCCTTTCCCCAACTCTGATTACCGCCGCCCATCGGAAGAGGCGATTCAGCGCTTCAAGGATATCATGCTCAAGGCTTCGATCATCACGACGGTAAGGCGTACCCGTGGCGATGATGTGGATGCGGCCTGTGGGCAGCTGGTGGGCCAGGTTGAAGACCGCACGCGCCGTAGCCAAAAATATATTCCTGTGGTACAAGAAGAGCCTGTTCACGGAAAGAGTCAAGGGTTATAAGGGGGTAAAGTGAAACGATCCGGTGTGTTGATGTTGCTGCTTGCAGTAACGCTGATGGCTGGCTGTGCGAGCCAGACCACCGGTTCCGGCAATGCTGCCAATTCACCTCAGGAGGCGCTCGAAGCCTATACCAGTCTTGGTCTGCAATACCTTCAGGCGGGCAATACCGTCAATGCCAAGATGTCGGTTCAGCGTGCCATTTCAATCGATTCGGGCTATGCCCCGGCTTACAATGCGATGGCGCTGATTTTTCAGGCCGAGCAGGAGTTTGAACTCGCCGAAGAGTATTTTCGCAAGGCACTGGCGACGGACAAAACCTCCGCGATGATTCATAACAACTACGGTGCATTCCTGTTTTCGCAGCAGCGCTATGAAGCGGCCTGCCGGCAGTTAAGCCAGGCGACCACTGATCCCTTCTATCAGCAGCGTGCTCAGGCGCTTGAGAATCTGGGGCGCTGTTACCTCTTGACTGATTCGCCTGAAGAGGCACAGGAGGCGTTCAGGCGCTCCCTGGCAATTAACGGTAACCGGCCGGTTGCGTTGGTTGAATTGTCGGGGCTGCTGCTGGACAAGGGTGATACAGCAGGATCAAGCCGTCTGTTTGAACGTTTTCGTGAACTGGTCGAGCAGAAGCGGACTGAACACAGCTCCAGAAGTCTTTGGCTGGGGGTGAGACTTGCCCGTGCGGAGCGTAACGTGTCTCGGGCTGCAACCTACGCGCTGCTGCTCAAGAATTTGTACCCGAAGTCGCAAGAATATCGGCTTTATGAGGAGACAGCTCAGTGAGCGAAGAGTCCCGATCCGAAAACATAACCAACGATTTTCCAGCAGGTCAGTTTGTTCAGGCACGTGAGCAGCAAGGGCTCAGTGTCGAGCAGGTCTGCAGACAGCTGAATCTATCCAAGGCGGTGGTACAGGCGATTGAAAAGGGGGATCTGCAATACCTGTCCGATCCTGTTTTTTCACGTGGTTACATCCGCTCCTACGCCAAATTTCTCAAGCTGGATGCGGATGCACTTGTTGCCAGTTACAACCTGGCGAGCGGTAATGTCCAGACAACCGGAACGGTGAAAGCCATCGGTACGGTTTCAACCGTGCCCGGGCGGCATCAGGGGCGTCCGTTGCTCAGGATTGGCAGTTGGCTTTTCGTGTTGGCCTTGATTGCAGCCAGTGTATGGTGGTGGCAGACCCAGCAAGGTTTCACGACAGCTGATCGTGAACCGCTGGATGACAGGCCGTTCTCGATTGAAACCAGTGATGGCAAAACACTGGTTTTGCCTCAGGTGGATGATGCAGTTTCCGAAGTTGAAGTCACCGAAGACGGTGAGGCAGCTGCTGCGGCGCCGGATGTCACGCCCGAAAATGAGGAGCCGGTCTACCTCACGGACGATCAGGTCCAGCAGTTGCAGGAAGCGCAAGCGGCAGCGTCTTCTATTGCCGAGCCTGAAGTGCCTGCGCCTGTTTCAAGCGGTCTCGATATCACATTCAGTGATGACTGCTGGATCAGTATTCGTGAAGTGGGCGGCCGCACGCTGTTCAACGGCGTGGCACAGGCAGGACAATCGCTCAAGTTCGAGAGCGATGCCACGCTGGCTGTGGTTGTTGGTAAGGTAGATGCCGTGAGTCTGTTCAGCTACCAGGGGAAGTCCATTGATCTTGCAGCCATGAGCAAGGACAATGTTGCCCGCTTGAGCCTACCGCTTTAAAAAATCCTACATATCCCTATCGAAACAGGAAAGCTGACGTTTTGAGCAAAATTAAAGCCATTCGCGGCATGAATGACATCCTGCCTGACCAGACACCGGTTTGGCAGTATCTTGAAAGCACCGTAAAGAATGTACTTGGCAGTTATGGCTATGCTGAAATACGCATGCCGATTGTAGAACAAACCGATCTGTTCAAGCGCTCCATCGGTGAAGTGACCGATATTGTTGAGAAAGAGATGTACACCTTTGAAGACCGCAATGGTGAAAGCCTGACGTTGCGGCCAGAGGGAACGGCGTGTTGTGTTCGCGCCGGTGAAGAGCACGGCCTGTTGTACAACCAGACTCAGCGCCTCTGGTATCAGGGGCCCATGTTCCGTTACGAGAAGCCCCAGAAGGGTCGCTATCGCCAGTTCCACCAGGTGGGTGTGGAGGCATTTGGCATGGCCGGGCCGGATATTGATGCCGAAATTATCCTCATGAGTGCTGCTCTGTGGCGTCAATTGGGTATGGAGCAAGCTGTAACGCTGCAACTCAACTCTCTGGGCAGTAATGAGGCACGTGCACGTTACCGCGATGCGCTGGTGGAATATCTCAGCCGGCATTCTGAGCAACTGGATGAGGACAGCCTGCGTCGGCTGGAATCAAATCCCCTGCGCATTCTGGACTCCAAGGATGAAGGTACCCGTAAACTGCTTGAGCAGGCTCCGGTTCTGACCGATTATCTTGATCAGGAATCTGCCGCTGACTTTGAGCAGCTGTGTACAATACTGGATGCCGCTGGGGTGAAATATGAAGTGAACCCCTATCTGGTACGCGGTCTGGACTACTATTGCAAAACCGTTTTCGAGTGGGTGACTGATCGGCTGGGGGCCCAGGGTACCGTGTGTGCGGGCGGGCGCTATGATGGTCTGGTCAAACAGTTGGGCGGAAAACCAACTCCAGCTGTTGGTTTTGCAATGGGCGTTGAACGCCTGATCCTCCTGCTTGAGACGCTGGAAGTGGTGCCTGATCAGGTGCGTCAGACATTTGACTTATATCTGGCGGCAGAGCAGAAGGGAATACAGGCGGAGCTGATGCTGCTGGCCGAACAGCTGCGCCATTCTTTGCCGGGGCTACGTATTCGTACCCATTGTTCAGGACTGAAAAATATTGCGGCCAAGGCTCGCCAGACCGGGGCGCCGGCGATAGCGCTACTTAAGCGCGCCGAGTCAGATGAGATGCAGGCATCTCTTTGGTATCAGGAACAGACAGTATATGATCTTGGCACTCAGCAGCTGGCAGAT
Source organism: Marinobacterium sp. MBR-109 (assembly GCF_040547565.1). Lineage (NCBI taxonomy): Bacteria > Pseudomonadati > Pseudomonadota > Gammaproteobacteria > Oceanospirillales > Oceanospirillaceae > Marinobacterium > Marinobacterium sp. MBR-109. The sequence goes on from NZ_JBEPPZ010000006.1 coordinate 212,427, forward strand.
CAGCTGAAACAGATTTTTACAAGCTGACGTGTGGCCAGGCGATTCAATTTAGCAGGAGTGGACAGTGGCAGAATTGCGTACCGAAGAAGAACAGGTGCAGGCGCTCAAGGAGTGGTGGAAGGAAAACGGCAAGGCGCTGGTGATTGGTGTCGCTGCCGCGGTTGCGATCGTGCTTGGCTGGAAAGCCTGGCAGGGCAATCAGGAACAGAAAGCAGCCAATGCTTCAGCCCTGTACCAGAATCTGACAGAAGCTGTACAGCTGTCAGCAGGTGGCATCAATGAGTCGCAGTATGCAACAGCGGGCCATCTGAATGAACAGCTTCGGTCCGACTATGCTGACACGGCTTATGCACGTTACGGCGCCCTGATGATGGCTTCAATGGCTGTCAGTAACGGAGAGATCGAGCGTGCGCTTGAGGAGCTGGACTGGGTGCTGGGTGCAACGACTGAAACCGATAATATTGCGCGTGTCGCCACGCTTCGAAAGGCCATGCTGCTGAGCCAGCAGGGTGATGCGGATGCAGCCATCAACCTGCTGGGAAGTGTTGATGCAGGTATTTATGAAGTGCAGTACCAGGAGCTCTTGGGTGATCTGCATGCCGATAATGGCCGGCCGAGCGAAGCTTTTGCGGCCTATGATAGAGCCCTGAAACTGGGTGGTGGAGAGCAGTTGCGCCCGCTTCTGAAGATGAAACGGGATGATCTTGCAGGAGCCGAATCATGAAGTATTGGATAAAAACCGCAGCGGCGCTCGCCATGAGTCTCTCGCTTGCTGGTTGTGGGCTGTTCAACAGTGAAGAAACCGTTGAGCCTAATCCACTGGTTGACTTCGAAGCCGAGCAGCAATTTCAGCAGCTGTGGAGCTTGAGCACCGGAGGCAGTCTTGGCTCTAAGTTTCATCAGCTGGTTCCCTCCATCCATGAGCAGCAGATTTTTGCAGTCAGTGCCCAGGGCGACCTCGTTGCAGCGGATCTTGCATCAGGACGTGTCAATTGGCGCGTCGATCTGAAAACTCCGATAGGTGGTGGCGTTGGTGCCGGTAACGGTATCGTGGTTTTGGCCACTGAATCGGGTGTGGTGATCGCCTTCGATACCGAAGACGGTACAGAGCGTTGGCGCTATCAGGCTTCTTCTGAAGTGATTTCCCAACCACAGATGAATGCGGAGCTGGTTGTTGTTCAGCAGCTTGATGGCAAGATTACGGCGCTTGAGGTTGGTAATGGTAAGCGGCGCTGGAGTTATGACAGTCAGATTCCGCGGCTCAGCCTGCGCGGTACAAGCGCACCTATTGTAGCGGTTGACCTCACTTTGGCGGGTTTTGCCAATGGCAAACTGGTTGCAGTCGAAAATGCATCGGGGCGGCCTGTCTGGGAACAGCGTATTTCACTGGCTGAGGGTAGAACTGAACTTGAGCGTATTGTCGATATTGATGGCAAGCCCCTGGTCTACAACCGTCTCGTCTACGTCGGCAGTTATCAGGGCCGCCTGGTGGCGCTGAATCCTGGTAATGGACAGGTTGTATGGAGCCAGGATTTGTCCACCTACCGTGGTCTGGCCGGAGGCTTCGGGAATGTATATGCAATCTCGGATGAGGATCATGTACATGCATTTGATGCGCGTAACAGTGCCAGTGTGTGGCGTCAGGACAGTCTGCAATACCGCCGTCTGACTACACCGGTCGTGGTGGGGAACTCGCTGGTAACGGCTGATGCAGATGGTTATCTGCACGTCATGTCTCAGGTTGACGGTCATTTTACAGCCCGCCATCGCGTCAGCTCATCCGGTGTTCAGAGTGATCTGCTGGTGCGTGACGATGTGCTCTATGTACTCAGCAATGATGGTCGTCTGACTGCGCTGAAATTTAAATAATCCGGATCTGTGGGTCCATTTTCGGCGGCCGCTGTTATCCACAGTGGCCGCCGTGTTGTTTTCAGGTGAAATCCTATGTTGCCCGTAATTGCACTGGTTGGTCGTCCCAACGTTGGCAAGTCCACTCTGTTCAATCGTTTGACACGCTCGCGTGATGCACTTGTTGCTGATTTGCCGGGTCTGACCCGTGACCGCAAGTACGGAGAGGGCCGTGTTGGCGACTGTGACTACATTGTTATCGATACTGGTGGCATTTCAGGGGATGAGGCCGGTATTGATCAGCGCATGGCCGAACAGTCACTGTTTGCGATTGATGAAGCGGATGTGGTTCTGTTCCTGGTAGATGGTCGCGCAGGTCTCAACCCGGCTGATGAGATGATTGCAGACCATCTGCGGCGCAACAATAAATCCTGTTGGCTGGTAGTGAACAAGACCGATGGTATCGACCCGGATACTGCCATGGCTGATTTTCATGCGCTGGGTATTGGTGAGCCAGTAGCCATCGCCGCGTCTCATGGCCGTGGTGTCAGCCAGCTGATTGATGAAGTGCTCGCGCCCTTTATGCCTGAGGAGGAAGGCGAAGGTGAAGGCGAAGAAAAGGCAAAGGAAGCCTATACGGATAATATTCGAATCGCCGTGATCGGACGTCCGAACGTGGGCAAGTCGACACTGGTTAACCGAATGCTGGGCGAGGACAGGGTTGTGGTCTTTGATCAGGCCGGCACGACTCGTGACAGTATCTATATTCCCTATGAGCGTGATGAGCAGAAATATATCCTCATCGATACCGCCGGTGTGCGCAGGCGAAAAAACATTAAGGAAGCGGTGGAAAAGTTCTCCATCGTGAAGACACTGCAGGCGATCAAGGATGCGAATGTTGTTATAAGCGTCATTGATGCGCGAGAGGGTGTAACCGAGCAGGACTTGAGCATGCTTGGTTTTGTCATCGACTCAGGGCGTGCGTTGGTTGTTGCTCTTAACAAGTGGGATGGCATGAATCCTGACGAACGCGCCGATGTTAAAACCCAGGTAGAGCGAAAACTGGCGTTTGCGTCTTTTGCGCGCTTTCACTTTATCTCCGCATTGCATGGCTCGGGTGTTGGCGACCTGTATGTATCGGTCAATGAAGCCTTTGATTCGGCGATGGCGAAATGGTCTACCAATCAGCTGACTCGGCTGTTGGAAGATGTTGTGGCTGATCACCAGCCGCCGGCAGTCAACAATCGACGCATCAAGTTGCGTTATGCCCACCAGGGCGGCTCCAATCCCCCGATTATCGTGGTGCATGGTAATCAGACTGATGCGCTGCCTGGTTCGTACAAGCGTTATCTGGAAAACCGCTTTACCAAATACCTGAAGGTGCGTGGAACACCGATCCGATTTGAGTTCCGAACCGGTGAAAACCCCTTTGCGGGGCGCAAAAATCCCCTTACCGCACGTCAGGAAGCTAAAAAGGAGCGGAGTCGTCAGCATATCAAGACACTGAAGCATAAAGCCAAGAAGCGGGCGCGTCGTGATGGCTGAGGTTGCAGGTCCACGTTCAAACCATGCCATCGGTGTGTTTGACTCCGGCGTTGGCGGCTTAACGGTTCTTAATGCGCTTAGGCAGGTGCTGCCTGAAGAGCACCTGGTCTATCTTGGTGATACCGCAAGAGTGCCCTACGGTACCAAAAGTGCATTGTCAGTCCGCCGTTATGCCGAGCAGGCCGTGTGTGCCCTGAGCAGTCGTCAGATCAAGGCTATCGTCGTTGCATGCAATACCGCTTCGGCCATGGCGCTTGAACACCTGCAAAACTGCTACCCCGACCTGCCTGTACTGGGGGTGATCGAGCCTGGTGCCGAAGCGGCCTGCCGTGCGAGTCGACTGGGGCATATCGGCGTCATCGCGACCGAAAGTACAACAAACAATCAGGCATATCAGAAGGCCATTCTTCGATTAAGGCCTGATGCGCGCATTCGTGCTCAAGCCTGTTCGTTGTTTGTTGCTTTGGCTGAAGAGGGGTGGCATGAGGGTGATCTGGTAGAACAAATAGTCGCACGCTGTCTCCAGCCGCTGCTGTTGACCGATCAGCAGTTTCCTCTGGATACGCTGGTTCTGGGCTGTACTCATTTCCCTGCATTGAGGAAAGCGATCGCATCGGTGGTCGGTGATACCATTCAGCTGGTTGACTCGGCACAAACAACGGCTGAGGCGGTAAAGCGGGAGCTGGAAACCAAGGCGTTGCTGAACACAGAGGAAGGGCGGGGCGGGCTGACCTTCCTGGTAACGGACGGACCCGAACGTTTTGCGCGAGTAGCGACGAACTTTTTCAGTGAACGGATCGATCCTGCATCGGTTGAACTGGTTGATATCCAGCACTACACTGCTGAAAGGTAAAAAAGTGGTGGGAGGGCGTTGACAGCAGTCCGGATCGCTGTAGAATACGCCACCTCATCAGCGCTGACCGCGCGTTGTTTTCTCCGCCAAGGCAGTGAAAACAAACGAAAAAAACGGTTGACACTGAAACGGGCTGCGGTAGAATACGCGCCTCGCTTGAGACAACAGGTTGCACCGAGCAGTTCAACGGTGCGGTT